>NZ_JAOPWR010000364.1 GCF_025965585.1 Pseudonocardia sp.
CCGCGGCAAGATCGATCTTGGCCACACCACGGCCATAAGGCAGCAACAGCCGCTCCTCGATACCCATACCGGCCGCCACCTCACCCAACGGCCGAAGCGAGGCAGCCTCCGCGATAGCCAGATCCGACGGGAAGGACATCAGTCGAGTCCCGCGGCCGCGCGCAGCTCGTCGGCCTTGTCGGTCTGCTCCCACGTGAAGTCGGCGTCGTCGCGGCCGAAGTGCCCGTAGGCGGCGGTCTTGGCGAAGATCGGCCGGTTGAGCTGCAGGTGGCGGCGGAACGCGGCCGGGCGCAGGTCGAAGTGCTCGTCCACGAGCTTGCGGATGGTGGCCAGCGGCACCTGCTCGGTACCGAACGTCTCCACCAGCAGCGACAGCGGGCGCGCGACGCCGATCGCGTACGCGACCTGCACCTCCACCTTCTCGGCCAGCCCCGCGGCCACGATGTTCTTCGCGACCCAGCGCGCCGCGTACGCGGCGGAGCGGTCGACCTTGGAGGAGTCCTTGCCGGAGAACGCGCCGCCGCCGTGGCGGGCGAAGCCGCCGTAGGTGTCGACGATGATCTTGCGGCCGGTCAGGCCCGCGTCGCCCACGGGGCCGCCGATCACGAACCGGCCCGTCGGGTTGACGTAGAAGTTCTCCTGCAGCTCCTCGACGGAGTACAGGTCCGCGGGGATCTCCGGGACCACGACGTGCTCCCACAGGTCGGACTTGATCTGCGCGGTCTCGACCTCCTCGGCGTGCTGCGTGGAGATGAGGACCTTCTCGACGCCGACCGGCTTGCCGTCGCGGTAGCGGACCGTGACCTGCGTCTTGCCGTCCGGGCGCAGGTAGGGGAGCGTGCCGTCCTTGCGCACGGCGGCCAGGCGCCGCGAGAGCCGGTGGGCCAGCGCGATCGGTAGCGGCATGAGCTCCGGCGTCTCCTTGCACGCGAAGCCGAACATCATGCCCTGGTCACCGGCGCCGTCGCTGTCGAGCTCGTCCTCCGAGAGCTTGCCCTCGATGGCGCGGTTCTCGTACGCCTGGTCGACGCCCTGCGCGATGTCGGGCGACTGCTTGTCCAGGGTGATCATCACGGCGCAGTGGTGGCCGTCGAAGCCGTACTCGCCGCGGTCGTAGCCGATGTCGTTGATCGTGCGCCGCACCACGTCCGCGAAGTCGATCTGCGCCGTCGTCGTGATCTCCCCGGCCACGACGACGAGCCCGGTCGTGATGAGCGTCTCACAGGCCACCCGCGAGGTGGGGTCGCCGGTCAGGGCGGCGTCGAGGATGGCGTCGGAGATCTGGTCGGCCATCTTGTCCGGGTGGCCCTCGGTGACCGACTCGGACGTGAAGAGGTGCTCGTTCTCGGCCAGCGGGATCATGCGTGCTCCTTCTGGAGGCGGTCGCGGACCTGTGCGGTCGCGGTGGTCATGGCACGCAGTTTCGCGCGTGCGGCGGACGCCGGCAGGTGTCGGAGCCCGCAGTCGGGTGTGACGATCATCCTGTCAGCAGGCACGACGCGCAGCGCACGCTCGATCCTCCGTTCGACGACGCCGACCGGTTCGACCTCGGGCGTCTTGACGTCGAGCACACCCACGCCGAGCACGCGGTCCCAGCCGAAGCGCTCCACGAGCGCCAGGTCGTCGTCGCCCTTGCGCGCGAACTCCAGCAGCAGCTGGTCGACGTCCGCCTCGAGCACGGCGGGGAACAGGAAGTCGTAGTGGCCCTCCCACAGCGGGCGGGCGTAGCGGTTGCCGTAGCAGACGTGCAGGGCCCACGTGACCGGCACGTCCTTCACCACGATGTTGAGCGCCTCGATCGCGAGGCCCACCTGCTCGGGATGGCCCGCGAGGAACGGCTCGTCGATCTGCAGCAGCTCGGCGCCGGTGTCGGCCAGCGAGCGGGCCTCCGCGTTGAGCACCCGGGCGAGGGCGCGGACGAGGTCGGCCCGGTCGGGGTAGGCCTCGGTGCGCAGCCGCCGCGACAGCGAGAACGGCCCGGTGAGCGAGAACCGGACGGGGCGGTCGGTGTGGTCGAGGGTGAACGCGAGGTCGGCGGCGAGCCCCAGGGGGGCCGGTGGCGGGTCGTCGAGCGGGGCGGGCAGGGCGAGGTCGAGGTAGTCGAAGTAGAACGCCTTGACCGGGTCCATCACCTGCACGCCGGGCACGCGGGCCAGCAGGTGGTCGACGTCGTTGTCGCGGCGCAGCTCGCCGTCGCTGACGACGTCGATGCCGGCCACCTCCTGGTCCTTGAGCGCGGCCTTCACCGCCATGTCGTGCATCTCGGCGAGCTGGGTGCGGCTCACCGACCCGTGGTGGACGCCCGTCTTGGCGCGCTCCAGCCAGTCGGGGACCGACCAGGACCCGATGACGGTCGTCGCCAGGAGGGGTCGGCTCGGCAGCTGTTGCATCTCAGTCCCTCACGTCGGCCGTCATGGTCGTGATGCTGCTCCCGGCCCGGGCGAACGGGGTGAAAGCCACGTCGAAGCCCTTGCGGGCGCCGATGTGCGCGAGCAGCGGCCCGTTCACCCAGTTGACCACCGACCCGTCGTACTTGCCGGGACCACGGAAGCCGTCCCGGTACTGGTGCGGGTCGGTGGCGAAGAGGTCGTGGCACTGCAGCCGGCCGTAGGGGTGCAGCAGCGGCAGGGTCTCGGCGAAGCTCGCGGCCGCGCCGTTGGCCACGTGCATCCGTACGTCGCTGCCGGTGGCGAGCAGCGGCCGGAGCAGCTCACCGCTGATGCCCGGCGCGATCGCGTAGGTGTCCAGGCCGTGCAACGGCACGTAGCGCTCCTGCAGGCGCAGCGCGGCCCAGATCGCGCGCCAGAACTCGACGGCGGCACGGGTGTCGGGCACGTGCTGCGGCACGGCCTCGGCCAGCAGGGCGGGGCCCAGGCGCAGGAGCTTCTCGACCAGCCCGCCGAGGGCGTCCGGCGTGGTGTGCACGCTCGCCGCGACGGCCGCGGCGGCGTCCGCGGGCAGGTGGGCCCGGGACTCGACGAGGTGCTCGCGCTGCCCGATCGTCGCGATCTCGTCGGTGGGCAGGTTGTCGTAGACGTTGGAGATGTAGACGAGGAACACCTTGAACCGCAGGAACCCCAGCGACGTGGTGGGGCGCAGCGCGTCGAGGACGAACGAGCTGACGCGCTCGGCGTGCTCGCTGACGGTCGCGCGCGCGAGCTCCAGGACGTGGGCCGAGTAGTCGCCCATCAGGTAGTGCAGCCGCCGGTAGTAGCCGCGGCCGTGCTCGTGGTCGAGCTCCCGGAACGCGTCGAGCCACGTCCGGGCCTGGTGGCCGTTGCCGACGCCGAGCTCCAAGACGTAGAGCTCCTCGGGCAGCGCCCGGCGCTCGGCGAGACCGTCCCACACGGCGAACAGCTCCCGGATGGTCGTGCGCACCGGCTCGTCCTCGCGGGCGTCGCTGCGGCCGCCGGGCAGCGCCGACTCGTAGTCCTGCCCGGTGGCCTCCTCCCAGTCGCGAAGGTGACCCCAGTACAGCGCGTTGAACGCCCAGATCAGGCTGCGGCTGGTGGGCCCCCACTCCTCCAGGGTGAGCTGCCGGGCGCCCGCGCCGCCCGTGCGGTGGGCGTGCAGGGCGGAGGCCACCGCGGACGCGGTCGAGTCGGGCGCGCCGGCGATCCGCCGGAGGTCGACGGCGAGCTCCAACTGGGTGTCGCCGACCACCGGCCGCAGCTCGACGGGTGCCCGGAAGTTGTGGCGGTACTGCACCCAGTCGACCGTGACCCGCAGCCGCGACAGGTCGGTCGCCGCGCAGGCGGCCAGCGCCGTGAACACCGGGGCCAGTGCCCCGGTCAGGTCCACCGCGTTCTTGCCGCGCAGCCGGGCCGCGGGCTTGACGTCAACCAGCACGGAGCCTCCTCGTCAGTCCGGCCGTCTCCAGGATCTCCGGGACGCCGCGCTCGTACCCGAACGCCATGACGTGCACGCCCGCCAGGTGCGGGATCTCCCGCAGCGCGGCGATCGTCTCCGCGCACATCAGCACACCCTCGTCCGCGACGCGGTGGGCGGGCACGCCGCGCAGCCGGCGCCCGACCGACTCGGGGACGACCACCCCGGGCACCCTCGTGCGCAGGAACTCGTGGGCGCGCAGCGACCGGACCGGCCCGACGCCGGCGATCACCGCGCACCGCTGCGTGAGCCCCAGGTCCACCACCTGGCGCATCCACGCGGCGAACGCCGCCACGTCGAACACGAACTGGGTCTGGCAGAACTCCGCGCCCGCCGCCACCTTCTTGCCCAGCCGCGCGGCCCGGAACCGGGTGGGCGGGGCGAACGGGTTCTCCACCGCGCCGACGAGGAACCGGGGCGGCGGGTCCACCACCCGTCCCGACAGCAGCCGGCCCTCGTCTCGCATGGTCCGGGCCGTCCGGACGAGCTGGACGCCGTCCAGGTCGAACACCGGCTTGGCCTCGGGATGGTCACCGTGGACGGGGTGGTCGCCCGTCAGCAGCAGCACGTTCGGGATGCCCAGGACAGCAGCGGAGAGCAGGTCCGACTGCAGCGCGATGCGGTTGCGGTCGCGGCAGGTCAGCTGCATCACCGGCTCGATGCCGGCCTCGGCGGCCAGCACGCATCCGGCGAGGCTCCCGACCTGCACGTGGGCACTGGGGTTGTCGGTGACGTTGACGGCGTCCACCCACCCCCGCAGGTGCCCCGCGGCGCGGGCGATCGCGTCGCGGTCGGCACCGCGGGGAGGACCGATCTCGGCCGTGACGGCGAACCGGCCCGCGGCGAGCGCACCGCGCAGGCCCGGACCGGGACCGGTCACGCCCGGGCCCCGGGCATCCCCAGGTCGACCGGCCCGCCGGCGCCGCGGCCGGTCGGTCCCGTCCGAGGCGCCGCGGACGGCTCCGTCCACAGGCCCTCGTCGCGGCCGAGCCAGTACTGCACCCAGGAGCTCGCTCCGGTCAGGCGGTGGTCGACGGGCCGCTGGAAGCGGGTGAGGTCGTCGGCGTGGCCGGCCTCCTCCGCGCGTTCCAGCGCGGTGACCCACACACACGTCACGCCGGGGTGCACCTCGCAGTCTCCGTTGGCCGCGACGCCGCCGCACGGGCCGTTGCGCAGCTGCTTGGGGCACGTCATCGGGCACGCGTACCCGGTGGCCGGCAGCGCGCACTGGCCGCACATCCGGCACCCGAACAGCGCCTCCTTGCCCCGGCGCTCCGCGGCGGTGAACAACCGCAGGGCCCGGGGGTGGCGCTCCAGCCGGGCGGCCAGCCGGCGGTACAGCGCGTTCGGTGCCACCAGCGGTGCGAGCCGGTAGGTCGCGCGGGCGGACGGGCGGGGGCGTGCCGGGCGGGGCCATCCGGGCGCCGTCTCCGCCATGACCCCGCCTCCGGCCGGGCACTTGTGGCTCGCGACAGGCATCAGCCCGGACGGGCGGGCAGCTCGACGGCCGTCATCGCCCTGGCGACGACCGGACGCAGCCGTCCGGGCAGGGGGGTGGCACCGGCCCGGAGGTGGGCGACGGCGGCCCGCAGCTCGGCCACCTCACGACGCAGATCGGTGATGAGTGCCTGGTCGGCGGCCGCCCGCTCGGTCTCGACGTGCCCGCTGATGCGTTCGAGCTCGGTGAGCAGGGGATGGACGATGCTCTGGGACACCGGTGGCCTCCTCGGCGTGCGTGCCTGTCGATGACCACGCTAGGGCGCGCTGTGGCCCCGGACACATGTGCTCGACCACAAATCGGAGGGGCGAACAGTGGCCGCGGAGCCCAAGCGGCTCCTACGCTGCGCCCATGGCCGCGGCGGCAGGAGCGAACCCGGCTCCGGGGCTGCGGCTCGAGGCCGTGCCCCCCGAGCGCCGGGAGAACGTCCTGCTGCGCGAGCTCGTGGCCGCGTTCAGCCACCTGTCGGCGCTCGCGTCGCAGGACGCCGACGTCGACGGGGTGGTGCGGCTCGTGGCGCGCCGCACGGGCTGCTGGGTCGCTGTCGTGGGCCCCGACCCGGTCGGCGAGCCCGACGTCCTGTCCGCGGCGCCGCCCGACGCCGCCCAGCGGTTCACCGAGGCGGTCGGCGGCGACCGCCTCGCCGCGGTGCTCGGGGCGGCCGCGCAGAACCGGCGCGCTGTGTCGCTCTCGGGGCTGTCGCTCTCGGGGCCGGCCGCCGACGGGCCTCTACTCGACCGGGCCGGGCTCGCCGGGGCCGCGCTCGACCGGGCCGTGGTCGTGCCGGTGCTGGTCGGCCACGACGTCGCCGCGCACCTCGTCACGGTGGCGTCGGACGAGCCCGAGCTCGGCGACGACCTGCTGCTCCTGCTCGCCGAGCACGCCGCCACGGTCTGCGGGATCATCCTCGGCCGCGAACGCGTGGTGGCCGCCGCGGCGGGCCGGGCCCGCACCGACCTCGTCGAGGGGCTGCTGCTCGCCCGCGACCGCGACGCCGCGGAGGCCGACCGCTGGGCCGGGCACCTCGGGTTCGCCCGCGGCACCGAGCACCATGTCCTCGCGGTCGGCGTCGTGGAGACCCCGGATCGGGCGCGGGTGCTCGCCACCGCCGAGCACACCATCACCCGCGGGCGGTCCGCCGCGATCGTCGCGGTGCGCGAGTCCGAGGTCGTGGCCGTCGTGCCCGCCCCGGACGGCTCCCGGCCGGGGCTCGACGCCGTCCGCGAGCTGGCGCAGCGGTGCCGGGCCGCCGTGCTCGACCGCCATCCCGGCGCCGACGTCGTCGCGGGCATCGGGGGGTGCTGCCGCGAGGCCGGGGAGATCGCGCGCTCCTACAGCGAGGCCCGCAGCGCCATCGACGCCGCGCGCCGGATGCCCCGCGCTCCGGCCGTCGTCGCGTTCGGGGAGCTGGGGGTGCTGCGGCTGCTGCTGCAGGTGCCCGACCTCGGCGAGCTGCGGGCGTTCGCGGACGACGTGCTCGGGGACGTCGCCCGCGACGGGCGCACCGGTGCCGACCTGCTCGGGACGCTGGTGGAATGGTTCCGCTGCAACGGCAGCCCGCAGCGCACCGCGGGAGAGCTGCACGTGCACCCCAACACGGTCGCCTACCGGATCCGGCGGGTCGAGGAGATCTCCGGGCTGCGCCTGGACCACCACCGTGACCGGCTGCTCGCGCAGCTGGCCTGCGAGATCGTGCAGGTGCTGCCGTGACGGGCCCGGGGCTGCTCGGCGCCGGCGGGGTGCTGGTGGCGGACGGTGCCATGGGCACGGTCCTGCACGCGGCGGGTCACCCGCTGGACCGGGCGCTGCCCGAGCTGAACCTGTCCGATCCCGCGCTCGTCCGCCGGATCCACGACAGCTACCTCGCCGCCGGGGTCGGGCTCGTGCAGACCAACACGTTCGGTGCGAGCCGGCTCCGGCTCGAGGACCACGGCCTTGGCGAGGACACCGTGGCGATCACGACCGCCGGCGTGCGCGTGGCCCGCGACGCGGTCGCGGACTGCGGCCGGCAGGTGCTCGTCGGCGGGTCGGTCTCGCCGGCGGTGACGGTGCAGCAGCGGCGCCGGGTGGGCGCCGCCGACCGGGAGGCGGCGCTGCGGGAGCAGATCCACGCCCTCGCCGCGGCCGGGGTCGACGTCCTCGTCCTGGAGACGTTCGGGTACCTCGACGAGCTGGTGGAGGCCGTCGGCGTGGCGGGGGAGACCGGCCTGCCCGTGATCGCGTCCGCCACCTTCGCCCCCGACGGCCGCACGTTCGGCGGCGACACCCCGCACGACGTCTGCTCGGCGGTGGCCGGCCTGCCGGTCGTCGCGCTGGGCACGAACTGCACGCTCGGCCCCCAGGGTGTCCTCGCGGTGGTGCAGGAGCTTCGCGCGCACACCGACCTACCGATCGCGGCCCAGCCCAACGCCGGCCTGCCCCGGCGGGCGGAGGGCTCGCGCTTCTCCTACGACGTCGACGCGCAGTACGTCGCCCGGTACGCGCGGCTGCTGGTGGAGGCGGGCGCCGCCGTGGTCGGCGGGTGCTGCGGCACCACCCCGGCGCACCTCGCCGCCGTCGTCAGGGCGCTGGCGACGGCCCCTGCGCGGACGGGGCCAGGGCGGGCGGGGTCAGCGCGGACGGGGCTGGGGCGGACGGGGCTGGGACGGCCGGGGGTGGGGCGGACAGCGCCGGGGCAGGCGTCGGGGGCCGACCAGCTGTCCGCCCGGCGTCACACCGCCGGTGGGCTGGTTCGTCCGGAGCGGGCGCGGGAGGCGTCGCGGCCGCGGTTCCGGGTGCTCGCCGAGATCGAACCGCCCGAGGCCGGGCACGTCGCGGAGGTGGTGAGCCGGGCCGCCGAGGCGTGCGGACACGGCGTCGACGCGCTGTGGGTCCCCACGGGCGACGGGCCGCGCGCCCGGCTGGGCCCGGTGAACCTCGCCGTCCACCTGCAGCACGAGCTGGGCGTCGACACCCTGGCCAGCGTCACCACCTGGGACCGCACGATCATGGCGCTGCAGGCCGACCTGCTCGGCGCCCACGCGCTGGGCGTGCGCCGGATCGTGTGTGAGACCGGCAGCCCGCCGCTCGTGGGCGACTACCCGAACGTCGACGGCGTGTGGGACGTCGACTCGACCGGCCTCGTCGAGCTCCTGACCGGGCTCAACGAGGGCCGCGACCGCAACGGCCTGCGCCTCGCGGGCAAGACCGCGTTCGAGATCGGCGTGCGGGTCGCCCCGGGATCCCGCGACCGGGAGGTCGAGGCGCGGCGGGCGCTGCGCAAGGTCGAGGCCGGGGCGCAGTTCCTCGTGACGCGGCCGGTGTACGACCTGGAGTCGTGGCGGCGGCTGCGCGACGCGCTCGGCGAACCCGCGCCGGTGCTGGTGTCCGTGCGGCCGCTGCGCAGCTTCGCCCAGGCCGAGTACCTCGCCCACGAGGTGCCCGACACGGAGGTCCCGACGGCCGCACTGGCGCTGCTCGAGCGGGCCGGGAACGGGGCCCCGGAGGCCGGGATCGACCTGGCGGCGGAGCTCATAGGACAGGTGCGATCCGATGCGGAAGGCGTCGTGATCCTCCTCCCAGAGGCGGCTGCCGCCGCCGAACAGCTCGTTCTCGCGGCCGGTGGATCATGACATCGGGCCTCGTTGACGTGACCTAGATCACGCGCTACGTTCGCGGTCCGTAGCTGCGCACGCTCGTTCCGCTACGCGCTCTGGGACGTCACCGTTCGGCTGATCCGACTCGAGGAGAGCGCACCGCCATGGCTGCTTACGACCCGCGGACCGCCACCGGCCTGCCCACCGAGCCGGTCGGCTCGCTGCCCCGCCCGGCGAAGCTGCAGGAGGCCTACGCCCGGTACGACGCCGGCGAGATCGGCAAGGGCGACCTCGAGAAGCTGCAGGACGCCGCGGTCAAGGACTCCATCGAGCGCTTCGAGGCCACCGGATCGCCGATCATCTCCGACGGCGAGCAGCGCTGGTCGTCGTTCGCCACGTACCCGATCGCCGACACCCTCGCCGGCACCGGTCTCGCGCCGGGCCTCGGCCCCGGCGGCCAGTTCTTCGCGATCTTCGCCGACGGCCACGGCCGCCAGCTGCCGAAGCTGGAGTCCGGCCCGTTCCACTACAACCAGCACGCGGCCGACACGCTGCGCAAGTCGATCCCGTTCGCCACGAAGCCGATGAAGCAGGCCGTGATCGCGCCGTCGATGCTCGCGCTGCTCTACCCGCTGAAAGACCCGGTGGAGGGCTACTCCCGTGAGGAGTTCGAGGCGGCGCTGATCGACGAGTGCGAGCAGGACATCCGCCAGGCCTTCGCGGCCGGCGCGGTGCGCGTGTCCGTAGACTTCACCGAAGGCCGCCTCGCCACCCGCGAGGACCCCCGCAACCCCTGGACCGGTGCCGGGCTGCTGCCGCACTTCATCGAGCTGAACAACCGGGTCATGGCGCGGTTCACGGCCGAGGAGCGCGTCAACATCGGGATCCACACATGCCCCGGCGGCGACCGCGACTCCGTCCACTCCGCTGACGTGCCCTACAACAACCTGCTGGGCTCGATGTTCGACATCAACGCCGGCTACTTCCTCATCCAGTGCGCCAGCGAGCGCGACAAGGACCCGGTGTTCCGGTCCATCGGTGAGCACCTGCGCTCCGACGCCGACGGCGTGGTGCAGATGGCGTACATCGGGTCGACGGTCACCCAGTCACCCCGCGTCGAGTCGCCGCAGGAGATCGCCGACAACCTGATCCGGGCGGCGAACTTCATCGACAAGAACCAGATCGGCTCCACCGACGACTGCGGCTTCTCGCCCTTCTCCATCGACGAGAAGCCCAACCACGGCTCACCCGACTACGCGCGCGACGTGGCGTTCGGGAAGATCGCGGCCCGTGTCGAGGGCTCCCGGCTCGCCGCGGAGAAGCTCGGCCTCTAGCTGCGAGTGCGGATGACGGCGCCCGGCTGGGGACTTCTCGCCGGGCGCCGCCGCATGTGCCCTCGCCCCCCGGACCCGATCGGTGCGCGGGGCCCTGCACCCCCGACGCCGGAACCGGAGCGGTCACGCGAGGCGTGAGCGCCGGCGACCGCACGAACAGGTGACCACCCCGACCACGAAGGGGTGGGGCTGTGGACACGGCTTGCCGAACGGGGACGAAGATCGGCCAGCGGTCGCCCGCTCCGGACGGCCGGTACGGTGCGGGGAGTTGTCGGAGTGGACGTCGAGTGAGGATGCGCAGATGACGGAGAACGTGCCCCAGCGGGTGGCCATCGTGACCGGGGCGGCCCGGGGGATCGGCGCGGCCACCGCGCTCCGGCTGGCCTCGGACGGCCTCGCGGTCGCCGTGATCGATCTCGAGGAGTCCGCGGCCAAGGGCACCGTCGAGGCGATCGAGGCCGCGGGTGGCACGGCCGTCGCCGTCGGCGCCGACGTCTCCGACGCCGCTCAGGTCGAGGCGGCCGTCGCCCGCGTGGCCGACGAGCTGGGCGCCCCCACGGTGCTGATCAACAACGCCGGCGTGACGCGCGACAACCTGTTGTTCAAGATGACCGAGACCGACTGGGACACGGTCATGGGCGTGCACCTCAAGGGCTCGTTCCTGATGGCGAAGACGGTGCAGAAGCACATGGTCAGCGCCAAGTGGGGCCGGATCGTCAACCTGTCGTCCACCTCGGCGCTGGGCAACCGCGGCCAGTCCAACTACTCCACGGCCAAGGCCGGCCTGCAGGGCTTCACGAAGACCCTCGCGATCGAGCTGGGCAAGTTCGGCGTCACGGCCAACTGCATCGCGCCCGGGTTCATCGTCAGCGACATGACCAAGGCCACGGCCGAGCGCATCGGCGAGGACTGGGACACCTACGTCGCCGTGCGCGCCGCGCAGATCCCCGTGGCGCGGCCCGGCCAGGTCGAGGACATCGCGCACACGGTGTCGTTCTTCGTGAGCGAGGGCGCCGGGTTCGTGTCCGGCCAGGTGATCTACGTGGCGGGCGGCCCGAAGGCCTGACGGCGGTACTCTCCCGCGTGCGTTTCATCTTCCGTCCCCCCGCGGCCCGGGCGGCCGGCCTGCTGTCGCTGCCCTGGGAGCAACCGCTCGAGGAGTGGAAGGACGACCGCCTCCTGGAGCTGGCCCACCGCGGCATCTCGCGGCACGTCGTCCGGTTCGTCGAGGTCGACGGCCTGGTCTACGCGCTGAAGGAGATCGACGAGCGGCTCGCCCGGCGGGAGTACCGCCTGCTGGGCGAGCTCGAGGCGATGGGGATGCCGGCGGTCTCGGTGCTCGGCGTGTGCGTGGAGCGGCCCCCGGCGCAGGGTCACGAGCAGGACGCGGTGCTCGTCACCCGGTTCCTCGACTACTCGATGTCCTACCGCTACGTCTTCTCCCACGGCCACACCACGCGGGCCACCGACCAGCTGGTGGACGCGATGGTGGAGCTGCTCGCCCGGCTGCACCTGGCGGGCCTGTTCTGGGGCGACTGCTCGCTGTCGAACACGCTGTTCCGGCCGGACGCGGGCAGCATCGCCGCGTACCTCGTCGACGCCGAGACGGCCGAGATGCACCCGTCGCTGAGCGACGGACAGCGGCGCTTCGACATCGACTACGCCGCAGAGCGGGTCGGCGGGGAGCTGTTCGACCTGCAGTACGGCGGGCTGCTGCCCGACGACGTCGACCCCGTCGAGATCGCGGCCGAGATCCCGCGGCGCTACGCGGCGCTGTGGGAGGAGCTGACCCGCGAGGAGCTGCTGCAGCCCGACGAGCAGCGCTACCGCATCGCCGAGCGGGTGGATCGGATCAACGAGCTCGGGTTCGACGTCGACGAGATCGAGCTGAGCACCACCGAGGAGGGCACGCGGATGCGCGTGCACACCCAGGTGGCCGAGGTCGGACGGCACCGGATGAAGCTGTTCGCGCTGACCGGGCTGGAGGTCACCGAGAACCAGGCCCGCCGCCTGCTCAACGACGTGGTGAGCTATCGCGCCTACCTGGAGCAGAAGGAGGGCCGCGCCGTCCCCGAGACCGTGGCCGCGCACCGGTGGCGCGCCGAGGTCTTCGACCGCGTGATGGCGATGGTGCCCGAGGACCTCGACGACCGGCTCGCCCCTGCGGAGGTGTTCCACGAGATCCTGGAGCACCGCTGGTTCCTGTCCGAGCAGGAGGGCCGTGACGTGGGCACGACGGCGGCCGCCCGCTCGTACGTCGGGAGGATTCTGCCCGCCACCCCCGCGACGCTCACGGTGCTGCCCGACATCCCGGGCGCACCCAGCTGATCCGACCCGGGCCGGCTCACTCGCTGCGGTCGGTGATCGTCGAGCTCCAGGCCGGGATCGGGGCGGTGCCGTCGGCGACGGTGACCGCGCCGCCTGTGGGGTTCACGACGAGCGCGGCGCCGCCCTCGCGGAACGCCAGCAGCGGCGTGGTGGTGGAGTACCCGATCTCGACGTCGCCCTTGGAGAGGCGGGGTTCGAGCCACTGCCAGGCCGCGGTGAGCGGGGTGGGCTGCCCGCCGCCGGACGAGGTGGCGTCGGTCCACAGCGCGCCGTAGCCGAGGTCCTTGCTGCCGGTGCGGCCCTGAGGCCCCCACAGCAGCGCGGCCGAGGCACCGGACTGCGCGAACGCGGCGACGGCGGCGAGGGTGGCCGCGGCGCTGGCCGGGCTCGTGGACGCACCGTTCTGACCGGCGGGGAGATTCGGGTAGAACTCCGACCACCAGATCGGCAGGTCGGTCTGCTGCCGGATCCAGGCGTCGAGGTCGGCGAACTTCTGCGCGCCCTCCCGGAGCGACGTGGGCGGTGTCCTCTGGCGGGTCGCGGTGCCCCCGTCGACCGCGATGAAGTCGGCACCGACCTTGTTGGCGAGCCAGTAGGTGATGACGTCGAGCGCGCGCTGGTCGGCCACCCCCCACGGGCCGCTGACGTCGGACCCGTTGGCCTGGCCGGGGTCGAGGCTGGTCAGCACGATGTAGGGCCCGCCGACCTGGACGTCGGGGCGCACGGCCTTCACCGCCGTGTAGACCTTGTTGTAGAAGGCGGTGTAGTCCTCGTAGCCCCAGCGGTTCCGGTCGTCGTCGTAGAAGCCCTTGAGCTCGTTCCACACCTGCACGCGCTCGATCTGCGGGTAGCGCTCCACGGCCGCGGCGGCGAGCGCGGCGAAGTCGTCGTAGTGGTCGGGGGTGGGGGCGACCTCGATCTTCGACCAGTCGGTCTGCCCCGCTGCGCCGCCCTTCATCCAGTCCGGCGAGCAGCAGAGGGTGAGGACGGTGTGCCCGCCGGTGTCCTTCACGAGCTTCATGCGCGTGTCGAGGCTCGACCACTCGAAGTCCCCGGGCGAGGGCTCGGGGTTGAGCGTGCCGAAGCCCATGAGGTGAACGTTCTGCCAGTAGGCGCCGTCGGCCGACAGGATGGCCTCGCCGCGCTGCCGGGCCGCGGCGGGTTCCTCGGGGTCCAGGCTGGACTGGGTGTGGCTGACACCGAGATCCAGCGGTGCGGCCTGCTTCTGCCAGCTCCACGCCCCGGACAGCGCCTGTTGCGCAGAGGCGGCGACCGACTGCGGGGTGGGGGCGGCGGAGCAGGCTGCGGCGGCGAGGACAACCACCGCGAGCACTGCGGCGAGGACGCGGTGATCACGCACGGGCGGACCTTAGCGGGATGCCGCCGACACGGAAGTGAGGTACCAGCCGGGCCGTTCCCGCAGCTCGGCGTCGGTGCCGCGCTGTGCCACGCGCCCGTCCAGGACGACGACCACCTCGTCGAGCCGGTCGAGGCCGGCGAGATCGTGCGTGACCAGGAGCATGGAGCGGCCCTGCGTGGCGGTGAGGAGATCGTCGAGCACGGCGTCGCGGGTGTTCGGGTCGAGGTGGGTCGTCGGCTCGTCGAGCACGAGGACGCGCGGGTCGGTGAGCAGGGCCCGGGCCAGTGCGAGGCGCTGGCGCATCCCGCCCGACAGCCGCGCCCCGTGCGCGCCGACCTCCTCCTCCAGGCCGGTGCTCCCCATTCCGACCCGGCGCAGGACCTCGCGCAGCGCCGCGTCGTCGGTGGGGGTGCCGTCGGCGGTGTCGGGGCGGGCGAGGCGCAGGTTCTCCCGCACGGTGCTCGCGAAGATGTGCGGGTCCTGCGGTACGCCGCTGACCCACGCGCGGACCTCGTAGGGCTCACGGGTCGTGAGGTCGACACCGTCGAGGTGCACGGTGCCCCCGCCGGGGTCGCGGAACCGGAACAGGACGTCGACCAGCGTGCTCTTGCCCGACCCGCTGGGCCCGACCACCGCGATCCGCCGGCCGGGAGCGAGGTCGAGGTCGAGCCCGTCGAGGGCCCAGGGCTCGTCCGGGCCGTAGCGGACGCGCAGGTCGCGCAGGTGCAGGCCGGCGTCCGTGGGACCGGCCTGGGGGGCGGCGCGGACGGTGACCGCGGGCGGGGTGTCCAGGACGTCGAACAGCCGCGTCCCCGACGCCCGCACCGCTCCCAGCCGAGCTGCGGCGGCAGGCAGCGGCGCCACGATCTCGAATGCGGCCAGCGCCGTCAGCACGAGCACGGCGAGCGGGACCGTGCCGAGGGCTCCGGAGTCCACGGCGGCCACGCCGGCGAGCAGCGTCGCCCACAGCGTCAGGCCCGCGACCAGCGCGGACGCGCCTGCCCCGAGCCCGAGCAGCCCGGCGTCCCGGCGGGCGACGCGGGCCAGTTCGGCGTCGGCCGCGTCGATGCGGGCCACCGCACGGGGCATCGCCCCGTAGGCGACGAGGTCGGGCGCGCCGTGCAGGGTGTCGACGAGCGCGGTGGAGAGAGCGGCGGTGGCCGCGGCCCGACGCCGTCCGGGCCGACGTCCGGCGGCCGCGGCGGCGAACGGGACGGCGAGCCCGCCCAGCAGCAGACCCGTGGCCAGCACGATCCCGCCGGGCACCAGCACGGCGGTGGACAGCGTGACGACGCCGGCCCCGACGACGAGCGCGGCGAGCGGCGGGGTGAGGCCGCGGATGAGCAGGTCCTGGGTGGCGTCGGTGTCGCCCACCAGCCGTGTGACGAGGTCGCCGGAGCGGAACCGGTGGATCGGCTCGGTGCGGGCCAGGCGCGTGTACACCCGGTCGCGGACGTCGGCGAGCGTGCGCAGGGCGGCGTCGTGGGTGACGAGCCGCTCCAGGTAGCGCGCCACCCCGCGGGTCACACCCAGGGCCCGGGTCGCCACGACGGCCACGCTCAGCGCCGTTATTGACGGGTGGCCCGCGGCGGTGGCGATGAGCCAGGCGGCGGCGGCGAGCAGCGCCACGGCCGAGCCGGTGGCGACGGCGCCGGCGAGGACGCCGAGCGCGAAGCGGGCGCCGCGCGGCCGGGCGAGCGCGAGCATCCGCCGGAGGGGGTCGTGCCTGGGCGCCGTCATCGGTGGGCCACCTCCCGTGCCTCGGTCAGCGCGCGACCGGCCTCCAGGTGGACCAGCTCGTCGGCGAGGTCGGACCAGCCCGCGTCGTGGGCGACGATCACGCCGGTCCGCCCTTCCAGCAGCCGGGCGACCCCGGCGCGGACGAGCGCGGCGTTCTCCGGGTCGAGGTGGGCGGTCGGCTCGTCCAGGAGGACGACGACGTCCCCGTCCGCCGTGGCGGTGCGCAGGAATGCGCGGGCCAGGGCGATGCGTTGCCGCTGACCGGCCGACAGGCGGGTGCCGCGCTCGCCGAGACGCGTGGCGTAGCCGCCGGGCAGGGCGGTGATCATCGCGTGGGCTTCCGCGAGCCGGGCCGCGGTCTCCACCTGCGCGTCCGTCGCGTCCGGGGCGCCGAGGCGGATGTTGTCGGCCACCGACGCGTCGAACAGGTACGGGCGCTGCGGCACCCACGCGAGCCGGCGCCGCCAGTCGTCGGCAGGGACGTCGGTGAGGCGCACGGGGGTGCCGTCGCGCCCGGTGACCGTGATCGTGCCGCGGTCCGGGTCGCCGAAGCGCAGCAGCAGCCCGAGCAGGCTGGTCTTGCCGGCGCCGCTGCGACCCGTGACGAGGGTGGTGGTGCCGGGGCGCAGCACCAGGTCCAGGTCGTGCAGCGCCGGGACCTCGCGGCCGGGATGGGTGAGGCCGACCCCACGCAGCCGGATCTCCGGTGCCGCGGCCGGCGCGGCCGGTGCGGCCGGGACCGGCGCCGGTCCGCCCGGGCCGTCGAGCACCGCGAACACGCGTTCCGCGGCCACCACGCCCTCCATGCTCGCGTGGAAGCGGGCTCCCACCTCGCGCAACGGCAGGTAGGCCTCCGGCGCGAGGATCAGCACGAGCAGCGCCGTCTCCAGGTCGAGCCGGCCGTAGAGCAGCCGCAGCCCGATCTCGACGGCCACGAGGGCCACCGCGACCGTCGAGAGCAGCTCCAGCACGAACGCCGACAGGAACGCGATCCGCAGGGTGCCCATCGTGGCGCGGCGGTGGTCGTCGGTGACCCGCCGGATCAGCGCGGCCTCGGCCTTCGCCCGGCGGAACAGCGCCAGCGTCGGCAGCCCCTCGACGACGTCGAGGAAGTGACCGCCGAGCCGCTCCAGCAGCCGCCACTGCTTCCGCGTGCGGTCCTGGGTGTGCCATCCGACGAGGGCCATGAACACCGGGATCAGCGGCAGTGTCAGTGCGATGACCAGCGCGGAGATCCAGTCGGCCCGCGCCACCACCACGAGCACGGCCACCGGGACGAGCACGGCGAGCACGAGCTGCGGGAGGTAGCGGGCCACGTAGTCGTCGAGGGCGTCGAGGCCGCGGGTGGCGAGCGTGGCGAGCTCGCCGGCGTCGGTCCGGACGGGGTCGGCGGCCGGCCCGGTCGCGTGGGCGACGAGCTGCCGCCGTAGGTCGGACTTCACCCGGGCCGCGCTGCGCAGGGCCGCGGTCTCGGCACCGTGCGCCAGCGCGGTGCGGGAGAGGACGACCACGCCCACCGCCGTGACGGCCGCGGCGATCCCGGCCGCGCCCGTCGCGGCCCCGGAGATCACCCGCGCCACCAACCATGCCTGCGCCAGGATCAGCCCGGTGAGTGCCAGCCCGCAGGCGACCGTCACGACGAGGTGCACGCGCACCGACCGCGTGGTGCGGACGAGCCGGGGATCGAGGGGTTTCATGCCGCGCCGACGTGCGCCCGGGTGACCCGGCGGCGGAACACCCAGTAGCTCCACGACTGGTAGGCGATCACCACCGGGAGGAAGATCCCGCCGACCCAGCTGAGCAGCCCCAGCGTGTACGGCCCCGAGGCGGCGTTCGCCACCGTCAGGTCGAAGGCCGGGTCCAGGGTCGAGGGCAGCACTGCGGGGTAGAGCGACCCGAACAGCACCACCGTGAACGCCGCGATCGTGACGACGGTGGCCACGAACGCCCAACCCTCCCGCCCGAGGGCCGCGAGCACCGCACCGGCGAGCAGGGCCACGACGGCGCCGACCGCGGCGGCGGTGGTCCATCCCGCGCCGTGGGCCGTCTGTGTCCAGGCGAGGAAGCCCGCGAGCACGGTGACGGCCACCGGCCCCGTCCGCCGCACGGCAGCGCGGGCGCGGTGCCGGACCGGTCCGTCGGTCTTGAGCGCCAGGAACACGGCGCCGTGCAGGGTGAAGAGTGTCAGCGTGGCCAGGCCGCCGAGCAGCGCGTACGGGCTGAGCAGGTCGGCCACGCCAGACCGCACGACGCCGTCGGGTCCGAGCTCGACACCCCGCACGAGGTTCGCGAGCACCACGCCCCAGACGAACGCCGGCACGACGCTGCCCACGACGATCCCGAGGTCGCAGCGGCGCACCCACGCGCGGTCGTCCACCTTGCCCCGGTACTCCAGCGCGACCCCGCGCACGATGAGCGCGAGCACCACGAGCAGCACGGGCACGTAGAAGCCGCTGAGCGTCGCTCCGTACCAGGCGGGGAACGCGGCGAACATCGCGCCGATCGCGGTGATCAGCCAGACCTCGTTGCCGTCCCAGACGGGTCCGATCGCGTCGAGCACCACCCTGCGGTCGCCGCGCGAGCGACGGCCGAGCACCGGCAGCAGGATGCCGACGCCGAAGTCGAAGCCCTCCAGCACGAAGTAACCGGTCCACAGGACCGCGATGGCGACGAACCAGACGGTGGGGAGATCCACGGTCGTCCTCCTAGTAGCCGAGCGCGGGGACGAGGGGCTCGTCGCCCGAGTCGGAGCCCGCGACCGGGACGGGCTCGGGACCCTTCTTGACGTACCGCCACAGCAGCCGGGCCTCGACGACCGCGAGCGCGCCGTAGAGGGCGGTGAACACGGTGAGCGAGAGCGCCACCTCGGCGAGGCTGACGCCGGGGGAGACGCTGGCCGCGGTGAGCAGCTCGCCCACGACCGTCCACGGCTGGCGGCCCATCTCGGTGAGGACCCAGCCGAAGATGTCGGCGGTGAGCGCCGCGGGCAGGGCGGCGACAGCCACCCGGTACATCCAGCGCTGCTCGGGCAGCCGCCCCCGGCGGGTGAGCCACAGGCCGGCCACGCCGACGCCGACGCCGGCCAGGCCCAGCCCCATCATCAGCCGGAACGCCCAGTACAGGACGGGCACGTCCGGGACGTAGTCGCCGGGCCCGTACCGCGCAACGTTCTGGGCCTGGATCTCGGTGATGCCCTGCACGGGCGCGGAGAACGTGTCGGTGGCGAGGAAGCTGAGCAGGTAGGGGATCTGGACGTTGAGGTGGTTGCGGCTGCCCTCGACGTCGCCGACCGCGAACAGCGAGAACCCGGCGGGCTGCTCGGTCTGCCACAGCGCCTCGGCCGAGGCGAGCTTCATGGGCTCGTACTGCGCCATGAGCTGCGCCTGGTTGTGGCCCGAGAGCGCGACGACGATGCCCGCGATCGCGGTGGTGGCCAGACCGGCGCGCAGCGTGCGGCGGAACATCTCGTGGTCGGCCTGCGGGGCGTCCGCCTTGCCGTTGCGGGTGCGCAGGATCCGGATGGCGCTGACGGCGACGACGAACAGCCCCGCGACGACGAACGACGCGCCGAGCACGTGCACGTACGTCGAGAGCGCCTGCGGGTTCGTCAGCACCGCGACGATGTCGGTGAGGTGCGCGCGCCCGGTGGCGGGGTCGACCGTGAAGCCGACGGGGTGCCGCATCCAGGCGTTCGCCGAGAGGATGAAGAACGCCGACAGGTTGGAGCCGATCGCGGCGACCCAGATGGTGGCGAGGTGCACGCGCTTCGGCAGCCGGTCCCAGCCGAAGATCCACAGCCCGATGAACGTGGACTCCAGGAAGAACGCGAGCAGCGCCTCGAGCGCGAGGGGAGCGCCGAAGACGTCGCCGACGAACGTCGAGTAGGCGCTCCAGTTCATCCCGAACTGGAACTCCTGGACGATGCCGGTCACCACGCCCATGGCGAAGTTGATCAGGAACAGCTTGCCGAAGAACTTCGTGGCCCGCAGGTACTCGGCCCGGCCGGTGCGGTGCCAGGCGCTCTGCAGGGCCGCGACGACGACCGACAGGCCGATCGTCAGCGGGACGAACAGGAAGTGGTAGATCGTCGTGATCCCGAACTGCCATCGGGACAGGTCCAGGGCATCCACGCAGTGCCTCCGTTCACCGAACTTCTACGTCCGGTAGTAGTTCTACACCCCGTAGAAGAATCCTCCGCACAGGACCGGCACAGCCGACGCACAGGGAGCGTCGGCACCGTCGGGGACATGAACCGGACAGAGCGTGCAGCGGGGCGCCGCAGGGTCGTCGCCGTGACGGCCGCGATCGCGGGAGTAGGCGTCACCGGAGCCGTCGGCCTCGCTGTCGTCGCAGCTCACGGCTCCGCCGACGCGAGCACCACCGCTTCCGGAACCGCCACCGACGGCTCCAGCAGCAGCGCGGACGGCTCCTCGTCGAACGCGTGGCAGCCCTCCGGCGCCACCGTCGGCCAGGGATCGGCGAGTGGCGGATCACACGCCTCGTCGGGCGGATCGTGATGCCGCTCCTGGAGACCCTCCCCCTGGGGCCCGGCACCGCACAGTGGCCGCTGTGGAGCACCACCGCGCGGCTCGTCGCCACCGATCCCGGCGCGCTCCCGGTGGCGCGACGCGTCGTCGAGGACGTGACACGGCGCGTGGAGGCGGCGTGCAGCCGGTTCCGGCCCGACTCCGAGATCGCGATGCTCCCCGGCGACGGCACCCCGGCCCGGGTGAGCCCGCTGCTGGCCGAGCTCGTGCGGACCGCGCTGCTGGCCGCCCGTCGCACCGACGGCGACGTCGACCCGACGCTGGGTGCCGCGCTGGCCGCCGCCGGCTACGACCGCGACTTCTCCCTCCTGGGCGACGGTCCGCTGCGGACGTTCCTGGCCGCGCCCGAGCCGGCGTGGCGGCGGGTCCAGCTCGACGGCGACGTCCTCACCGTGCCCGCGGGCACCCGGCTCGACCTGGGCGCGACGGCCAAGGCCTGGGCCGCCGACCACAGCGCGGCCGAGGTCGCCCGCGCCTGCGGGAGCGGCGTGCTGGTGGCTCTGGGCGGCGACATCGCCACCGCGGGCCCCGCGCCCGTCGACGGCTGGCAGGTGCTCGTCCGGGACCAGGCGGAGGACCCCGCCGCTCCCGTCACGCTCGGGGCCGGCGGCGCGCTGGCCACCTCCAGCACCGTCAGCCGCACCTGGGAGAACGGTGGCGGGAAGGGCCGGGGAAGGACGGCCCACCACGTCCTCGACCCGCGCTCCGGCATGCCCGTGGCCGCGGTCTGGCGCACGGTCAGCGTCGCGGCCGGCACGTGCGTCGAGGCGAACACCCTCACCACCGCGGCGGTCGTCCGCGGGCTCGACGCGCTGCCCTGGCTGCGTGCGCTCGGCGTCCCGGCCCGCCTGGTCGGTGCCACGTTCAAGATCCTCACCCTCGGAGACTGGCCGTCCTCATGATCAACGCCCTGTGGTACCTCGGCCGCGGCACGGGGGTGGTGTCGCTGGTGCTGCTCACGCTCGTCGTCGGGCTGGGTATCGCGACGCGCTCCGGCCGCCCACTGCCGGGCCTGCCCCGCTTCGCCGTCACCGCGGTGCACCGCAGCGCGAGCCTGCTCGCCGTCGCGTTCCTGGTGGTGCACGTCGGCACGCTGCTCTTCGACCCCTACGCGCAGCTCGACGTCCTGTCGCTCGTCGTCCCGTTCACCGCGGCGGCGCAGCCCTTCTGGTACGGCCTGGGCGCGCTCGCGCTCGACCTGATCCTCGCGCTCGTCGCGACGAGCCTGCTGCGCGACCGCATCGGGCCGCGCATCTGGCGTGGCATCCACTGGGCCGCCTACGCGGCCTGGCCGATCGCGCTCGCCCACGGCCTCGGCTCGGGCAGGGACGCCGGCACCGGCTGGATGCTCACGACCACCGGCCTCTGCGTGGCAGCGGTGCTCGGTGCCGTCGGCTGGCGGGTGTCCGACCGCTTCGCCGAGGTGCGCGGGCCCGCTCCCGCCCCCGTCGTCCCCGCCCCCCTGATCGGTGTCCGATGACCGCTCTCACCACGGCCGCCGGGACGGTCCCGTCCCACCCCCTCCTCGACGCCGCGCGGCTGCGGCTCGAGGACCACCTGCGCCACGTCGGACCGATCCCGTGGGCCGTCCCGCTCGTGCGCGAGCTGGAGGCCGCCGGGCTGACCGGCCGCGGGGGCGGGGGCTTCCCCGTCGCCCGCAAGCTCACCGTGGCGGCCTCGGCCGCGGCAGCCACCGGCCGCGTCCCACTCGTCGTCGCCAACGGGGCGGAGGGTGAACCGGCCAGCGCCAAGGACCGCCGGTTGCTCGCCCACGCCCCGCACCTCGTCCTCGACGGGCTACAGCTCGCGGCCGCGGCGATCGGTGCCGACCGGGCGCACGTGCTCGTCGCGCCCGCCGCTCTGGTCGCCGTGCAGGCGGCGCTGGTGGAACGCGCCGGCGTCGACCGGGTCCCCGTGGAGGTCACGGTCGCCGCCGAGCGGTTCGTCGCGGGGGAGGAGTCGGCCGTCGTCGCCGCGCTGGAGGGACGGCCCGCGCTTCCCGGCGACAAGCTCCGCCGCGTCGTCGAGTCCGGGGTGCACGGCCGTCCCACTGCCGTGCAGAACGTCGAGACGCTCGCGCACCTGGCGCTGATCGCACGGTTCGGGGCGGGCTGGTTCCGCTCCCGCGGGACGGCCACCGAACCGGGGACGGCGCTGGTCACGGTGAGCGGGGCGCTCGACCGGCCCGGCGTCGTCGAGGTGGCCCACGGGACCCCGCTGCGCGCGGTCCTCGACGGCGCGGGCCTTCGGCATCCCGCACCGGTGCTGGTCGGCGGCTTCCACGGCGCCTGGCTCGCCCCGCACGAGGTCGGCGTCGCGACCTTCTCCCGCGCGTCGCTCGGTGGATACGGGGCCGCGACGGGGGCGGGCGTGCTGATCGCGCTCCCGCCGGGCGTCTCCGGGATGGTCGAGACCGCCCGGATCGCGGCCTACCTGGCCGGGCAGAGCGCCCGCCAGTGCGGGCCCTGCCAGGGCGGGCTGCCGCGCATGGCCGACGTGCTCGGCCGGATCGCCGCGGGTGACCGCGACCCCCGGCTGGTCGCCGAGCTGCACCGGCTCGCCGGGCTCACGGCGGGCCGCGGCGCCTGCCACCACCCCGACGGCACCGTGCGGCTGGTCCGCAGTGCCCTGCGCGTCTTCGGAACCGACCTCGGAGCGATCTCGTGACCACCCTCCACATCGACTGGACCCGCTGCCAGGGCCGCGGCGGCTGCGTCGAGCTGCTGCCCGAGCTGATCGGCCGCGACGAATGGGGCTACCCGCTCACCGGCACCGACGTCGCCGTGCCCCGGGCGTTGCACGGCCACGCCCGGCAGGCGGTGCGCGACTGCCCGCGCCTCGCCTTGCGGCTGGAGCAGGGCCGGGATACCCCCTGATCGGGGCGTGCGCGGGGTCACGCTGCTCGGAGTGGAACGGTCAGTACCGCCGGTCACTAGACTCCGCCCATGGTCGACGGCGACGCGAGCACCGAGACGGTCCCGGAACGCGCAGCACCGGCGGAACCCGACGAGCTGAGCCTGGCCGCGGAGTTCCCCGCCGCCACGCGCGAGCAGTGGGTCGGACTCGTCGACGGGGTGCTGCGGAAGTCCGGTCGGATCGGTGAGGACGCCGAGCCCGGCGCGGGCGTCGCGAAGCTGGTGAGGTCGTCCCTGGACGGCATCGGCGTCCGGCCCCTCTACACCGTGGACGACGTCGCCGGCCTGCCCGCGGCCGGCGTGCCCGGGCAGCGGCCGTTCGTCCGGGGCTCGCGGGCCACGGGCCCGGTCCCCGACGGCTGGGACGCGCGCCAGCGGCACGCCGAGCCCGACGCGGAGACCGCCCACACCGCGGTCCTCGCCGACCTCGAGAACGGTGTCAACTCGATCTGGCTCGCGGTGGGCGAGGGCGGCACGGCCGTCACGGACCTGCCTGTGGTGCTCGACGGGATGTTCCTCGACCTGGCCCCGGTCGTCCTGGACGCCGACGGGGCCGACGTGGGCGCCGCCGAGGCGTTCCTCGCGCTGGCCACCGACCGCGGCATCGACCCCGCCACGCTGCTGGGCACGCTCGGCCTCGACCCGATCGGTGTCCGCGCCCGCACCGGCAGCGGCCCGGACCTCGACACCGTGGTGCCGCTCGCGCAGCGGGTCGCGGGAGAGTTCCCGCTGGTCAGGGCGATCGTCGTGGACGGGTTGCCGGTGCACTCCGCCGGCGGCTCCGACGGGCAGGAGCTGGGCTTCGCGCTCGCGGCCGGCGTCGCCTACCTGCGCACGCTGACCGCCGCGGGCCCGGACGGCGGCACCCAGGCGGGCCTGGACATCGATACGGCCGCGCGGCTGCTGGAGTTCCGCCTCGCGGCCACGGCCGAGCAGTTCCCGACGATCGCGAAGTTCCGCGCCGCCCGCAGGCTCTGGTCGCGCGTGCTGGAGGTCTCCGGGGCGTCCGCCGACACGGCGCAGACGCAGCACGCCGTCGCATCGCCCACGATGCTCACCCGCCGCGACCCGTACGTGAACCTGCTCCGCGGCACCGTGTCCGGCTTCGCGGCCGGGGTCGGCGGGGCCGACGCCGTCACCGTCGCGCCCTTCGACGCCGCGATCGGGCGCTCCACGCCGTTCTCCCGCCGCATCGCGCGCAACACGCAGTCCCTGCTGGTGGAGGAGTCGCACCTGGCCCGGGTGATCGACCCCGCCGGTGGCTCGTGGTTCGTCGAGTCGCTCACCGACGAGCTCGCGCAGGCCGCCTGGGCGTTCTTCCAGGAGATCGAGGCCGCGGGCGGGGCCGTCGCGGCCCTCGACTCGGGGTTCGTGGCCGAGAAGGTCGCCGCGGTCCGGGCGAAGCGCGAGAAGGGCGTCGCCACGCGCAGGGTGCCGCTCACGGGCGTCAGCGAGTTCCCGGATCTCGACGAGAAGCCGGTCGAGCGCGATCCGCTGCCGGCCACCGAGTCCGGCGGACTGCCGGTCTACCGGCCCGCCGGGCCGTACGAGGCCCACCGCGACCACTCCGACGCCGTCCTCGCCGAGACCGGGTCGCGGCCACGCGCGTTCCTCGCCACGCTGGGCCCGCTCGCCGCCTACACCGCGCGGGCCGGGTTCGCCCGCAACGTGCTGCAGGCCGGTGGCGTCGAGGCGATCGACGCCGGCCCGACCGAGACCGCCGAGGACGTCGCCAAGGCCTATACGGCCGCGTCGAGCGACAGCGGAACGCGCATCGGCGCCGGCTGCTCGCCGGTGGCGGTCCTCTGTTCCACCGACACGATCTACACCGAGCGTGCCGAGGCCACCGTCGCCGCGCTGCGCGAGGCCGGGGCGCGGTACGTCCTGCTCGCGGGCAAGGCCGATGTGCCGGGCATCGACGGGCAGCTGTTCGCGGGCGGCGACGCCCTCGCCACGATCGACGCCGTGTACGCGGCACTGGAGGGATCGCAGTGACCATCCCCGACTTCACGACGATCTCCCTGGACAGCGAGGCACCCACCGGCGAGTGGGCCCCCGACCCGGCTCCCGAGACGTGGGAGGCGCCCGAGGGCATCGGCGTCAAGCCGCTCTACACCGCGTCCGACCTCGAGGGCGTCGACTTCCTGAACACCTACCCGGGCGTCGCGCCGTACCTGCGCGGCCCCTACCCGGCGATGTACGCCACGCAGCCGTGGACGATCCGCCAGTACGCGGGCTTCTCCACGGCCACGGAGTCCAACGCGTTCTACCGGCGCAACCTCGCCGCGGGCCAGAAGGGCCTGTCGATCGCGTTCGACCTGGCCACCCACCGCGGCTACGACTCCGACCACCCGCGCGTCGCGGGTGACGTCGGCATGGCGGGTGTGGCCATCGACTCGATCTACGACATGCGCCAGCTCTTCGACGGCATCCCGCTGGACAAGATGTCCGTGTCGATGACCATGAACGGTGCCGTGCTCCCGGTGCTCGCGCTCTACATCATCGCGGCGGAGGAGCAGGGGGTGGCGCCGGAACAGCTCACGGGGACGATCCAGAACGACATCCTCAAGGAGTTCATGGTCCGCAACACCTACATCTACCCGCCGCAGCCCTCGATGCAGATCATCTCCGACATCTTCTCCTTCACCTCGAGGAAGATGCCGAAGTTCAACTCGATCTCCATCTCCGGCTACCACATCCAGGAAGCCGGCGCGACGAACGACCTGGAGCTGGCCTACACGCTGGCCGACGGGGTGGAGTACCTGCGGGCCGGGATCGACGCCGGGCTGGACGTCGACGAGTTCGCACCGCGTCTGAGCTTCTTCTGGGCGATCGGCATGAACTTCTTCATGGAGGTCGCGAAGCTCCGGGCCGCGCGGCTCCTCTGGTCGAAGCTCGTCAACCAGTTCGAGCCGCAGAACGCGAAGTCACTCAGCCTCAGGACGCACTCGCAGACGTCGGGCTGGTCGCTCACGGCGCAGGACCCGTACAACAACGTGATCCGTACCTGCATCGAGGCGATGGCGGCCACCCAGGGCCACACGCAGAGCCTGCACACCAACGCCCTCGACGAGGCGCTCGCGCTGCCCACCGACTTCTCCGCCCGCATCGCGCGCAACACCCAGCTGCTGCTGCAGCAGGAGTCGGGCACCACCGACGTCATCGACCCGTGGGGCGGCAGTCACTACGTCGAGCGGCTCACCTACGACCTCGCCCGCCGCGCGTGGGCCCACATCACCGAGGTCGAGCAGGCCGGCGGCATGGCGCAGGCCATCGACGAGGGCATCCCGAAGCTGCGCGTCGAGGAGGCCGCGGCCCGCACGCAGGCCCGCATCGACTCGGGCCGGCAGCCCGTCATCGGCATCAACAAGTACGTGGCCACGGCCGACGAGGCCCTGGAGGTCCGCAAGGTCGACAACGCCGGGGTGCGCACGGAGCAGCTGGAGAAGCTGCGGCGGCTGCGCGAGGAGCGCGACGACCGGGCTGTCGACTCGGCGCTCACCGCGCTCACCAACGCCGCGGCAATGATCGCCGAGGGCTCGCCACGCACCGACGAGCAGAACCTGCTCGCCCTCGCCGTCGACGCGTCCCGCGCGATGGCCACCGTCGGGGAGATCTCCGACGCGCTGGAGAAGGTGTTCGGTCGGCACGCGGGACAGATCAGGATCATCTCCGGCGTGTACTCCAAGGAATCGGGCACCAGCCCGGCAGTCGCCAGGGCCCGCGAGGCAGTCGACGAGTTCGCCGGGGCCGAGGGCCGCCAGCCGCGCATCCTGGTGGCGAAGATGGGCCAGGACGGCCACGACCGCGGCCAGAAGGTGATCTCCACGGCGTTCGCCGACCTCGGCTTCGACGTCGACGTGGGCCCGCTGTTCCAGACCCCCGCCGAGGTGGCCCGCCAGGCCGTCGAGGCCGACGTGCACGTCGTCGGGGTGTCGTCGCTCGCGGCCGGGCACCTCACCCTGGTGCCGGAGCTGCGTGACGAGCTGGCGAAGCTCGACCGCGCCGACATCATGATCATCGTGGGTGGGGTGATCCCGCCCGCCGACGTGCCCACTCTGAAGGAGATGGGTGCGGCCGCGGTGTTCCCGCCCGGCACGGTGATCGCGGAGTCGGCCGTCGAGCTGCTGGCCAAGCTGACGGCCGCCCTGACGGACTGATGGCACGCGCGATCGACGTCCCCGCCCTCGCCAAGGGCGTGCTGGGCGGCAGCCGGTCGGTGCTCGCGCGGGCGATCACGCTCGTCGAGTCGTCGCGGGCCGACCACCGCGCCGCTGCGCAGCAGCTGCTGATGGAGCTCCTGCCGCACGCGGGCGGAGCGCACCGCGTCGGGATCAGCGGCGTGCCCGGCGTGGGCAAGTCGACGTTCATCGAGGCGCTGGGCACGCGGCTGACCGGCGACGGCCACAAGGTCGCGGTGCTGGCCGTCGACCCGTCCTCGACACGCACCCGGGGCTCGATCCTCGGCGACAAGACGCGGATGGCGAAGCTCGCCAACGACGAGAACGCGTTCGTCCGGCCGTCGCCCAGCGCGGGCACGCTCGGCGGGGTCGCCCGCGCCACCCGCGAGACGATCGTGCTCATGGAGGCCGCGGGCTTCGACGTCGTGCTGGTGGAGACGGTCGGCGTGGGGCAGTCCGAGGTGACCGTCGCGGGCATGGTCGACACGTTCCTGCTGCTCACCATCGCCCGCACCGGCGACTCCCTGCAGGGCATCAAGAAGGGCATCCTCGAGCTCGCCGATGTCGTCGCCGTCAACAAGGCCGACGGCGACCACGAGCGACCGGCGAAGGCCGCCGCCCGCGAGCTGGCCGGGGCACTGCGGATGATGACCCCCACCAGCGAGAGCTGGCGCCCCCCGGTGCTGGCCTGCAGCGCCCAGACCGGCGGCGGGATGGGCGAGGTGTGGGAGAAGGTCACCGAGCACCGCACCGCCCTCGACGAGCACGGCGAGCTCGCCCCCAAGCGCGCCACGCAGCAGGTGGAATGGATGTGGGCGATGGTCCGCGACCAGCTCCTGGACCGCATGCAGTCCGACCCGGGCGTCCGTGAGGCGTTGCCGGGCCTGGAGCGCGACGTCCGCAGCGGCGCTCTCACGCCCACGTTGGCCGCGCAGCAGATCCTCGACGCCCTTCGCTGACCCTGCCCGGTGCGCCGCTCCGCCGGTGCGTCGTGCTGGAGGTGCCAGAAGCGGCGGGGGAGTTGGTCACCGGAGGTCGAGGCGCCGGTACCCGGAGGGCGACGAAGGTCAGGTCTCGGCGACGCTGCCGGGACCGAAGGAGACCCATGGCCGAGTTCCTCACCGACATCAAGACGATTCGCGACCGGGCCCGGCAAGAGATGGACAAGGGCCCGGTGACTCCCGCCTACGGCGCCGACGTGGGCCGGGTGCTCGCCGTGCTCAACGAGGCACTGGCCACCGAGATCGTGTGTGTCCTCCGGTACAAGCAGCACCACTACGCGGCCAGGGGGCTCAATGCCCACGCGGTGGCCGACGAGTTCGCCGAGCACGCGGACGAGGAGCAGGGCCACGCCGACCGGTTCGCCGAGCGGATCTCCCAGCTGGGCGGCACGCCGGACATGAACCCGGACACGCTGTCCGGCCGCGCGCACTCGGAGTACACCACCGCCCCCCAGCTGATCGAGATGATCAAGGAGAACCTGGTGGCGGAACGGATCGCGATCGCGTCCTACACCGAGATCATCAACTGGCTCGGGGACGGCGACGTCACGACGCGGCGGATCTTCGAGAACACCCTGGCGAACGAGGAGGAGCATGCCGACGACATGCTCACCTTCCTCGAACAGATGTCCTGACCGTGACCGCCGCGGTACGGGACGTGGCCGTCCGGGACTACGACTCCGGCGTCTTCCAGAGGCTCAACGACTTCTCGGTGGCCCGCGGGTACCTCGGCCACAGCCGCGACTACGTGACGGAGCTGGGCGACCTGATCTGCCACCACGGCCTGCACGAGGTCCTCGGCGTGACGTTGCTGCACAAGCACTTCGAGATCACCGGCGACGAGATGGTCGTGCGCGAGTTCGTCGACGGCGTCTCCTACATGAGGCCGTGGGACGTCGAGGCGCTCCCGCTGGTGCTGCCCTACCTGTGGAAGGCCGAGGTCGACGGGGGGCACGCCGACTACTTCCCGCTCGAGTTCTGCGCGTACCCGGCCGGGATCCAGGACGAGGTGGAGCGCGACCTGGACCGGCTGCGGGACTCCGTCGGCTTCCTCGCCGCGTTCGCCGAGGCGCTCGACGCGCTGGGCCTGCGCGAGGTCTTCGGCCTGGCGCACCTGCGCTCGCGCGACGGGCTGACCCTGGGTGCAGGCGAGACGCTGCTCGAGACCACCGACGAGGTGAACCGCATCCTCACTCTCCGCCCGGCGCGGGCGCAGGAGGTGGAGGGCCTCGACACCACGCAGACGCTGTGGATCTACCGGCCGGCGCCCTCACGGGTCGGTGCGGTGCTCAACAGGGGCTCAGGTGGCGTGCACTGTGCGGCCCACTGCCAGGCGCACTGCACCGGCCATCACTGAAGCGGCCCATCCGGCCGGAACGACCACGGGAATCACGGCGAACGGAGGACACCGAATGACCACGGGTGGACGAGGGCGCGGACGTTCACAGACCGAGGGGAGCAGCCAGCCGTCCGAGAGCCAGACCAGTTCCGGGGAATCATCGTCATCCACCGAGCTGCGGGACTTCAAGACACAGGCGCGGGCCATGTCCGAGTCCGATCGTGAGGCCGCTTTCTCGAGTGACGAGTTCCGGCGCCTGGTGGCCGCGGCGGCGGTGCCGACCGTCGTGGCCGAGGCGGAGTGCGCCAGCCACTGCTACTCGCACTGCGGCAGCCACTGCTTCGGCCACGGCTGAGGTGCCCCTCGGGGCGGGGCCGGGCGCGTGGCGTCCGGCCCCGTCCTGTGGTCCCGCGCCGAACGGGCGGCGCGCCTGCCGGACCCCGGCGGCCGACGTCGCTAGCGTCGACGGAGTGCTCGGGGTCAGTCATGCCACGTCCGGTGCGGCCCTCGGGCTCGCCGTCGCCGGGTTCGCGCCCCGGATCGCCGACGTCCAGCCCACCGCCGGCAGCATCCTCACCTTCGCCGGGGTGTGCGCAGGGGCGGCACTGCTGCCCGATCTCGACCATCCCTCCTCGGAGGCCACCCGCCGGTTCTCGGTGGCGTCGTGGCTGGCCAGCCGGGTGATCCGGCCCCTGTCGGCGCTCGTCTACGACCTCACGAAGGGCCGCCGCGACACCGGTCGCGGCACCCACCGCGGCCTCACCCACACGGTTGTCGGGGCGGTGCTGCTCGGGCTCGCCGTCAACCTCGCGTCGGCGCGGTGGGGCACGCCGGTGCTGCTGGGCACGCTGTTCGTCTGCCTCGCGCTGGCCATCAAGGGCCTGGACGCGATCGTGCCCGGGCCGCCGTCGCTGATGATCGCGGCGGGGCTGACGTTCGCGGTGCACGAGTACGTGCCCGGCGGCACGGCCGGCACCGCGGGCTGGCTGGGCACCGCCGTCACGCTCGGGATGCTGGTGCACTCGGCGGGCGACGCGATCACGGAATCGGGTGCACCGCTGCTGTGGCCGCTGCGCATCCGGCAGCGCAGCTGGTACCCGGTGGGCACCCCCCGACCCCTGCGCTTCCGCACCGGTGGCACGGTGGAGGCCTGGGTGGTGGCGCCCGCCCTGACCGTGGCGGTGTTCCTGCTGGTGGCGCTCGTGGTGCCGGGCGTGGCCCCGGTCCTGGAGCAGATGCGCCACCAGGTTCAGCGCCTCCTCGCCGGCGCCTGAAACCCGTGGCGCCGGTCGGTGAGAGCATGGTCACCGGTTCGATGCGTTTCCGATCACATTGTTTCCGGCCGCATGTGGCCGTTCCCGCGCCCAGCCGGTGATCATGGGGCGGGTGGGCCTGCGCGTGAGCCCGCGGACCGGGGGCGCCCCGAGCGCCGCGCCCACGGTAGCGCGATGATGCCGACGTGAGCGAGCCCGCGAGCGAACCGTCAGCGCAGAGCCAGTACGTACTCCCCGGCCGCCCGGTGATCGGGATCCTGCACCCGGGCGTCATGGGGGCGGCGGTGGGATCGGCACTCAAGCCGGTGGCCGGGGCCGTGATCTGGGCGGCGGCGGGTCGGAGCGTCACCACCTCGAAGCGGGCGGAGCTCGCCGATCTCGTCGGCGTGCCGGACCTCCCCGAGCTGGCCCGCCGGGCCGACGTGATCATCTCGGTGTGCCCGCCCGAGGCCGCGCGCGACGTCGCCGAGCAGGTGGCGGCCGCGCTCGGCGACCGCCCGGAGCGGCCCCTCTACGTCGACGCCAACGCGGTGTCGCCCGCGACCGTCCGGGGGATCGCGGAGCTGCTCGGCCCCGACCACGTCGTCGACGGCGCGATCATCGGGCCGCCGGCGTGGGAGCCGGGCCGCACGGTGCTGTGGCTGTCGGGCGCCGCGTCGCCGGTCGTCGCCGGGCTGTTCGAGGGCTCGCCGTTCACCGCGCGGCTGCTGGACGGCGGGGTGGGCGCGGCCAGCGGGCTCAAGGCGTGCTTCGCGCTGCAGAGCAAGGCGCTGCCGACGATCTGGCTCGCGATGGTCGAGGCGGCCCGGGCCTTCGGCGTGCAGGACGCGCTGCGCGACGAGCTGACGCGCACCGGCGTGGATCTGGCCGCAGCGCTGGACGGCGTGGACGCGCGGGCCACGGGCAAGGCCTGGCGGTGGGTGGGGGAGATGCAGGAGGCCGGAGACGCTCTGGCCGGGGTCGGCGTGCCGGACGGGTTCTCCCGCGCCGCGGCGGAGATGTACCGGCGGATGGCCGACGCCGACCCCGTGGACCGGGCCAACATCTGGGGGCTCCGCGGCGGCGCGGTCTGAGGGCGGCGCGGTCTGAGGGCGGCGCGGTCCGAGGGCGGCGCGGTCCGAGGGCGGCGCGGTCCGAGACGGGACCACGTCCCGCCGAGGGTCGCCGCCGCCGCACCGGAGGGGGCCGTGCGCGGCGGCGGCGGGCTGGTCGGGAGCGTCCGGCGCTCGGGCGCTCCTGCTGGTCGGGCGCTCCTGCTGGTCGGGCGCTACTGGCGGTCGAGCTGGGCGATGGCGTCGCGCGGTGGGGTGTCCCAGCCCCGGTTCCCGCCCGTGGTGGGGGCGGGCTGGTCGCCCGGCGCTGCGTACGCGGCCGTGGCGCCGGCCAGGACGGCGGCGGCGACGGCTCCGATCACGACGGTGATCGTCAGGGGCTTGCGTGACATGGCCCCAGCTTGGCGCGGGTTCCGCGCACGGTCGCGCACCCGCCACCGATATCACCCGAAAGTGTCGCCGCGTCGGCGCCCGATCGAGGCAGGTGAGGACGGATGGTGCACCGTCAGGGCGTCCACCGGCGGAAACCACCCTCCGCGTCCACCACCTGACCGGTGATCGTCGCCGCGTCCGGCCCGAGCAACAGCGCCACCACGGCCGCCGCCTCCGCGGGGGCGTTCCAGCGTCCGCGCGGCATGTGCCGTTGCACGAACGCGTCCAGCTCCGGCCCGGCCCAGCCGGTGTCTGTCGGGCCCGGGTTGACGCAGTTGACGGTGATGCCCCGGTCCGCGAGCCCGTCGGCGAGGGAGGCCGTGAGCTGGTGCAGCGCGCCCTTCGTGGCGATGTAGGGGATCTCGTCGGGCATCGGGCCGCGGTGCTGCCCGGAGGTGAACAGCACCACCCGGCCGTGCTCCCCGCGGAACTGCGCCGCGAACGCCTGCACCAGCAGCAGCGAGGCCCGGACGTTCACCGCCCAGGTCCGGTCCAGCTGCTCGGCGGTGATCTCGGCGAGAAGGCCGTTCTGGCTGCGGGCGTGGTTGACGACCAGCGTGTCGAGCGCCCCGAACCGCTCGACGGCCGCTGCCACGAGAGCCGCGGGCGCGGCCGGGTCCCCGAGGTCGGCGGACGCGTGCGCGAGCTGCGCTCCCTCGCCACCCAGCTCGACCAGCACGCCGTCGACGCCGCCGGGATCGGCGCCCCACGGCTCGGTGGCGTCGTAGGGGTGAAAGGAGTGGGCGAACACCCGGTGGCCGTCGTCGAGCAGCCGCCGCGCGATGGCGAACCCGATGCCCTTTCGGCGGCTGACCCCGGTGACGAGCGCGGTACGGATCACGCGGTGATCCTCACCCCGACGGGCCGAAGCGCTCCACCCGGATAGCACCCACCGGCACGCCGGCCTGCTCCAGGACGGCGGTGGCGGCGTCGGCGAAGGCAGGCGACCCGCACACGTAGACGACCTGGTCACCGGTCACGAGCGGGGCCACGTCGTCGACGGTGAGCCGGCCGACCGGTCGCGTGGTGCCGGGCGGGGCCTCGCGGGTCCAGACGACCGTGGTCTCGGGGCCGGGCAGTTCGTCGGCGTAGTAGAGGTCCGCGGGCGTGCGGGCCGAGACGAGGAGCCGGACCAGGTCGCGGCGGCCCGACCGCCGGCCCTCGCGCAGCATCGCCATCAGCGGCACGACGCCGGACCCGCCGCCCACCAGCAGCGCGGGGGTGTCGCCCGCCCACGCGAAGAACCCGCCGATCGGCCCGCGCACCTCCAGTTCGTCGCCGGGCTGCACGACGTCGTGCAGGAACTCCGAGACCTCGCCGTCGTCGAGCTTCTCGACGGTCAGCTCGATCTCGCCGGTCTCGTCGGGGGCCGAGGCCACCGAGTACGACCGCTGCGCCGTGTAGCCGTCGGGGGCGGTCAGGCGCAGCACGTAGTACTGCCCGGCCACGTGGACGCGCGGCTCGGGCAGTGCGAGGCGGAACGTCTTGGCGCGCGGTGTCTCGTCACGGACCGCCACGACCCGCGCGTTCTGCCAGCGCAGCGTCTTGCGGTGGGTGGTGCCACCCGGAGTGACGGTCACGATGCCGCCTCCGCGGGAACGACCACGTCGGCCGGCATCAGTCGCCCTGGTAGCGCTGCTCGGTCCAGGGGTCGCCGCGGTCGTGGTAGCCGTTGCGCTCCCAGAAGCCCTGCTCGTCGTGGTCGAGCAGGCGCAGGCCGGACACCCACTTGGCGCTCTTCCAGAAGTACAGGTGCGGCACGATCATCCGGGCCGGTCCGCCGTGCTCGGTGGTGAGCGGCTTGCCGTCGGCGTCCCAGACCACCCACGCCTTGCCGTCCGTGACGTCGGCCAGCGGCAGGTTGGTGGTGTAGCCCGTGTGCGAGACGGCCACGACGTGCGTGGTGGTGGGCAGCACGCCGGCCGCGTCGAGCAGGACGTCCACCGAGACGCCGTCGAAGGTCATGCCGAGCTTCGACCACGTGGTGACGCAGTGGATGTCGCCGGCGTAGCGCGAGCGGGGGAGCGCGTGGATCTCGTCCCAGGTCCACGTGGTCTCGCGCTCGACGAGCCCCTCGACCGTGAACGTCCAGCGGTCGGTGCCGATCCGCGGCGTGGCCTCGGCGTGCAGCACCGGCCAGTCGTCACGGGCGTCGTACTGCCCCGGGGGCAGCCGTGGATCGCGGTCGCGACGGCGCCCGGTGAAGCCCCTCGTGATGCCAGCCATGACGCTCCCAAGCCGATCGGCGGCCCGTTCATTCCGCGCTACTCCGCGCGCTTGCGCGCCCGCCGCAGCCGGTCGAGATCGCCGTCGGAGAGCGCGGTCCAGAAGCGTAGCGCCGCGTGCTCCATCTCCAGTCCCAGCTCGAGTGTGATCATGCGCGGTTCGGCGTCGTGGTCGCCGCCGAACCGCTCGACCATCCCGTCGTAGACGGCGATGCGATGCCGGTGCTGACGGATCTGCTCGGCGGCCAGCGCCGCCACGTTGCCCGGGGCGCCGACCTCGTTGAAGAACAGCTTGAGCTCGGCGATGTCGCGCATCTGGAAGTGCTCGTCGGTGGCGGAGGCGAGCCAGTCGCGCAGCGCGTCGCGGCCGGCCCCGGTGATCGAGTAGGTCTTGCGGCGGCGGCCGGTGTCCTCCACCGACAGCGCGAGCAGCCCGAGATCGGCCAGCCGGTCGGGCTCGGAGTACAGCTGCGCGTGCGGGAAGTGCCAGAAGTAGCCCACGGAGTGCCCGACGGCCCGCTTCAGGTCGTACGGCGTGGACGGGCCGCGCAGCGCAATCATGCCCAGCACCACGTAGGACGTGGTGGAGAGCCGCACCTCGGTCACGAGGTGGGATCGTACGGGTACGGACGGTCCGATCGGGATCGTTCGTCTTGCGTGTCATACCGTACGCACCGTACGGTCTGATTCAGATGGTGAGAGGTGGACGGAGGCTCCATGGACGTGGCGACGACGCTGACCTGGGCTGCGGAGCGTTACCCGCACCGCCGGGCGGTGGGCGGTGCGGGTCGGCACCTGACCTACCGCGCGTGGGACGCGCGGACCAACCAGCTCGCCCGCGTGCTGGCGGCCGCGGGGGTCGGTCGCGGCGACCGCGTCGCGCTCGCGCTCGCCGGTGGCGAGCCCCTCGCCAGCCTGCATCTCGCCGTGCAGAAGCTGGGTGCGGTCTCGGTGCCGCTGTCCACCCGCTTCGGCCCCGAGGAGCTCCGCTACTGCATCGACGACGCGGCAGCCATGCTGGTCGTGGCCGACGAGGCCAACGCCGCGCGCGTCGCCGCCGCGGGGTCGGACCCCCGTTCCGTCACCGAGCTCGACGCCCTGGCCGAGCGGGAGTCCGACGCGGTCGTGCCCGGTGGGCCGGGCGAGGACGACACGAGTGTGATGCTCTACACGTCGGGCACCACCGGGAAGCCCAAGGGCGTGCCGCGCAGCCACCGCGCCGAGCACTCCGCGGCCGTCGCGCACGCCGTGCAGTCGCAGGCCCGCAACGGCGAGACCGTGCTCGGCGTCATGCCGATGTTCCACACGATGGGCCTGCGGACGCTGCTGGCCAGCATCGTCGTCGGCGGCACCTGGGTGGGCCAGCCCGCGTTCGACGCCGAGGAGTCGGCCGAGCTGATCGTCGCCGAGGGCGTGTCGTCGCTCTACCTCGTGCCCACCATCTACTGGTCGCTGCTGCGCACCAGCTGCTTCGAGCGCGCGCCGCAGCTCGACCACCTCGCCTACGCGGGTGCCGCCATGACCCCCGCGCTGGCCGAGCAGCTCGTCGAGGCCGTGTCGCCCACGGCGTTCGTCAACCACTTCGGGAGCACCGAGATCTACACATTCACGATCGGCCCGGACGTGGCCGCGAAGCCCGGATCGGCCGGCCGCGCCGGGGTGTTCTCCCGAGTGCGGCTCGTGACCCCCGAGGTCGGGGCCCCGACGGACGCGCTCGTCGCCCCGGGTGAACAGGGCCAGGTGATCGTCTCGATGCAGAGCCCGGAGGCGTTCGCGGGCTACTGGCAGCGCCCCGACGCCGACGCCAAGGCCATCCACGACGGCTGGTACTACACCGGCGACCTCGCCGTCGCGGACGAGGACGGCGACCTCTGGGTGGCCGGGCGCGTCGACGACATGATCAATTCCGGTGGGGAGAACATCTACCCCGACGAGATCGAGGCCGCGCTGATCCGCTGCCCCGAGATCGACGACGTGTGCGTGGTGGGGATGCCCGACGAGCGCTGGGGCCACGCGGTCACGGCGTTCGTGGTGCCGGTCCGCGGCCTCGACCCCATCGCCGCGGCCGAGAAGACGGCGGCCTACGCACGCGAGGTGCTGCCGTCGCTCAAGCGCCCGAAGCGCGTGATCGCCGTACGGGAGATCCCGCGCTCCGGCGTCGGCAAGACGCTGCGCCGCACACTGGTGGCCGGTGACTACGAAGGGCTGGCCAATGCCTGACTGGACCCCGTCGCGCATCGAGGACGCCCCGCTCGTCAGCGGCAACGGCCGCTTCCTCGACGACGTCGACCCGCTGCCCGGCACGCTGACCGCGACCGTCGTGCGCTCCACGCAGCCGCACGCCCGGATCCGCTCGGTCGATCTCTCCCGCGCCCGCGCCCACCCCGGCGTCGCCGCCGTGATCGGCCCGGACGAGGTGCTCGCCGCGCTGCGACCGTTCCCGCTCTCCACGGGCGCCCCGATGCACTACTTCCCGACCGGCACCGACAAGGTGCGCTTCGTCGGGGAGCCGGTGGCCGTGGTGGTCGCGTCCGACCGCTACACCGCAGAGGACGCCGCCGAGCTCGTGGCGATCGACTACGAGCCCCTCGACGTGGTGATCGGGGCCCGTGCCGCGCTGGCCGAGGACGCCCCGCTGCTGCACGAGGCCGCCGGGTCGAACGTCGCCACCGACCGGACGTTCTCGTTCGGCGGGGTGGACGAGGCCTTCGAGAAGGCCGCCCACGTCGTCGAGGGCGAGTACGACTTCCCGCGCTACTCCTCGGTGCCGATGGAGTGCTACTCCGTCATCGCGCACTGGCGGTCACACGAGGGAGGGGCGGACCAGGTCGAGGCCTGGGCCAACTTCCACGGGCCCTTCACGATGGTGCCGGTCATGGCCGGGGCGCTGGGCATCCCCACCTCCGCGCTGCGCCTGCACGTGCCCGCCGACATCGGCGGCAGCTTCGGCATCAAGGCCGGCATCTACCCCTACGTCGTGCTGATGGCGTTGGCCAGCAAGCACTCCGGCACACCCGTGCGCTGGACCGAGGACCGCGTCGAGCACCTCCTGGCCAGCTCGTCGGGTGCCGACCGCGCCATGCGGTTCGCGGCGGCCGTCGACGCGGACGGCGCGATCACGGCGCTGAAGACCGACCTCGTCGACAACGTCGGGGCGTACCTGCGCCCGCCGGAGCCGTCCACGCTCTACCGCTGCTTCGGCAACATCACCGGCCCGTACCGCATCCCGGCTGTCGAGATCCGGGCTCGTGCGGTGGTCACCAACGAGATGCCGACGGGGCTCAACCGCGGCTTCGGTGGCCAGCAGCTCTACTTCGGCCTCGAGCGCCTCATGGACGCCGTCGCGGGCGCCACCGGGCTGGACGTGCTGGAGGTCCGGCGCCGCAACCTCATCGCGGGCTTCCCGCACGAGACGGCCACCGGCGGCGTCTACGACTCGGGCGACTACGCCGCCGCTGTCGACCTCGCCGTCAAGAACGCCGACATGGACGAGCTGCGCGGCCGCCAGGAGGCCGCCCGTGCCGACGGCGCGTTCTACGGCATCGGCGTGGGGCTGGTGGTCGACCCGTCGGGCACGAACATCGGTTACGTCGGCCTCGCCACCCCTGCCGAGGACCGCAAGCCCGGGCGTGACAAGTCCGGCTCCACCGAGCACGTCCGGATCTCCGTGGACGTGCAGGGCATCGTCACCGTGATGCTCGGATCGGTGCCGCAGGGCCAGGGCCACGCCACGGTCGCCCGGCAGGTGGCGGCGCAGCGACTCGGGCTGCCGGTGGACAAGGTCCGCGTGGTGGTCGACATGGACACCTCCACCACCCCATGGACGGTCACGTCCGGCAGCTACTCCTCCCGTTTCGCGCCGCTCGTCACGAGCGCCGTGGTGCAGGCGGCCGACCGGATCGCGACCACGATCCGCGCCGCCGCGTCGACGATGCTGGACGCGTCCCCCGAGGACCTGGAGCTCGTCGACGGCACCGTGCGCGCCCCCGACGGCACGTCGGTGCAGTTCCGGCACGCCGCCGGCGTCGTGCACTGGGACCCCACGTCGCTGCCCGAGGGCACCAGCGCCAGGCTCTACGAGGAGGCGGCGTTCACCCCGCGCGAGACGCGTGCGGCGACGCAGGACGACAAGATCAACTCGTCGCTCTGCTACGGCTTCGTCGCCGAGATCGTCGCGGTGCGGATCGACCCGGACACCCTCGAGATCAGCATCGACCGCGTCTCCTCGGTGCACGACGCCGGCACGGTGCTCAACCAGCAGCTCCTCGACGGCCAGGTGCACGGCGCGCTCGTCCACGCGCTGGGCGGGGCGATGTACGAGGAGTTCACCTACGCGCCGTCGGGCCAGCCGACGTCGGGCACGTTCCTCGACTACCTGTGCCCCACGAGCGCGGAGATCGGGTACGACCTGCGCGCCGACCACGTCGTCAGCCCCTCGCCGCTCACCCCGCTGGGCGCGAAGGGCTGCGGCGAGGGATCGTCGATGAGCTTCCCCGTGGCGTTCGCGAACGCCGTGGCGGACGCACTGGCGCCCCGGGGCGTCGACATCACCAGCCTCCCGCTGCACGGCGAGGTGCTCCACCAACTGCTCACCACCACACCTGAGGAGAAGACAGCATGGCGCTGAAGGGCGGAGAGGTCCTGCTGGACCACAGCGAGGACGGGCGCATCGCGTACCTGACGCTCTCGCACGGCAAGTTCACGGTGGTCACCTGGGAGATGCGCCAGCTCGTGGCGGACCGGTTCGCCGAGATCGACGCCGACCCGCAGGTGCGCGTCGTCGTGGTCAAGTCGGACGGCGAGCACTTCACGAGCGGCGGCGACATCGCCGGGTTCATGGAGGTCGACCCCATCGACTTCACCGACCTCGGCCACAACGTCACCGCGCCCGCGCGCAGCGCGAAGCCGGTGATCGCCGCGATCGACGGCTACTGCTTCGGCGTCGGGTGCGAGATGGCGCTGTCGTGCGACATCCGCCTCGGCACCCCGCGCACCCAGTTCGCGCTGCCGGAGATGAACCTGGGCATGATCCCCGGCTCCGGCGGCACGCAGCGCCTGTCGCGGCTGATCGGGCTCTCGCGCGCGAAGTTCCACATCATGACCGCGACGCGGATCCAGTCCCAGCAGGCGCTGGACTGGGGCATCCTCGCCGAGGTCCACGAGGACCGCGCCTCGCTCTACGCGGCCACCGACGCGCTCGCCGCGAAGATGGCCAACTTCTCGCCGGCCGCGCAGCGCACCGCCAAGGAGGTGCTGGACAAGGGCATCGACGGCCCGCTGTACACCGGCATCGACCTGGAGCGGAAGGCCTACGCGATGCTGCGCTCCACGCAGGACTTCGCCGAGGGCGTCAAGGCGTTCGGCGAGAAGCGGAAGCCGGAGTTCACGGGACGATGAAGGCTGCTCCGTTCGCGTACGTCCGCCCGGCGGCGCTCGACGACGTGCTCGCCGAGCTGGCCGACGGGAACGGAAAGGTCCTGGCCGGCGGCCAGTCGCTGGTGCCCGTGCTGGCCATGCGGCTGGGCCGTCCGGCCACGCTGGTCGACATCGGCTCGGTCGCCGAGCTCGGCTCGCTCGACCGCGGCGCCGAGGTCGTCCGCGTCGGCGCCGGCGTCCGCCAGCGGCGGCTGGAACGGTCCGCCGAGGCGGGTGCCGTGCCGCTGCTGGGCCTGGCCCTGCCGTTCGTCGGGCACCGGGAGCTGCGCAGCCGCGGCACCGTCTGCGGCAGCCTCGCGCACGCCGACCCGGCCGCCGAGCTGCCCGCCGTCGCCTCCTGCCTGGGGGCGACGCTGGAGATCGCCGGGCCCGGCGGCCGGCGGCGCGTGCCCGCGAAGGAGTTCTTCGTCGGCGCGATGACCACGGGTGTCACGCCCGAGGAGGTGCTCGTCGGCGTCGAGTTCCCGGTCGCCGGGGCGGGGGAGGGCTTCGGCTTCGGCGAGATCGCCCGCCGCCACGGCGACTTCGCCCTCGCCGGCGTCGTCACCCGCGTGCGGGTCGGCGGCGACGGGGCCGTGACCGATGCGCGGCTGACCGGCTTCGGCATCTCCGACCGCCCGGTCACGTCCGACGTCACGTCGTGGCTGCAGGACACCACCGACGAGCAGAGGCTCCGGGCGGCGACGCGGGAGCTCGCGGAGCAGGTCGTCGACACCGGTGGCGACAGCCACGGCTCCAGGGGCTACCGGCGCCGCCTGTTCTCCGTCCTGGCCGCACGAGAACTGGCGAACGCCGCGAGGAAGGCACGCGCATGACCACCACAGAGAAGCGGATCGGCGCAGGGAAGACCGGCGCAGGGAAGACCGGCGCCACCCCGCCCGCGCGGGAGAAGGTGCCGGCCGGCGAGCTCGTCGAGGTCCCGATGACCGTCAACGGTTCGGACGTGACGGTGCGGGTGCCCGCCCGCATGCACCTCGCCGACGCGTTGCGCGAGCAGCTCGGCCTCACCGGCACCCACCTGGGCTGCGAGCACGGGGTGTGCGGGATGTGCACGATCCTCGTCGACGGCGACGCGGCCCGGGCCTGCCTGCTGTTCGCCGTGCAGTGCGAGGGCGCGGAGATCGTCACGGTCGAGGGGCTCGGCTCCGCCGACGACCAGCACCCGCTGCAGCAGGCGTTCTCCGCCCACCACGGCCTGCAGTGCGGGTTCTGCACGCCCGGGATGCTCATGAGCTCCTACGACCTGCTCGCCCACGAGCCGGACGTGGACGCCGAGGAGCTGCCCGAGCGGATGTCGGGTGTGCTGTGCCGGTGCACCGGCTACCGGGGCATCCTCGCGGCCGTCGCCGACGTGGCCGCCGAGCACCCCGGCGGCGTCCCCGCCCCGATGAACTGCGCCGCGCGGACTCTCGTCGGGCGGGGGAGCGGGTCCACGACCGGCACGGCCGACGAGGACGCCCCGGAAGCGCACGCGGAGGTCCCCGCCGAGGTGCGGGTGCCCATCGGCTCGCCCTCGGCGACCGTCGAGGTCACGAGCACGCTGAGCTCCCCGCTCGACGACGTGTGGCGCGTCCTGGAGGACGTCCCGCGGCTCGTGGCGTGCCTGCCCGGCGCGGAGCTGCTGGAGACGCTGCCCGGCGACCGCTACCGCGGGAAGGCCGGGGTGTCGCTCGGGCCCGTCAAGCTGTCGTTCGCGGGGCTCGCCCAGATCCTCGAGCGCGACGTCGCCGACCACCGGATCCGGCTCGTCGGGCAGGGCGCCGACACCGGTGGCAGCGCCACGCAGGCCGACATCCGGCTGCGTGCCGAGGCCGGCCCGGACGGCGGCACGGTGCTGCGGGCCGACGCCGACCTGTTCCTCTCCGGGCGCATCGCGCAGTTCGGGCGGGCGCTGGCGGGTGACGTCAGCAGGCGGTTGTTCGAGCAGTTCGCAGTGGCCGTGGACGAGACGGCGCGAACCGGCACGGCCCCCACGGCCGCGGCGGGTCCCTCGCCGGTGCGGCTCGCGCTGCTGGCCGCGGCCGACGGGCTCAAGCGGACGGTCGCGCGGGTGCGGGCGCGGCTGGCCCGGCGGTCCTGACCACCCGGCAGGGGCACCGGCGCGTCGTCGGGCCAGGCGGTGCGGGAGGCACGACCGGATCGTAGAGTCCGAGATCGTGCTCGATCCCCAGTTCCGCACCGTTCTCGACACGCTCACCGCGGCAGGCGCCGTCCCGCTGGTCCGGGGCTCCGCCCCCGAGAGCCGCGACCACTACCGGGAGCTGTCGCTCTCCCGGCGCGGACCGGGGTTCGTGCCCGAGCAGGTGGCCGCGGTCCGCGACGCCACGGTCGACGGGCCGCGCGGGCCGATCCCGGTGCGGATCTACACACCGTCGCAGGACCGGGGCCGGGCGGTCACGTACCTGCACGGCGGTGGATGGGTGCTCGGCGACCTCGACACCCACGACCCGGTGTGCCGCCGCGTGGCCAACGCCGTCGGTGCCGTCGTCGTGGCGGTGGACTACCGGCTGGCGCCCGAGCATCCCCATCCCGCACCGCTCGACGACGCCGCGGCGGCCCTGAGCTGGACCGCGGCGGAGTTCGCCGGGCGGCCGCTGGGCGTCGCCGGCGACAGCGCGGGTGGCGGTCTCGCCGCGGGCGCGGCGCTGCGGGCCCGGGACGCGGGCGTGCTGTTGGCCGCGCAGCTGCTCTGGTACCCCACGATCGACCCGGCGCTGCGCTCGGCGTCGGTCACGGAGAACGGCGAGGGCTACTTCCTCACCGCGAAGGACATGCAGTGGTTCCTCGAGCAGTACGTGCCGGGCGGCACCGCGGACCCACACGTGGACCTGCTCGCCGCCGACGTCACGGGAGTGGCACCCGCTGTGGTGGCCACGGCCGAGTTCGACCCGCTCCGCGACGAGGGCGACGCCTACGCCACGCACCTCTCCGCGGCGGGCGTCGAGGTCCGGCACGTGCCCGGACCGGGCCTCATCCATGGCTACGCCGCGTTCCTCGGGGCCGTCGCCGCGGCGGACACCCGGGCCGCGGAGGTGCTGGCGGCGTTCGACGCGCTGCTGGGCTGATCCGGGATCCGCGCGGGCCGCGGGGGCACGTGCCGCCGACCGCGTCCCCGGCGGCGTGACGCATCACGAGTGCGCCTCAGCGTGGTTCGTTGACGGAACGACCACGCCGATGGCGCATCGGGCGGGTCAGAGGGCCCGCAGGCCGGTACCCGACCTCTCGTGGCGGGTGCCGCACTCGGGGCAGGTCAGGTCGTCGGCCAGGCGCTCGCCGCACGCGCAGACCCAGCCCTTCGCCCGTGCCGGGTTGCCGGCCACGAACGCGTGGGCGGGCACATCCTTCGTGACCACGGCACCCGCGGCGGCGAACGCGTGCTCGCCGATCTCGGTGCCGCAGACCACCACGGTGCCGGCCCCGAGCGTGGCGCCGCGGCGCACGGTGGTGGGCAGCAGCACCTCGGGCCCGCGCTTGATCGCCGCTCGCGGGCGCAGGTCGTTGGTGAACAGCACGTTGGGCCCGAGGAACACGTCGTCCTCGCACGTCACGCCGGTGAACACGAGCGTGCCGTTCTTCACCGTGACGTTGTCGCCGAGGGTGGCTCCGGTCTCGACGAACGCGCAGTCGCAGATGTTGCAGTCGCGGCCGATGCGCGCGCCGGGCAGGACGTGGGCGAACGCCCAGACCCGCGTGCCCTCGCCGACCTCGTCGCTCTCGCACAGCCCCTGGGGGTGCACCCGGACCCCGGCCGCGAGCGTCACCGTGCGACGGCCTCGGCCAGCACGGAGACCACACGCTCCTGCTGGGCCGGGGTGATGTTCGGGAACATCGGCAGCGAGATGATCTCGTCGGCGAGCAGCTCCGCGTTCGGGAACGAGCCCGAGCCCTTGCCGAGGTGGGCGAAGGCCTCGGTGCGGTGGACCGCGGTGGGGTAGTGGATGCCGGCGCCGATCTTGGCCTCGTGCAGCTCGGCGAGGACGCGGTCGCGCTCGGCGACGCGCACGACGTAGAGGTGCCAGACCGGGAGGTTGCCCTCGGCCACCACCGGGCCGGTGACGCCGTCGACACCCGCGAGGAGCGTGTCGTAGCGCTCGGCGGCGGCGCGGCGCTGCGCGTTCCAGCCGTCGAGGCGGCGGAGCTTGGCCGACAGGACCACGGCCTGCAGGGTGTCGAGGCGGCTGTTGAAGCCGAGCACGGTGTGCTCGTACTTGCGGGGCGAGCCGTGCTCGCGCAGCAGCGCGACGGTGGCGGCGAGGTCGTCGCTGTCGGTCAGCACCGCGCCGGCGTCGCCGTAGGCGCCGAGGTTCTTGCCCGGGTAGAAGCTGGTGGCGGCGATGTCCCCGAGCTTGCCCGCCGCGACGCCGTGGCGCTGCGCACCCTGGGACTGCGCGGCGTCCTCGAGGATGGCCACGCGGCTGGGCAGCGCCGCGCGCAGCTGCTCGACCGACGCTGTCTGGCCGTAGAGGTGCACCGGCAGCACCACGCGGGTGCGGTCGGTGACGGCGGCCGCGGCGGCGTCCACGTCGACCAGCGCGGTGTCGAGAAGGCAGTCCACCAGCACCGGGGTGGCGCCGGAGCGGGTGACCGCCTCGGCGGTGGCGATGAAGGTGTTGGCGGGCAGGATGCACTCGTCACCGGGGCCGACGCCCAGCGCGCGCAGCGCCATCTCGATGGCGTCGGTGCCGTTGCCGACCCCGACGCAGTGCGCGATGCCCGACCAGGTGGCGTACTCGGACTCGAAGGCCTTGATCTGCGGGCCGCCCACGAACGCGGTGCGGCCCACGACCTCGGCCCAGCCGGCCTCGACCTCGGCGGCCACCTCGGCGTGCGCGGCGGCGAGGTCGAGGAAGGGCACGGCCTCGACGGTCGGCAGGGTGCTGGTCAACGAACGCTCCTCGGAGTGGGGTGTCAGCCGGCGGCGGGGGCGGCAGCCGCCACCCCGATCGCGGCGGCGAGGGCCGCGACCACCGTGTCCTGCTCGGCGTCGGTCAGGTCGTGGTGCACGGGAAGGATCACCGAGCGGGTGGTGAGGTGCTCGGTGGCCGGCAGCGGCCCGTGCGGGTGCCCGGCGTAGGCGGGCTCCAGGTGCGCGGCCATGATCCCGCGACGGGCCGAGACACCGGCCTCGGCGAGTGCGGCGAGCACGTCGGCCACGGGCGGGGCCGCGTCGGGCAGCACCACCCAGAACGACTGGAAGTTCGACGTGGCGTACTCGGGGTCACGTACCGTCTGCAGCCCGAGCGGGGCCAGCAGCTCCTGGTAGCGGGCGGCGATCTCGCGGCGGCGCGCCACGATCGTCGGCAGCCGGCGCAGCTGCACGAGGCCCATCGCGGCCTGGATATCGGTCATCCGGTAGTTGAACGCCGTCTCGCCGTACTCCTCGACGATGGCGCGGCCGGCGGCGTGCCGGTCGGCGGCCGAGACGCTCATGCCGTGCTCGCGCAGGCGCCGCATGCGGGCGGCGAGCTCCTCGTCGTCGGTGGTGATCATGCCGCCCTCGCCGGTGGTGAGCAGCTTGCGCGGGTGGAACGACCACGCGGCGAGCAGCGCGCCCTCGCCGGTGGGGCGCCCGTAGAGCGTGGAGCCGGCCGCGCACGCGGCGTCCTGGACGAGCGGCAGCCCGCCGAGCGCGGTGCGCAGCGCGTTGACGTCGGCGGGGACGCCCGCCTGGTGCACGACCATGACGGCCTTGGTGGCATCGGTGCGCACGGCCGTGACGGTCTCGGCGGTGATGTTGCCGGTTGCCGGGTCGATGTCGGCGAACACCGGCGTGGCCCCGCAGTAGCGCACGGCGTTGGCCGAGGCGATGAACGAGAACGACGGCACGATCACCTCGTCGCCCGACCCGACGCCCAGCACGTACAGGCACAGGTGCAGCGCCGTGGTGCAGTTCGAGGTGGCGACGCCGTGGTCGGCCCCGACGGAGGCGGCGAACGCCTTCTCGAACTCGGCGACGCGCGGGCCCTGGGCCACCCAGCCGGAACGCACGGCCTCCGCGACGGCCTGGGCCTCCTCCTCGCCGAGCAGCGGGCGCATCACCGGGATCATGGGCAACCTTTCGGGGTGAGGACGGGGTCAGCTGGCGGTGGTGGTCGCCTCGGCGCTCCACCACTTCACGAGGTCGCGCAGGCCGTCCTCGAGCTCGATCTCGGGCGTCCAGCCGAGTTCGGACGCCGCCCGGGAGATGTCGGCGAGGCGGCGGGTGACGCCGTTGACCGCGCGCTCCGGACCGTGCTCCGGCAACAGGTCGGAGTCCATGGCCGCCAGCAGCGCGGACGCGAGCTCCGCGAGGCTGGTCTCGGTGGCGGTGGCGATGTTGTAGACGGTATCGGTGACGTCGGCGCGCGCGGCGAGCAGGTTGGCGCGGGCGATGTCGTGCACGTGCACGAAGTCCATCGTCTGCTTGCCGTCGCCGAAGATCAGCGGGGCGTCGCCGCGGACGATGCGCTCCATCCAGCGGATCAGCACCTCGGTGTAGAGGCCGTGGACGTCCATGCGCGGGCCGTAGACGTTGAAGTAGCGCAGAGCCACGTAGTCGAGGCCGTTCATGGCGTGGAAGCTGCGCAGCATGCCCTCGTTGAACGCCTTCGCCGCACCGTAGAAGGTGTCGTTGTTGTAGGGGTGGTGGCGCTCGGTGGTCGGGAAGGTCTCGGCCAGGCCGTAGATCGACGCCGACGACGACGCGACGACCTTCTTGACGTCGTTCGCAACGGCCGCCTCGATGACGGTGAACGTGCCGTCCACCAGCGACTCCAGCGCGAGGCGGGGCTGCTCGGCGCACTGGGTGATGCGCAGCGCGGCGAGGTGGAACACCACGTCGATACCCGCGGTGAGCTCACCCACCAGCTTCGGGTCGTTGATGTCACCGGTGACGACGGTCAGCCGGTCGCCGCCGATGGCCTGCGCGTTCGCGAGGTTCTCCATCCGGCCGCGGGCGAAGTTGTCGAGCACCACGACCTCGGTGGCTCCGGCCTCCAGCGCCTGGTCGACGACGTGCGAGCCGATCGTTCCGGCCCCACCGGTGACGAGAATGCGCTGGCCGGTGACCGGCTGGGCAGTGCTCACGAGCGTCCTCCTGCTGATCCCCCCTGCACCACGCAGAGTCGACGAAGACGATGTCATCCCGGTGATGCGTCACCGCACAGGGGGTGTCCCGCTCGCGGGACCGGAGGTGTCCCGCAACGACGCCAGCAGCCGGTCGACGAACGTCACCTGCCCGGCCACCAGCTTGCGCCGCGCGGTGTCGGGGTCGAACCAGGCGGCCCGGTCGATCTCGGGGAACGACGCGATGCGGCCCGAGCGCGGCGGCCACTCGATCGTGAAGGTGTTGCTGTCGATGTGGTCGGCGTCGAAGTCGCCCGCCAGGGCGAAGACGGCGACGACCTTGCCCCCGCGCTGCTTGACGCTGCCGAGGTCGCGCAGCCGCCCGTCGGGCGGTGGGGAGCCGGTCTCCTCGGTGAACTCCCGCCGTGCGGCGTCGCGCGGGTCCTCGCCGGGATCGTGCTCGCCCTTCGGGATCGACCACGCGGCATCGTCCTTCTTCGCCCAGAACGGCCCGCCCATGTGCCCGAGCAGCAGCTCGACGCCGCCACCGGTCGCGGGCCGGTGCAACAGCAGGCCCGCACTCAGTACGGTCACGTCCCACCCCTCGTCGTCGCGCTGCAGGTACCGCACCGTCCGCGGCTTCCGCTGGACACCGATCCGGACGGGGTGCGTCACGCCCGATCCTGTCACCGTGATCCGGTCAGTGCAGTTGCGGGAGCGCCCGGGAAGATCGGCCGAGCACGCGGTCGAGGCCGTGGATCCCGGCCGCGAGTGCGAGGAAGATCAGGGTGATCACCAGGCTGTTGAGGGCGACACGCCCGTAGCCCAGGTCCGTGACCTCGAGGAACGGGTAGGGGTACCAGGTGATGATCGCGCCGCGCACCAGCGTGAACGCCAGCCAGGCCAGCGGGTAGATCAGCGACAGCAGCACGGTGCGCAGCGAGACGAGCCCCCGGGGCCCGAGCAGCAGCCAGCCGATGACGAACATCACCGGTGACACCTGGTGGAACATCCGGTCGGCGACCAGCGCGCCGCCGTGCAGGTCGTAGAGGCCGATGAGCACCGTGTTGTAGACGATGCCGGTGACGGTGATGCCGAGCAGCGCGTCGAGCCAGAGCACTGCAAGCGCGGTGGACCGCAGGGCGGGCCGAGCCACCAGCGCGATGCACACCCCCGCGACGAGCAGGTTCGACATGATCGTGAAGAACGTGAACAGGTTCGCCACTCGGGAGGCCGGCGTGGCGAACACACCTGTCGTGTCGGCAGCTGTGATCGGGATCTGGATCGCGAGCGCCACGATCACCACGAGTGCGTTGAGCGCGAGCCACAGGCGCGCCTGGCGGGACACGGG
>NZ_JAOPWR010000379.1 GCF_025965585.1 Pseudonocardia sp.
GAACCCGCCGCACATCGCGGTCTCCACCACCGCCGGCACCGGCTCGGAGACCTCCTGGGCCTACGTCATCACCGACACCACGACGGACCCCGAGAACCCCCACAAGTACGTCGCGTTCGACGACGCCTGCATCACGACACTGGCCATCGACGACCCGGTGCTCTACTACAGCTGCCCGATCGACTACACCGCGCAGTGCGGGTTCGACGTGCTGGCCCACGCCTCCGAGCCCTACGTCTCCCGGCTCGACTTCCCGCCGTCGCTGGGCAACGCGCTGTACGCGATCACGCTGACCGCGGACCACCTGCGCGAGGCCGTGTGGAACGGGCAGTCACTGCCCGGCCGCGAGGGCATGATGTACGCGCAGTACATCGCGGCCCAGGCGTTCAACTCCGGCGGCCTCGGGATCATCCACTCCATCTCCCACGCCGTCTCGGCGTTCTACGACACCCACCACGGCCTGAACAACGCCGTCGCGCTGCCTCGCGTGTGGGCGTTCAACATGCCGGTGCACTACAAGCGCTTCGCGGAGATCGCGGACGCGATGGGCGTCGACACCCACGGCATGACCGACGTGCAGGGCGCCGAGGCCGCGCTCGCCGCGTCCATCCGGCTATTGCGCGACGTGGGCATCCCGGAGCGCTTCGTCGACGTCAAGCAGGACTCGTACTCGAAGAACCGCCTCGGCCACGGCCCGACCAAGTTCTACGAGAGGCAGAAGGAGATCAAGGGCGATGCCGCCGACGTCGACCGCATCACCAACCACGTCCTCGGCGACGCCTGCACCCCGGGCAACCCGAAGGAGTGCACCTTCGAGACCGTGCGCCCCGTGGTCGAGCACTGCATGAACGGTGACCTGGACGACTTCTTGACCTGAGCGGGTTCTCCCGCCCATCCCGTCGCCCGACTCCGGCGCTCAGTGGGCCCGTGGCCTCCCGGCATACCCGCTGGGAGGCCGCTGGCCCAGCCTGCTGACATGCCGCGTCGGGGTCCGGACATGCATGTTCTCGGCGTGACCAGCATCGACCCGGTCATGGGTGTGGACCGATGACCATCGACGTCCCATCCGTCATCGAGGATCAGGGGAAAGACCTGTTCGTCGCCGACGCTGATGTCAAAGGGCATGAACCCGGCATGGTGAGTGTCCGCGGGGGATTCCGGCCCGTGGGCACGGTTTGGCGGCCGGGCCGGTGAGTACTCCGAGGCCATGGATGACGACCGCTTCTTCTCCATCGTCGAGCGCGAGGCCGGGGTCGACCGCGAGACCGCCGTGGCTGCCGCCCGCGCGAGCTTGGTGACACTCGCCCAGCGGGTGACGCCAGGGGCCCTCCTCCAGGTCCAGACGCAGGCCCCGGAGGCGACGCGGTCCTGGTTGTCGCCGAAGCAGCCGCGCGAGCTCTTCGACGCCGACGAGTTCGTGGCCAGGGTCGCCGAGCGGACCGGGGTGGACCCCGACACGGCGCGCCGCTACGTGCACGCGACGTTCCTGGCGCTGAGCCGGGCCCTCAGGGCGGACGCGTGGGAGATCGTGGCGAGCGAGCTGCCCGCCGACTACGACCCGCTGCTGACGGGCACCCGTCGCTCCGGGGTCCCGATGCGGATCGAGGAGTTCCTGCAGTGGGTCGGCGACCGGGGAGGGTTCGACCGGGAGACCGCCCTGCGCGCGACGGAGGCCGTGCTGGAGACGCTCGGCGAGCGGATCGCGGGTGGGGAGGTGGACGACCTAGTCAAGGAGCTGCCGCCCGAGTTCCGGCCGGTGCTCGAGCGCGGGAAGCAACACAGCGGCGGGCGGGCGCAGAAGATGCCGTTGGAGGAGTTCGTGCGGCGGATCGCCGAGCGGGAGGGCGCGCCGGTCGATGTCGCGCGTGCACACGCCCGAGCGGTGATGAACACGATCCGGGACGCGGTCGTGGCGAAGGAGTGGCACGACATCAGCTCCGAGCTGCCGAACTCCTACCTGCAGGAGCTCGCCGAGCCGTAGCGGTCAGGACCGCTTCTCGGTGCCCCGCACGACCACCACCGGGCACGGGGCGTGGCGCAGCAGGCCCCCTGCGGTGCTGCCGAGCAGGACGTCGTACAGCGCGCTGTGGCCGTGCCGGCCCAGGGCGACGGCGGCGGCGTCGATCTCTCCTGCCACTCGGACGAGGGTCTCGCTCACCGTCGTGTCGTCGGCGACGGCGAGGGCGTCCGCGGGCATTCCGAGGGAACCGGCGATCGCGGCGCCGTGCCGGGCCAGCTCCTGCGCGTCGGCGTAGAGGGACTGGTCGAGCTCGGCGGCCGTCCGGAGGTCCAGCTGCGCGGGCGGGAGGTCGAGGCCCGCGCTGGGGATCGAGGCGAGGTCGTAGGCGGCTCCGGCCTCCCAGACCACGACGACCAGACCGGGCCGCGGGGCCAGCAGCTCCGCGGCCGCCCGCAGTGCGCGGAGCGCGGCGGGGGAGCCGTCGAAGGCGATGACGACGGGGCCGGAGTGCATGAAGCCGGGTTCCCGGAACCAGGCCGTGGAAACCGGCGTGGGAGGCGTCCTCGGACGGGTTCTCCGGTGTTTCCGCTGGTCCCGGGATCAGGACGACGGCGACTCGACTCTCGGCAGCGGCAGGTCGGCCGACCCCCCGTCGGGCTTGCACATGTCGTGGCAGGCCTTCTCGAGGCTGCAGCACAAGGAGCAGACGGTTCCGCCGTGGAACGCGCATCCGGCCATGTCGGGGCGCTCGTACTGCGCGCCGCACGCGCTGCACACCAGGAGCACGGTCGACAGGTTGCCCTCGCCGTCCTCCATCGGCGGCTGCAGGTCGTCAGGCCGTGCCAGGTAGTACCTGCCCTTGGTCGCCACGCAGATCACCGGCGACGACACGAAGGCGATCACGAGCGCGAGATACGGCGAGTACGCCGCG
>NZ_JAOPWR010000380.1 GCF_025965585.1 Pseudonocardia sp.
CCCGCCGGGCCAGCCCCGCCGCCACCGACGGCGCCCGCAGCCACGACTCCAGCACCTCGCGATCCCGCGGCGGCACGTCCACGGTCACAGTCAACGCCACAAGCCATGATCCCGTGAACCGGTGCCGAAGTAAAGTTATCTAGTTACCGCGACACTAGTTGCCGGACTCGTCGAACAGCAGGTTGAACCGGAGCTCGACCTGCACAGGAGGCTCCGCCAAGTGTGCCGGATCGGTGATGATCTCCCCGTCGACCCGAACCCAGCGGTCGCTCAGGTGATGCATGGCCCGGTCCTGCGTGATGCCCGCCTCCAGCAGCCGCTCCAGAACAGTTCGATCCGCCACTGCTGTACTTCCCGAAGTCGCCATCGGTCGGTCACCGCCTCAAAGATGTGTGGAGAATGAAGGAAATATGGGTGCCGGTCCCGGGACATCTCCCGCTCGCCGACGTCCCAGCATCGCCCGGCCAAACTCGTCGCAGCAGAGGCGAAGGTCCCGCATCGCCGCGCAGCACGCCCTGCGCCTACCCGCGTGCACGACTACCTGATCCTTTCTGCCCGACCGAGGCCCGACGACTGGGGCAGAAGGTCTCGATCCGAATGACGTTGTGCCACGGACGACAAGGCAGAGACCCGTATCGAATGGCGCATGGACTCCGAGTGGCCAGCCGACACAGACGGCACGGCGGTGATGCGGGCGTAGGGTGGCGCCAAGCTGTCCCAGACCCCGGCAGGCCACCATCCGATGTGCCGGGCCGCTGCGCGCCCGAGCAGGAGGGCGCCTCGCATGGATGATCCTCCGCTGACGTTCCCGGACCTCCCGCGCCTGGAGCTGGACCAGCTGCTGGCGCAGCTCGTCGAGCGCGCCCACGAGGTGATCGGCAGCCAGGGCCGCCTGCGCGGGCTGCTGCGCGCCAACCAGATGATCAACGGCGACCTCGCCCTGCCCTTCCTGCTGCGCCACATCGTCGACGCCGCACGGAAGCTGGTCGGGGCCCGCTACGCGGCACTCGGGGTCAACGCGCGCACCGGCGGGCTCGCACAGTTCGTCCACGCCGGGATGTCATCCGACACCGTCGAGGGCATCGGCGAGCTGCCGCAGGGCAAGGGGCTGCTCGGGGCACTGGTGGAGGACCCGGTGCCGATCCGGGTCACCCGGATCGGCGACGACCCCCGCTCCTCGGGATTCCCCGACCACCATCCGCCGATGGACAGCTTCCTCGGCGTCCCGATCCGCGTGCGGGGCGAGGTGTTCGGCAACCTCTACCTCTGCGAGAGCAGCAGTGGGCAGTTCAGTGCCGAGGACGAGGACCTCGTCACCGCGCTCGCCGCCACCGCCGGCGTCGCGATCGCCAACGCCCGGCTCTACGACGTCGCCCGCGAGCGCCAGGAATGGTTGAGCGCCTCGGCGACGATCACCCGCAGGCTGCTGTCCGCCGATCTCGGCGACCCGCTGCAGCTGGTGGTCGACCTCGCCCGCGACGTCGCCCACGCCGACCTGGTCGCGGTGGCGCTGCCCAGCACGGACGGGGCCGCCCTCCGCGTGGACGTGGCCGTCGGAACCGGCGCCGACGACGTGATCGGTGTCCGCATCCCGGTGGAGGGCTCCCTGTGCGGGCGGGTGCTGACGACCGGTCGCGCGCTGCGCGACTCGTGGCAGCAGGAGAGCCCCGGTCTCGGTTCCGCCGTGGCGGCCGATCTGGCGCTCGATCCGGTGCTGATCGTGCCGATGGTGGGGACCCGGCAGGTCAACGGCGTGCTGATCGCGGCGCGGCTGCAGGATCGGGCCACGTTCACCGACGACGACCTCGACATGGTCAGCGGGTTCGCGAACCAGGCCTCGCTGGCCCTCGAGCTCACCGATGCCCGCGCCGAGCAGCAGCGCGCCGCCGTCGCCGACGACCGCGACCGCATCGCCGCAGACCTGCACGACCACGTCATCCAGCGCCTGTTCGCCGCCGGGCTGTCACTGCAGAGCGTGGCCAAGCAACTCGGCACGGACACCCCGGCGGGCGAGCGGATCGCCGAGAACATCACCAACCTCGACCAGACCATCAGCCAGATCCGCACCACCATCTTCCAGCTCAACCGCACGACCGGAGCTGTCGCCTCCGGGCTGCGCGGCCGGGTCCTCGACGTGCTCGCCGACGTCACGCCCGCCCTGGGCTTCAGCCCCGAGACGCGGTTCAGCGGTCCGTTGCAGAGCAGCGTGCCCGACGACATCGGCGAGGATCTCGTCGCGGTGCTCCGCGAGGCGCTGAGCAACATCGCCCGGCACGCCCATGCCCGGTCCGCGGTCGTGGACATCAGCGTGCACGACGAGCTCACCCTGCGCGTGGTCGACGACGGCGTCGGGATCCCGGCCACCACCCGACGCAGCGGCCTGGCCAACATGACGGCGCGCGCGGAACGCCACGGCGGAACACTGCACGTGGGCCGCGGCGAGCGCGCCGGAACGACGCTGTGCTGGACGGTGCCGATCACCTAGTGCGGCGTCGATCGTGCCGCTGCCCGGGTCGTGGATGCCCGGGAGGTGGCGTTCAGCCCGCGGTGACGTCGAACTCTTGGCGCATCCCGTCGGCGTAGTGGTTGGCCAGATTGCACACCAGCTCGTACCGGCCGATGGGCAGGGTCATCGTCGTCCACCCGACCGAGCCGGACGTGATCCCGTCCCCGCTGTCGGCCGCACAGCTGGCAGAAGCTTCGCCCAACGCCCCGGCCTCGTCGATCCGGCCATCCGAGCCCGTGACGAGCCGACCGGCTGGTGATCCCGCCGAGAGCGGCAGGATCAGCAGCTCGTGGGATCGCCACCCCATGTTCTGGGCCACCAGGCTGATCCGACCTGCTACGACGGTCGACGGTGTGCTGCGCAGCATCATCGGTACACCCAGCGGGCCGGTACCCCCCATCATCGACCCCATGCCCGCGTCCGCGAGCATCACTGTGACGGTCTGGCCGGGCAGCGACGACGGGGCCCCGCACCGCGAGCGCGAGTAGACGTGTCCGGAGTCGCCGCTACCGTTCATCATCCCTGGGCCCGGCACCGCGCACCCGGCCAGAGCCGCAACGGCTACGCCACCCAATGCCGTCGCCATGAACTTTCTGTTCATGATGGAAGCCTCATCTCCGTCGATCTCCGGCGGTAGGGGCCAACGGCCCAGGCGACTCCGGTCGGACTCAGGCGATCCAACGGACGCGGCGCACCAGCGGCGTGGCCGCCCAGACCCGGCCCAGACCCAGGGTGTTCCCGGCCCCCAACAGGGCCAGCAGCACCAGGACACCGGCGTAGACGAGGTGGTCGTCCATGAAGGGGTTGCTCGCCGGCGGCAGCACGGCGGCCCACATCAGGACCGTCACCAGCACGCCGACGACGGCGACGAGGCGCATGCCGATACCGAGCACCAGCGCCACCCCGAGGGCCAGCATCGCGGCCATGAACAGCACGTCGACGACGCCGTTGCCGGCGATGGCGTGGAAGAAGTCCGCGAACGGGCCCTTCGCCGACCCGAGGAAGCCCTTCGTCGGGCTCCCCCCGTTCAGCCAGGACTTGGCCGCGGTCGTGTCGTGACCCAGCCCGAACAGCTTGTCGAAGAAGGCCCAGAGGAACACCCAGCCCAGCGCGAGTCGGATGCCCGCGAGCAGGTAGCGGGTGGCGGAGCCGAGCTGTACCTCGGTGGGGCCGGTGGTGTCCACGACGGCGGTGCGGTCCCTGGCGATGTCGACCAACGAACTCACGTTCCTTCACGATCGGAGCTACGGTGCCCTCGACGCCGACGGCGTGGAGTTCCCCAACGATCTGCTGAGCCGCAGTGGTGCGGGCAGGGCCATTGGTCGCCATCTCCCCCGCCGTTGGACGGCGGACTCCCGGACCCACAGCAGGCCGTTCGGTCAGATGGGATCGCTGACGCCGTGCGGCCAAAGGTTCGTCCGTGAACGTGCCTTTGGCCGCGAAGCGGCCCGGAGGCCACGACCGTCGCTCCCCAGCTCGGTCATGACCTCCGGGCGTGCCGGAGATGGTCAGCGACATCACCCGTCTCGGTACTGCGCACTCCGATGGTGACGAGGCGCTGCGCACCACGCGACGACATCGCTCCCCAGCGACGGTCCGCGGCTGCTGGCAGCTCCCCGCCACACTCCGGCACTACCGACCATCGCTGCCGGGGGCACCGCACCCGGCAGGGGTCAATGTCCCGCGATGATCGCCGACCGGCCCGTAGCACTACGGACGCACATCCGACCGGCGACCCGACCCTGATCTTTTCGCGATGCGGCCCCGGCGCGCGATCGTGACCGGGCACGGTGCGAGCAGCGCACGCTGGAGGCCGAACGAGCCGGACAGCGAGGCGGACGGGCGCCCGGAACAGGACGTCTGACACTTCTCAGTACTCCCCCAGTAGCGGACAGTCGGACTCGACGCAAGAAGATCGGAGACCAAATGATCGAGACCACGGCATTCATCGAGTTCACGAGGGCCAACTGCCTGGACCTGCTGGAGAGTGGGACCCGCGGCCGGGTCGTGTTCACCCATGCAGCCATGCCCGCTGTGCAACCGGTCAGCTACATCCTGGACGACGGCGAGGCCGTCTTCCGCGTCACTCGCGGAAGCCCGCTCGCCACCGCCACGCACGACGCCGTGGTCGGCTTCCAGGTCGATCACATCGACCCGGATACCGGAGCCGGATGGAGCGTGCTCGGCGTTGGACAGGCGTACCAGGTAACCGACCCGGGACGGCGGGTCGCATTCACCGACCGGGTCCACGGGTGGGCGCCCGACAGCCGTGCGTTCATCGTGGCCGTTCCCCTCCAACAGCTCACCGGGAACAGATTCAGCTCAGCGACTGTCGACGGCTGACCGGGCCGGACGCCGCAGGGCCATCGCTACCTGCCTTAACCATGAGTCCGGGCGGCCGCCGGAGACAGTCGGGTCGTCGGTCGCCGATCCATGCCGCCGCCGTGATCGATACGGCCCCACGTATACGCCGTGTTCGCCCTCCCGTTCCAACGGGGCTCCACCGCCCCGGTGTGCTCCATCTCAATCGCCACATCTCGGGACTGACCCGGTCTACGGCTCCAGCTCACCGTTCCGCGGACCCGTCGCGCACCTCGAGGCGGCACGCGGCACCCTGCGCGACTGACGGCTGCGGGCGTGTGCCGCATGGGCGAAGCGCACGTCCGTCACACCGATCACGGAATTGGCGATCGACGTGACGGCCTCGCCATCGACCGGGTCGGGCTCGTGCCCCGCGAGGACGACGTCGCCACCGCGGACGGTCACGAGCCACCGGCCGAGGCCCAGATTTCGGGCGAGTCGGCACCGGATGTCATGACCGATGTCCACGTCGTCCCGTGCAAGAGCACGAATCAGGTCCCGCTCAGAGACGGTCCCGAGCAGCACACCGTCATCGACCACCGGGAGAGATCGGAGCCCCGTGAGGCGGAGGACCGTGATCACTTCCGACAACTCGTGCTGGGGATGAGCGAGGAGAGTGTGCGACCCGACGGAGTCCGGCCCGTTCACAGGCATCACCGGCACATCGCACACTCGCATCCGTCCCCCTTTCCCACGACCCGCGGCCCCGTCGAGCGGAGCCGCCTCCCTCGCGCCGAGCGAGGGCAGGAGCACCATCAACTTGGCATGCCGGCCAGCTCCGTTCCTGCGCGCTGACCGTGTGCCGCTGCTGGCAGGCCCATCCGCCTACCGACCGATGCTGTGCAACACCGGACGGAGCATGACTACGGCCGCCGGTGGGTCGGCCGCATCACCGCACATGCCCGCTCCAGTCGGGTTCGACCTGGCCCATTCCCGCTCCCACTCAACGGTGTTGACGACGCCGTCAGCCGGCGCACCCACATCCAGATGCCGACGAGGACCGCCCCGCCCAGCAGCAGCACGTCGAACCCGACCAGCGCCCCGTTGACCCACGCATCGGCGGCATTCGTCGGAGGCGTGGTCACCGTCCCGTCGCGGTCGACCCACACCGGAACCTCGGTCCCGGCCGGAGAACCCGACATGGCATCGACACGAGCCGTATGTGGCTCGCCGTCCACCCCGATCCACCGCCCAGGCCGTCGGGCCAACACTCGCGGGCCCGCTGATCCGGTTGGGAGCGGCCTCGAGCAGAACGGCCCGGACCTCGATCCGGTCCAGGCTCTCCACCCTGGCCAGCTCCATCATCCCCGTCTGAACGGAGAGGCCGGACGCCCACGACCCGACGAGAAGCACGAGGCTCGCGGCCATCAGCAGCCAGGCGACGACGTCCTCGACGCGGTCGGTGACCCGCGCGCGACGCCGCTCGGCTCGAGCCCGGGCCGCGCGGTCACTGCGCACCGGATTCACCGGGCGGAGCGTCTCCGGTGTCGGGCCGTCGGTCAGCTCGATCCGGAACCGCCCCCACAGCTGCTGCCAGGCGAGCTCGTGGCTCGGCGAGCAGCTCGTCGAATCCCGGTGCGGCGCCCAGCAGCTCCTCGGCGGTGGCCGCCGGTGCGGAGATGGCGACGTCGCGGGAGGTGACCAGCGCGGCGACCTTCTCGACGGCCACCGGCTCACCCGCGCGCAGGTCCACCTCGAACTCGTGCCCGACCCGTGACGGATCCCGGCTCAGCCGGCCGGCGGAGTCCCCGTCCGCCCGGGTGCGGGTCGCCACGGCCACCACCAGCCCGGACTGCGTCGTGCGGGCGACGAGCACGACGGTGCCGGCCCGGCCCGGCTCGCTGGTCGCCACGACGTCGAGGTGCCGGCTCGCCATGTCCCGGTACCGCGCGACCCCGGTGTTGCCCACCGAGCCGTCGACGCCGGACGCCACCCGCAACCGCCCGCTCCAGTCCTCCGCGGTGAGCACGGTGTGCAGCCCGGCCAGGTGCCCCTGGGCCATGTGCACGAACCGGCGTTGACGCACCGACGTGCGGCGGCCGGCCGCGTCGACGAACCGCACCTGCCGGCTCAGGACGCCGCGGCGCAGGTCCAACGTCAGACGGTGGTACAGCACCTGCACCCGGGACAGGTCGATCCGGTCGTCGTCGCCGAGGCGAAGCGCAGGTCCAGCCAGTTCGGCAGGTTGACGATGCTCTCGTTCTCGACCATCCGGCCGCCGACCTCGTCGCTCAGGCGGTTGTAGCAGCCCGCCGCGTAGGTACCCGGGTGGTGGACATCGTCGGCGCCCGACTCGGGGGCGGCGCCGCGGGTGGCGAACCGGCCGTTGCCCAGCGTGCACAGCGCCTCGCGGCGGCCCTCGTCGGTGGGGTCCCAGCCGTCGAACTCGAGCGTCAGGCGTCGGTCATCCGGCCTCCTTGCCTCCCTGAGGACGCTAGGGAGCGGCCGGGCGGTGAGGATGCGGGCGAAGGTCCCCCGCCGGGTGGGACCTACGCCCCTTCAGCGCCGCCGGGCGCGCGGGGAGAGTGCTGGTCATGGCTTCTGCTGCGCCACCCGTCTCCCTGCCCGACGAGGCCACGCTGCTTCGCGCGGTCCAGGCGGCGGTGCGCGCCCCGTCGGTGTACAACTCCCAGCCGTGGCGGTGGCGGGTCGACCGCAAAGCCGGGATCGATCTGTTCGCCGACCGGGACCGGCACCTGATCACGATCGACTCGGGCGGCCGCGACCTGCTGCTGAGCTGCGGTGCGGCACTGGCGCACCTGGTGGTCGCGCTAGCCGGCCTCGGCCTCTCGGCTCAGGTGGACCGCTTCCCCGACCCGGAGGACTCCGACCACCTCGCCCGGGTCCGGCCGACGGAGGCGACCCCGACGGAGACACAGGTGGCGGACCTGGCCCGCCTGGCCCCCGCCATCCTGCTGCGCCGCACCGACCGTCGACGCTTCGCCGCCGCGCCGGTGGATCCGCACCTGCTCGACACCCTCGTCACGCACGCGGACCGGTGCGGAGCGGACCTGTATGTGGTCACCGGGGCAACCGCCCGGACCCGATTGATCGAGACCATCGCCCGGTCGGCGAGCCTGCAGCGACAGCAGGCCGGCTACGGGGCGGAGCTGGCCCGGTGGACCGGGCGCTACAGCGCCGCAGCGGACGGCATCGAGTCCAGCACCATCGCCGCCGGGATCGACCTGCCCGGCGACGTCCCGATGCGGCGGTTCACAGCGGGGAGACTGCGCCAGCCGACCCACAGCCTCGAACACGCCGACGCCTCGGTCCTGATGGTGCTGTCCGCCCGCAGCGACGACCGCCTCGGCACGCTGCGGGCCGGGGAGGCGGTCGGCGCAGTCCTGCTCGCCGCCACCGGGATGGGACTCGCGACCACACCTCTGAGCCAGCCGCTCGAGGTCGCCCGCACCCGTGACTGGGTCAGCGAGCACCTCGTCGGCGCCGCGGTCTTCCCACAGCTCGTGATCAGGGTCGGATGGCCCGACGAGCACGCCGCGGCACTCCCGCCCACCCTCCGGCGGGGCGCCGACCACGTCCTGCTCCGGAAGCCGTGACAACACAGATCCTGCGCAGTCTTCCCCGCGCGCTCGACGACGACGGCCCGCGCGATCGGCTGGCGGTCGCCGGCCTGCGGTGTTCCTCGATTACGACGGTGTCCTCACGCCGATCGTCGACCGTCCCGAGGACGCAGTGATCTCCGCAGGCATGCGAGCCACGGTGCGGGCTCTGGCCTTGCGTTGCCCGGTGTGCGTGGGTGAGCGGACGCGACCGGCAGGTCGTGCAGGAGCTGATGGGGATCGACGACCTCGTGGTGGCCGGCAGCCACGGCTTCGACATCTGGAGCCCCACCACAGGCTCTGTCGCCAACGACGCCGGCTCCGGATTCGAGGATCTCATCGCGAGACGACCGACCGGCTCCGCGCCGGAGTCGCCACGATCCCGGGCGTGGTCGTCGAGCAGAAGCGTGCATCGGTGGCCGTGCACTACCGACTCGTCGCACCGTCGGACCGCGCCCGTGTCACCGCCGTGGTCGACGCGCTGCTCACCGAGCGACCCGACGAGCTCAAGCTCACCCCCGGAAAGATGGTCCACGAGCTCCAACCGAACATCGACTGGGACAAGGGTCGAGCGGTGCTGTACCTGCTCGCCGCCCTCGAACTCGACGCCCCCGAGGTCGCGGCGGTCTACCTGGGCGACGACATCACCGACGAGGACGCGTTCCGGGCGCTGCGGGGCCGGGGTATCGGCATCATCGTCGGCCGGCCGGACGATCCCGAGATGGCCGGCCGCGACACCGCCGCCGACCTTGTGCTCGCATCCCCCGCCGATGTGCAGCAGTTCCTGACGACGCTGGCGCGATGAGGGTTCCGGGACGTTGGTCCCGTCCGGACGGGACCGGCAGCCCTGAGGATCGCGGGACCGAGCGGCGACGCTGGACGAGGGCCGCGTCCGCGAATCCGGAGGAGGGTGGCGTGATGGACGACAGCAAGGACGACCGGCCGATCGTGGTCGGGGTCGATCGGTCCGACTCGGCCCGCGACGCCGTCGGATGGGCCGCCGATATCGCGGCGATCCTGCGGACGCCGCTGCACCTGCTCACCGTGAACCCGGACGAAGGAGCTGACGCGGCGATCCCGGGCTGGCTGGCCGAGCTGCGCGACGCCGCCGTCCGGACGGGGGCGGAATCCGCGGTCGTCGAGGTGGCATCGGGTGGCGTGGTCGAGGTCGTCGCCGACCGGGCGCGTCGGGCCCGGATGCTGGTGCTCGGCAGCTACGGCGAAGGCGCCTGGTCGGGCATGCTCGCGGGCACGGTCGCACTCACCCTGCTCACCCGTGTCGACTGCCCGATCGCTGTGATCCGCGGAACCGCACCACAGGTCCCACCGCCCCGCGGTGGCCCCGTCGTGGTGGGGGTCGACGGTTCGCCTGCCAGCCGCGCCGCGCTCGGGCTCGCCGCCGACCTCGCCACGACGCTGGGCAGCAGGCTCGTCGCGGTCCACGCGTGGAGCGACATCACTTTCGGCGCCGACGGCGCCGCCCGCCGCAGTCGCGAGGACGACTCGGTCCATGCCGCTCATGCTGCCGCGGTGCTCGACACCGAGCTGCCGGCGGTCACCCGGGACCACCCCGGCTTGCAGGTGCACCGCGTCGTCGTCGCCGACACGCCGTTGCGAGCGCTCCTCGCAGCCGCCGACGGTGCGCGGCTGCTCGTGGTCGGGCACCGCGGCATCGCCGCGGGACCGGGCAGGAGCCTCGGCTCGACCAGCCGGGCGCTGATCGAGTTCGTGCCGTGCCCCGTCGTGGTGACCGGGCACGAGGCCCACCTCCAGACGGCCGCGCACGCCAGACAGGTGACCGGGGCATCGTGGTGACCACGGTTCTCGTCGCCGTGGCCGGCAAGCACGGGGCCACCGCCGAGATCGCCGGCGAGATCGCGGACGTGCTCCGCCACGAGCTGCCCGCCGCCGACGTCGAGGTGCGCGACGCCGCGGACGTCGGCGACCTGAGTCGCTTCGACGCCGTGCTGGTCGGCAGCGCGATCTACATGGGCCGCTGGCTGCCCGCGGCCCGGCATCTCGTCGAGCACCACCGAGCGCCGCTTGCGGCTCTCCCGGTGTGGATGTTCTCCAGCGGCCCACTGGGCGACCCGCCACGTCCCCTCGACGACCTGGCCGAGGTGACCTCCCTGGGCGCCACGATCACGGCACGCGGTCATCAGGTCTTCGCCGGTCGCCTGGACCCCGCCGACCTGCGGTGGACCGAACGGCTCGCCGTGCGCGCCGTCCACTCCCCCACCGGCGACTTCCGCGACCACGACGCCGTCCGCGCATGGGCGGTCGAGGTGGCCGCGGGCATCCGGGCGCCGGTCACCGGGACCTTCGCCCCTGTCCCGCCTCTTTCAACCGGAGAATCCTCGATCCCATGATCCACGACGAGAACGACGGCGACGTACAGCGGCAACCGACTTCGGCGCAGCCGTCAGGACCGTGTCCTCGGGGGCGTCTGTGCCGGAATCGCCGAGCAGCTCGACCTCGACCCCCTGCTGATCAGGATCGCCGCCGCGGCGCTGGCCCTCGTCTCGGGCGGCATGGCGGTGTTCGCCTACCTCGTCGTGTGGGCGGTCGTCCCGAACGGCGTGAACGGGCGCGCAAGCTCGGGGGCGACGCGGTTGCGGACAGCGCCGTGCGCGACAGCTGGAGCGCAGCGGGTGCCGAGTGGCGATCGCTCGCGACCGAGCTGCGGCGACCCAGACCGGTATCGGTCTCCGACACCGACGCCACACGGCAGGAACGGTCCCGGACCGCGGCGGTCGACGCCTCGATGACATCACTCGGTGATCGGCTGCGCGACCCGGACGTCCGAGCCGGCGCCTGACGCTCGGCGGCAGGTCTGCCCACGGCGGTCGGGGCCAGCGGGCGCCTCGCGATGCGCAGGAGCACTACGGCCCCGATCAGCCGGCCGAAGCCCGTCAGCGACCTGTGGACGAGGGGACGGGCCGAGCGCGCTGACCCCTCCCCTGCCGGAGAACAGCGGTCCGGGTAGCGACCGGCCGTTGCGGGCCGGAGCGGAACGACCGGGCTCCGATCATCGATCGGGCAGGGTGCGGGCGACCATCTCGACGAGGTCGATCGTGCGCTGCGCGTAGCCCCACTCGTTGTCGTACCAGCCGAACACCTTGGCCAGGTTGCCCGTCACCGTGGTCAGCCCCGCGTCGAACACGCACGACGCCGGGTCACCGAGGACGTCGGAGGAGACGATCGGGTCAGTGGTGTAGCGCAGAAAGCCCTTGAGCCTGCCATCCGCGGCCACCGAGAAGGCCCGGTTGATCTGCCCGACCGTGGCCTCCTCGGCGAGTTGCACCGTGAGGTCCACCAGCGACACGTCCGCCACCGGGACGCGCACCGCGATCCCGTCGAGACGCCCCGCCAGCTCCGGCATGATCTCCGTGATCGCCCGCGCGGCACCGGTGCTGGTCGGGATCATATTCACTGCGGCCGCTCGGGCCCGGCGCAGGTCCTTGTGCGGGCCGTCCTGCAGATTCTGGTCCCCGGTGTAGGCGTGCACGGTGGTCAACAGGCCGTGCTGGATGCCGAACGCGTGATGGAGGACCGACACCATCGGAGCAGCGCAGTTCGTGGTGCAGGAGGCGTTGGAGATCACGTCGTGCTCGCGCGCGGAGTAGGTGTCCTCGTTGAGCCCCATGACGATCGTGGCGTCGAGGCCCTTGCCCGGCGAGGTCAACACCACCTTCCGGGCGCCACCGTGGGCAACGTGTGCGCCGGCTCGCGTCCTGTCGCGGAACCGTCCGGTTGCCTCCACGACCACATCGACTCCCACCAGACGCCAGTCCAGGTCCTCGGGCCGGGCGTGGTCGAAGACGCGGATGAGGTCCCCATCCACGCTCAGATTCTGATCGTCGGTCTCGATCTCGGCGGGCCACCGTCCGTAGGTGGAGTCGTACCGCAACAGGTGTGCCAGCGTCGGGATCGGCACCAGGTCGTTCACGGCCACGACCTCGACTCCGCAGTCCGCACGCCCAGAGATACCGCGCAACACGGCCCGCCCGACCCGTCCCATTCCGTTGATACCTACGCGAACGCGCATGTCTGAACTCCCAGCCGTGGTGGACAGATGTCGAGGGGGTGCCGATCAGGACCCGGTCGGAACTGTCCCGTTAGGAACTGTGCCGGTGGGGGTTGCGCCGTTGGCCGCAGGTGCCTGCATCGGGAAGGCGACGGAGGCCGGGCCCGGCTGCGCCGCTGCGGCGGCCGTCTCCCGGGCCAGGAACGACCCCAGCTCGCCGATCGTGCTCATCAGCGGCGCCGGGAAGACGACGGTGGTGTTCTTGTCGACACCGATCT
>NZ_JAOPWR010000381.1 GCF_025965585.1 Pseudonocardia sp.
GAACCCGCCGCACATCGCGGTCTCCACCACCGCCGGCACCGGCTCGGAGACCTCCTGGGCCTACGTCATCACCGACACCACGACGGACCCCGAGAACCCCCACAAGTACGTCGCGTTCGACGACGCCAGCGTCACCACGCTGGCCATCGACGACCCGGTGCTCTACTACAGCTGCCCCGTCGACTACACCGCGCAGTGCGGGTTCGACGTGCTCGCCCACGCCTCCGAGCCCTACGTCTCGCGCATCAACTTCGACCCGTCGCTGGGCAACGCGCTGCACGCGATCAAGCTGACCGCGCGCAGCCTGCGCGAGGCCGTGTGGAACCCGCAGTCCTACGCGGGCCGCGAGGGCATGATGAACGCGCAGTACATCGCGGCCCAGGCGTTCAACTCCGGCGGCCTCGGGATCATCCACTCCATCTCCCACGCCGTCTCGGCGTTCTACGACACCCACCACGGCCTCAACAACGCCGTCGCACTGCCTCGCGTGTGGGCGTTCAACATGCCGGTGCACTACAAGCGCTTCGCGGAGATCGCGGACGCGATGGGCGTCGACACCCACGGCATGACCGACGTGCAGGCCGCCGAGGCCGCGCTCGCCGCGTCCATCCGGCTGCTGCGCGACGTGGGCATCCCGGAGCGCTTCGTCGACGTCAAGCAGGACTCGTACTCGAAGAACCGGCTCGGCCAGGGCCCGACCGAGTTCTACAAGGGCCAGGACGTCATCAAGGGCGACGCGGCGGACGTCGACCGCATCACCAACCACGTCCTCGGCGACGCCTGCACCCCGGGCAACCCGAAGGAGTGCACCTTCGAGACCGTGCGCCCCGTGGTCGACCACTGCATGAACGGTGACCTGGACGACCTGCTCACCTGAGTTCGAACGCTTACAGTCGAGGGGGCGCCGGCGATGCCGGTGCCCCCTCGACCAGGTAACAGAGGCACTGTCGAGGTTTTGGGTAGGAACGGAGCAGCATGTCGCAGTTCGAGTCCGTCGACGACGTCATCACAACCCTCACCGAGCAGGGCTACATCGCCGACACCAGGTTGGCCACCACCGTCTTCCTGACGACCCGGCTGGACAAGCCACTGCTCATCGAGGGCCCCGCCGGAGTCGGCAAGACCGAGCTCGCGAAGGCCCTCGCACTCGCCACCGGCCGACGGTTGCTGCGCCTGCAGTGCTACGAGGGCCAGGACGAGACCAAGGCCCTCTACGAATGGGACTACGGCAAGCAGCTGCTCTACACCCAGATCCTCCGCGAGAAGATCGGCCAGGTCGTCGCCGACGCCCCCGACCTCGAAGCCGCCGTCGACCGCATCGGCGCCCAGGAGAGCGTGTTCTTCTCCGAACGCTTCCTCGCCGCCCGCCCGCTGCTGGAGTCCATCCGCTCGCCCGAGCCCGTCGTGCTGCTGATCGACGAGGTCGACCGCGCCGACGAGGCGCTCGAGGCCGTGCTGCTCGAGACGCTCGCGGAGTGGCAGGTCTCCGTCCCCGAGGTGGGCACGTTCACCACGAAGACCCCGCCGTACGTGGTCCTGACCAGCAACAACACCCGCGACCTCTCGGCCGCCCTCAAGCGCCGCTGCCTGCACCTGTTCCTCGACTACCCCACCGCCGAGCGCGAGCTGGAGATCGTCCGGTCGAAGAACACCGGGCTGCCCGACGCGCTGGCCGAGCAGCTCGTCGGAATCGTGCGCGGGCTGCGTGAGCTCGAGCTGCGCAAGTCCCCGTCGATCTCCGAGACGATCGACTGGGCGCGCACTCTCGCCGTGCTGGGCGTGCAGGAGCTCACCGCGACGATCCTGTCCGACACCGCGTCCGTCGTCGTCAAGTACGACAAGGACGTGCGCAAGGCCATCGGTGCGCTGCCCCGGCTCGTCGACCCGAACGCCACGATCCACGAGGCTTCGGGACACGGTCACGGACACGGCCACGGCGGTCACGACGACCATGCGCACGACCCGGCGCCCGCCCCGCGGGCCGTCGCGGCGGACGACGACGAGGACGAGGTGGACGGCCGCGCCGTCCGCGCCGCGAAGGACACCCCCGGCCGCTTCGGCCACACCTACGGCAGCAACCCCCTCGGCGGCGACGGCGGCGCGAAGCCGATCGCCCCGCCGAAGGTGCCCGCCGAGCGCGGCGCCCGCAGCTTCGGCGCCGGCCTGGGCCGCAAGCGGGCGCTGTGACCGCGCATGCCCGGTGGCCCTGTGTCACGCGCGGTCACACGAGCGTCATGGTGGGCGCGCACCCGTCCCGACGCCCGCGCGGCCATGAGGATGCTGGTGCCGTGCGGCGGAGGGGGGCCCACTAGTGGAGAACGCACTGCACCGGTTCGTCCGGCTGCTGCGGCTGCGCGGCGTGCGGATCTCCATCCCCGAGGCGCTGGACGCCATGTCGTGCGCGTCCCAGCCGGGGATGCTGAGCGACAAGGAGCAGCTGCGGGCGGCCCTGCGCGTCGCACTGGTCAAGGACCGGCGTGACGAGGAGATCTTCGACGAGATCTTCGACCAGTTCTTCGCGCTGGTGAAGGTCGGTCCGGGGGACACCGGGCACGGCCACGGGCACGGCCACGACGAGCTCTCGGACTCCGGCGACCTGGAGTCGTTCACGCTGAGCGAGGAGCCCAGCGACACCCCGGAGCAGGGTCACGAGCACGGCAAGCCTGCCGACATCCGCGACTACTTCGACCCCGACGACCTGGCGCAGCAGTACAACCTGCACCAGGAGGCCAACAAGATCGATCTGGCCGCCATGACCGACGAGATCGTGCTGTCCAAGGACAGCCAGGGCATCGACGGGGAGGGACAGCGCGTCCAGATCGAGACCGACAGCCTGCACAACGCGGGGATGCCGGGCGAGATCTCGCAGCAGCAGGGCACGAAGGTCGACGCCGACCTGTCGGTGGCCCAGCAGGAGATGCTGCTGGGCTGGCTCAACGACATGGACGACGAGTCGCAGGAGGGCACCGAGGACGACGCCGCGGCCCTGCGGCGCCGCATGACCGGGGTGCTCGCCGGGCTGCCCGAGGCGCTGAAGAAGCACCTCGAGGCGCTCATGGCGCTGGAGAACAAGGTCGTCGAAGGTGCGGAGTCGAAGAAGGTCGCCGAGGTCGACCGCGTCGGCGAGCACGAGCGCATGGAGCTGGAGGAGTCGCTGCGGCGCCTCGCCCGCTCGCTGCACGGCGGCCTGACCCACAAGCGCAAGGTCTCCAGCCACGGTCGCATCGACTCCGGCCGCACCATGCGCAGGAACATGCGCTTCGACGGCATCCCGTTCGCGCCCGTCACCGTCACGCGCTCGGAGGACAAGCCCCGCCTGGTGATCCTCGCCGACGTCTCGCTGTCGGTGCGGGCCACCGCCCGGTTCACGCTGCACCTCGTGCACGGCCTGCAGAGCCTGTTCGGCCAGGTGCGCACGTTCGCGTTCGTGTCCGACCTCGCCGAGGTCACCGACCTGTTCGAGGACCATCCGGTCGAGCAGGCGCTGGGCCTGATCTTCGGTGGCGACGTGCTCGACGTGGACGCGAACTCCGACTACGGCAAGGCCTTCGGCACGTTCCACGAGGACTTCGGCTCGGCGGTCAACCGGCGCTCGACGGTGATCATCCTGGGCGACGGCCGGGGGAACGGGAACGATCCGAACCTGGAGGCGTTCGCGGAGATCACCCGCCGTGCCCGCGAGACGATCTGGCTGACGCCCGAGCCGCGGTACTCGTGGGGGCTGGGTGGCTGTGATCTCCCCGAGTACGCCGAGTACTGCTCGCGCGTGCGCGTCGTCCGGGACCTGACGGGCCTGGAGAGCGCGGCACAGGAGATGGCGACGGAGCTGGTGGGACGGTGACGACGTCCCACGCCATCCCCGATCCGCTCGCCGTTTCGCGTCCTCGCACCGTCCACGGACCGTGCGAGGACGCGAAATCGCGCGCAGATCGGGGGTCGGCGCGCCTCTCCGTCGGCCCGGACGGGCGGCTGCGCCACCGCATCCGTCCCGACGAGATCAGCAACGATCTCGCGGGCTGGATCGCCGACGACCTCGTGGCGCCCGGCCTCATCGAGCCCGGCGCGTTCGAGCGCACGTTCGTGTCGGTGATCGCGTCGGTCGACCCGGGCTGGACGGCGTTCTACCGCAACACCCTCGACGAGCTGGCCGCAGGCGGCACCCCCGGCGGCACCGTCGCCGGCATGGCTCCCGTGCACGACCGCGCCGCGGAGCTGGCCGTCGGGTCGGTGGCCGAGCTGGGGTGCTGCTTCGGTTTCCTCTCGCTGCGGCTCGCCGCCGACGGCCACGCCGTCACCGCGGTGGACCTCTCCACCGGCACCGTCGCGCTGCTGGGCCGCGTCGCCCCCGGTCTGGGCCTGACGCTCGACGCGGTGGCCGGCGACGCCACCGCTGTCCCGCTGGCCGACGGCAGCGCCGACACCGTCTTCGCCGTGCACCTCCTGGAGCACCTCCCGGTCGGCGTCGACCGCCCGGTGCTGGCGGAGATGCTGCGCGTCGCCCGGCGCCGGGTCGTGGTGGCCGTGCCGTACGAGGACGAGCCCGACCAGGCCTGGGGCCACGTCCGCACGTTCGACGCCGAGGCCCTGCGCGAGCTGGGCGAGAGCACCGGCCGGGGCTTCGAGGTGTCCGACCACCACGGCGGCTGGCTGGTGATCGACACCGACCGGTGACCGGCGCGAGAGGGGCGCTTCCGTCGTCCGATCACCGGAACCGGCCGCACGGGGTCCTGGTGCCGGATGCGCGGAACATCCCGCGTCCGTGGTGCCGGCAGGGCACCATCGGGCCGCGGGACGACTCGCGTCAGGGGGTGGCGGGGGGCAGGGTGCCGGCGACCGGGGCGGGCGACCGGGGATCCGCGTGCGGGCCCGGCCCCAGCGCCACGACCACACCTCCGCCCGCCGTGACGAGCAGCAGTGCCGTCGCCGCCAGGAACCGCGAGCGGCGGTGGCGCCCGGTGGTGGGCACGTCGCCGGCGTAGCGGCGGTGCCTCCCCGAGCGGTGGGGCTCGCGGGCCGGGGGCGCGAGCAGCTCCGCCACGGTCGCGGCGCCGGGGCGCCGGGCGGGGTCGTCGTCGGTCATCGACCGCAGCAGGGCCGTCATGCCGGCGGGCAGACCGTCCGGCACCAGCGGCCGGCGGTGCAGCCGCGCGGTGGCCGACTCGACGGCGTGCCCGGGGTACTCGCGCCGACCGGTGAGTGCCTCCAGCAGCACCAGGCCGAGGGCGTAGACGTCGGCGGACGGGCCGACCTCCTCGCCGCGCGCCTGCTCGGGGGCCAGGTAGGCGGCGGTACCGATGACACAGCCGGCCTCCGTGGAGACCGTGCCGTCGAGCGCCCGGGAGATGCCGAAGTCGGCCAGCCGGGCACGGGAGCCGTCACCGAGCAGGACGTTGGCCGGCTTGACGTCGCGGTGGACGATGCCGCCAGCGTGCACGTGGGCGAGCGCGTCGGCCAGCTCCGCGGCGATGCGCCGGACCTCCTCGGCGGGCATCGGACCGTCCTTGATGCGCTCGGCGAGCGTGGGGCCCTCGACGAGATCGGTGACGACGAACGGGCGGCCGTCCTCGGTACCTCCGTCGTGCAGGCCGACGAGGCCGGGGTGGTCGAGCCGGGAGAGGGCGCGGATCTCCTGCTGCTGCTGGCGGCGGTCCTGCGCCGAGGAGCCGGGGTGGAACATCTTGACGGCCACGGGCCCGCCGTCGCGCAGGTCGCGGCCGCGGCGCACCACGGCGGAGGAACCGACGCCGATCACGGGTCCGAGCTCGTAGCGGCCCGCCACCGGATGATCGTCCGGCTCGTCCGTGGCGTGCTCGCCCCTGCTCACACGAGAACCGTTCCCCCGTTCGCGCGATCCGAAACGCCGAACGGGCCCCCTCCGGTGCGGCGGGGGCCCGTTCGGGGTGGAGATCAGCCGGCGGCCGTGGTGAGCGCCCGCTTCGTCAGGATCTTGGCCAGGTGCTTGCGGTAGGCCTTCGTCGCCGCCATGTCGGCGGGCGGGTCGGTGTCCTGGTCGGCCAGCGCCGCGGCGTCCGCGATGCTCGCGCCGTCGGCCAGTGCGGCCTCCGTGGCCGACGCCCGCAGCGGGGTCTGGCCCATGTTCACCAGCCCGACCCGGCCGTCGACGGCGGCGACACCGACGATGGCCCAGTCGTTGGCGCGGCGGGTGAACTTCTCGTAGGCCCAGCCCGCGGTGCCGGTGCGCGGGACGCGGATCTCGACGATCAGCTCGTCGGGCTCCAGCACGGTGGAGAACACCCCGGTGTAGAAGCTCGTGATCGGCACCTGCCGCTCGCCGCGCGGGCTGCGCAGCACCACCGTGCCGCCCAGCGCCAGGACGGCGGCGGGCAGGTCGGACGCGGGGTCGGCGTGGGCGAGCGAGCCGCCGATGGTGCCGCGGTGACGCACCTGCGGGTCGCCGACCGTCCGGGCGACGGCCCCGAGCAGCGGCACCTGCGCCCCGATGTCGGACGACGACTCGAGATCGTGGTGCCGGGCGCCCGCGCCGATGGCGACCTCGTCGCCGTCGACGCGGATGTAGCGCAGCTCCGCGATCTTGCCGATGTCGATCACGACCTCGGGCGCCGCGAGGCGCAGCTTCATGACCGGTAGCAGCGAGTGCCCGCCGGCGAGGATCTTCGCGTCCTCTCCGCGCTCGGCGAGCAACGTCAGGGCGCCCTCGACCGAGTGGGGGCGCTCGTACTCGAACCCGACGGGGATCACGCGTCACTCCCGGTGGAGAAGCCCGGAGCGGTCTCGACGCCGCCGGCCGGGGCCATCCCGGCGTGACCGTTCAGGCCCTGGACCTCGTCGGGATCCTGGCCGGACGCGGCGAGCACCGAGCGGACGATGTTGTGGTAGCCGGTGCAGCGGCAGAGGTTGCCCTCCAGGGCTTCGCGGACCTCCCGCTCGGTCGGTTTGGGATTCTCCTGCAGCAGGCTGACGGTGGCCATGACCATGCCCGGGGTGCAGAAACCGCACTGCAGACCGTGCTCGGCGCGGAACGCCGCGGCCACGGGGTGCAGGTGCTCGCCGTCGGCCGAGAGGCCCTCCAGCGTGGTGACGGACTGGGAGTCGGCCTGCACCGCCAGCAGCGTGCAGGACTTCACCGACTCACCGTCGAGCAGCACGGTGCACGCGCCGCAGGACGTGGTGTCGCAGCCGATGTTGGTGGCCTTGAGCCCGACGACGTCACGCAGGTAGTGCGCGAGAAGCAGCCGGGGCTCGACGTCGGAACCGGTCTCCTGACCGTTGACCGTGATGCTGACCTTGGTCATGCCCCTCCCTCCGAAGTTGCAGCGTTGATGGCCTCCCACACCCGCAGGGGCGTGGCCGGCATGTCGATGTGGCGCACCCCGAGGTGCGAGACGGCGTCGACCACCGCGCTCTGCACGGCGGGGGTGGCGCCGATGGTGCCGGCCTCGCCGATGCCCTTGACCCCGAGCGGGTTCAGGTGCGTCGGCGTGGCCATGTCGAGGAGAGTGAAGCTGGGCAGCTCCGCCGCGGACGGGAACCCGTAGTCGGCGAACGTGGCCGTGAGCGGGTTGCCCTCCTCGTCGTAGACGACCTCCTCGAGCAGGGCCTGCGAGATGCCCTGCGCGATGCCGCCGTGGCGCTGCCCCTCGCAGAGCAACGGGTTGAGCACGGGGCCGGCGTCGTCCACGGTGACGATCTTGTCGACGACCGCCTTGCCGGACTCGACGTCCAGCTCGACGACGGCGACGTGCGCGCCGAACGGGAAGGTGGGGGCGCCGCTGTCGAACACGGTGTCGACCTTCAGCTCCTCCTTCTCCGCCAGCGCCGCGAGCGTGACGCCCTTGTCGGTGCCCTTGACCCCCACGCGGCCCTCGGTGACCTCGAGGTCGTCGACGTCGGCCTCGAGCAGGTCGGCCGCGCGCTGCTTGGCCAGCTCGGCGAGCTCACCCGCGGCCTGGTACACCGCGACGCCACCGGTCTGCAGGCTGCGCGAACCCATCGTGCCGCCGCCGCGGGGGATGAGGTCGGTGTCGCCGTGCTTGACGGTGATCTTCTCGATCGGGATGCCGAGGTGCTCGTTGGCGAGCATCGCCCACGCCGTGGCGTGGCCCTGCCCGTGCGGCGAGGTGCCGGTGAGCACGGTGGCGGTGCCGTCCGGGTGCACCTGCACCGACGCGTCCTCGGAGAACGCGCCACCGCCGGTGATCTCGACGAACACCGAGACGCCGATGCCGAGCTGGACGACCTCTCCTGCGTCGCGGCGGCGCTGCTGCTCGGCGCGCAGGTCGGTGTAGCCAGCGGCCTCCAGCACCATGTCGAGGGCCTTCTCGTACTCGCCGCTGTCGTAGGGCGCGCCGCCCTTGGTGACGAGCGGGAACTGCTCGGGCTTGAGCAGGTTGCGGCGGCGGACCTCGGCGGCGTCCTTGCCGATCTCCGCGGCGAACATGTCCATGGCCCGCTCGATGGCCGCGGTGGCCTCGGGGCGGCCCGCGCCGCGGTAGGCAGCGGTGGAGGTGGTGGTGGTGACCAGGATCCGGGCCCGGGACTCGACCTTGGGGATGTCGTAGACGCCCGGCGCCATCATGCGCGTGAACATCGGCAGGACCGCGCCGAGGCGCGGGTAGGCGCCGGCGTCCTGCAGGACGTCGAGGCGGTAGGCGAGCACGTCGCCGTCGCGGTTGCCGCCGATGGTGAACGTCTGGAGCTGGGCGCGGCCCTGCACCATCCCGGTCATGTTCTCCGAGCGGCTCTCGTTCCAGCGCACCGGGCGGCCGGTGTGCTTCGCGAGCCACGCCACCAGCGCGAACTCCGGGTCGGCGCCGATCTTCGCGCCGAAACCGCCACCCACGTCCGGGGTGATCACGTGCACCACCGAGGCGTCGACGCCGAGCCAGCCGGCCACCTCGTCGCGCGAGGTCTGCGCGTTCTGCGTGGAGCACCACAGCGTGACGCGCCCGTCGGCGCCCCAGACGGCGCTGGCGGCGCGCGTCTCGAGCGGCGCCGCGGCGAGGCGCTGGTTGACGATCTCCTTGGTGACCACGACGTCGCACCCGTCGAAGAAGTGCGGGTCGAACTCGTCCTCGAGACCCATGCCGTTGGAGGTGTTGGTGCCCGCGTCCTCGAACAGCAGCACCTCGTCCGAGGCGGCGGCCTTGAGGTCGATCACGGCGGGCAGCGGGTCGTAGTCGATCTCGACGAGATCGGCGGCGTCCTGGCCCTGGTAGGCCTCCTCGGTGAGCACGGCGACGACCGGCTCCCCGACGAACCGCACCTTGTCCGGGGCCAGCCACGAACGGACCATGTTCTTGTTGGCCCCGGGGAACAGCAGCGCCGGGGCCAGGTCGATGTCGGCGCCGGTGACCACCGCGACCACGCCGGGAGCCTTGCGGGCCTCCTCGACGTCGACGGAGGTGATACGCGCGTGCGCGAGCGGGGACCGCACGAGCGTCAGGTGCAGGGCACCGGTCAGACGCTCGTCGATCAGGTCGTCGGTGTAGGTGGCGCCGCGCGAGAGGAACTGGGGATCCTCGGTGCGCACCACTCGTGTTCCCATGATGCTCATCAGCGGGAGGGTATCTCCCCCGTGGGCAGTTGAGTAGTCAACAGTCGTGTTGCCCAGAAGAACTACGGAGCGGGGCCGTCCCGCCACGGAGGGCCCCGCTCCGGTCGACGATCAGCTCTCGACCACCGGCAGGTAGAGCCGGCCGCCGTCGGCCGCGAACTCGTCGGCCTTCTCCGCCATACCCGCCTCGATCGCCTCGACGCTCGTCAGGCCGTGCTCCTCGGCGTAGTCACGGACATCCTGCGTGATCCGCATCGAGCAGAACTTCGGCCCGCACATCGAGCAGAAGTGCGCCGACTTCGCGGGCTCGGCCGGCAGCGTCTCGTCGTGGAAGGACAGGGCGGTGTCCGGGTCGAGCGAGAGGTGGAACTGGTCGAGCCAGCGGAACTCGAAGCGCGCCTGGCTCAGCGCGTCGTCACGGGCCTGGGCGCGCGGGTGCTCCTTGGCGAGGTCGGCGGCGTGTGCCGCGATCTTGTAGGTGATCACGCCGGTCTTGACGTCGTCCCGGTTCGGCAGCCCCAGGTGCTCCTTCGGGGTGACGTAACAGAGCATCGCCGTGCCGGCCCGCGCGATCGTCGCCGCGCCGATGGCGCTCGTGATGTGGTCGTAGCCCGGCGCGATGTCGGTGGCGAGCGGGCCGAGCGTGTAGAACGGCGCCTCGTCGCACCACTCCTCCTCCAGCCGCACGTTCTCCTCGATCTTGTGCATCGGGATGTGGCCAGGGCCCTCGATCATCACCTGGACGTCGTACCCGCGCGCGATCCGCGTGAGCTCGCCCAGGGTCTTCAGCTCGGCGAGCTGCGCGTCGTCGTTCGCGTCGGCGATCGAGCCGGGGCGCAGCCCGTCGCCGAGGGAGAACGTGACGTCGTAGGCGCGCAGGATCTCGCAGAGCTCCTCGAAGTGCGTGCGCAGGAACGACTCCCGGTGGTGCGCCAGGCACCACGCCGCCATGATCGACCCGCCGCGGGAGACGATCCCGGTGAGCCGCTTCGCGGTGAGCGGCACGAAGCGCAGCAGCACCCCCGCGTGCACGGTCATGTAGTCGACGCCCTGCTCGCACTGCTCGACCACGGTGTCGCGGTACACCTCCCACGACAGCTTCGTCGGGTCGCCGTCGACCTTCTCCAGCGCCTGGTAGATCGGCACCGTCCCGATCGGCACCGGCGAGTTGCGCAGGATCGACTCGCGCGTCGTGGCGATGTCGCGTCCCGTGGACAGGTCCATCACCGTGTCGGCGCCCCACCGGGTGGCCCAGACCATCTTGTCCACCTCCTCGGCGACCGACGAGGCCACCGCGGAGTTGCCGATGTTGGCGTTGATCTTCACCAGGAACCGGTTGCCGATGATCATCGGCTCGGCCTCGGGGTGGCGGTGGTTGACCGGGATCACGGCACGGCCGCGGGCCACCTCCGAGCGCACCAGCTCGGCGTCGACGCCCTCCCGGACCGCGACGAACCGCATCTCGCGGGTCACGACGCCGGCGCGGGCGGCGGCGAGCTGGGTGGGGTGTTCGCCCGCCCAGCCCTCCCGCAACCGCGGCAGCCCCGCACGCACGTCGATCACCGCGTTCGGGTCGGTGTACGGGCCGGACGTGTCGTAGACGTCGTGGTGCTCGCCGTTGCTCAGCTCGACGCGACGCACGGGCACGCGCAGACCGTCGGGCCCGTCGAGGTACTCCTTGTGCGAGCCGCGGATCGGGCCCGTCGTGATCTGCGCGTCATGCATCACCGTCATGGCTGTTCCTCCCTACGCCGGCATTACCCGGACAGGTTCTGCGGTCGGCGGCACGTCACCGCCCTCTCAGCCCGTTCTGGTCACGAGCTCCCGCGTGTGTTCAGTTGTGGTTCCACCGGCCGGAAGGCCGGGGATCAGGGGGTGGGTTCCTCCCACCAGGGGCGCACGGCCCACAGCGGCGACACCGGTCCGTGCCCGCCGCCGAGCGGGTACGCGTTCCGGACGGCCTCGACGATGTAGCGCTTGGCCCGCGCGACGGCCTCGGGCACCGACAGGCCCCGGGCCAGCCCGGACGCGATCGCCGAGGCCATGTTGTCGCCACTGCCGTGGGTGTCGCCGGTGTCGAAGCGTGGGCCGGGCAGCTCGACGAACGTGTGGCCGTCGTAGAGCAGGTCGACGCAGGAGTCGGTGTCCTCGCGCAGGTGCCCGCCCTTGACCAGGACGTTCCGCGGGCCGAGCCCGAACAGCACCTTCGCGGCCTCGTACTGCGCCGCCCGGTCGTGGACGTCGATGCCGACGAGCAGGCGCACCTCGTCGAGGTTGGGGGTGATCAGCGTGGCGCGCGGGAACAGCAGCGAGCGGAAAGCGTCGAGGGCCTCGTCGGCGAGCAGCTGGTCGCCGTGCATCGACGCAGCGACGGGGTCGACCACCAGCGGCGTCTGCCCGTCGGCGCCGATCCCGACGCGGTCGCAGGCGGCGACGACGGCCCGGATTATCGCCGAGTCGGCCAGCATCCCGGTCTTGACGGCGTCGAGGCCGATGTCGGTGGCCACCGACTCGATCTGTGCGGCCACCGTCTCCGGCGGGATCGTGTGCACACCGGTGACGCCCAGGGAGTTCTGCACCGTGACCGCCGTGACGGCCACACAGCCGTGCACCCCGCACGCCGCCATCGCCCTCAGGTCGGCAGCGACGCCCGCACCACCGCCGGAGTCGGTGCCCGCGATCGTCATGACGCGGGGCGGCGTGACACCCACGGTGCTCTCCATGCCCTGACCTCCTGCAGCCGGCATTACCCGGTCTGGTTCGACGGTCGGTGGCCGCGCAGCCACCCTCTCAGCCCGTGCGTCGAGCTCCCGTGTGAATTCGACCGTAACCCGGGCGCCCGTCCCGCACCAGACGGCCAGGCGGTGTTGGATGAGGCTCATGCCATTGGAAGGTGAGTACGAGCTCAGCCCCGAGGGCTGGGTTCGCGACCAGACCGAGAAGATCTTCGAGACCGGCACCACCGAGAGCGTCGACATCAACGGGCTCCCGGTGATCCTGCTGACCACGCGCGGCGCCAAGTCCGGCAAGCTGCGCAAGGTGCCGCTGATGCGCGTCGAGCACGACGGCAACTACGCCATCGTCGCGTCGAAGGGCGGCGCCCCCAAGCACCCCGTGTGGTACTTCAACGTGAAGGCCGAGCCGCACGTGGAGCTACAGGACGCCACGGTGACCAAGGACTACAAGGCCCGTGAGGTCACCGGAGACGAGAAGGCCGTCTGGTGGGAGCGGGCCGTGGCCGCGTTCCCGAACTACGCCGAGTACCAGACCAAGACCGACCGGCCGATCCCCGTGTTCGTGCTGGAGCCCATCTCGTCCTGACATCACGCTTCGGAGAAGGTGCGGCGGCCGATCCGGGCGCCGCACCTTCTCGCGTTCCGGCCCGGATCGTCGGGCGGTCGTGCCACACCTTCCGACGACGTCGAGGGGTCAGCCCAGCTCGGTGGGCACCGCCACCACGTCCACCATCGCGCCGTTGCGCAGCACCGTGACCGGCAGCGGCACACCGATCGCCTCGCCGAACAGCTGACGCTGCACGCCCTGCGCGTCCTGGACGGGCCTGCGCCCGACGTCGAGCACGAGGTCGCCGGCCCGCAGCCCGGCCTGCGCGGCAGGGCTGCCGCCGATGACCTCGGCGAGCCGCAGGCCGTTGCGACGGCCGTACCGGTCGGCCACGACGGCGGGCACCGGCGCCGGGCTGCCGACGACGCCGAGGTAGGCGCGGCGCACCCGGCCGTCGGCGAGCAGCGCATCCACGATCCGCCGCGTCGTCCCGTTGACGGGCACGGCGAGCCCGAGCCCGACGCCCGCCACCGCGGTGTTGATGCCGACCACCCGTGCCCGGGAGTCGGCCAGGGCACCGCCGGAGTTGCCGGGGTTGAGCGCGGCGTCGGTCTGGATGACGTCCTCGACGACACGGCCCGCGCTGCCGCTGCGGGTGGGCAGGGCCCGGCCGAGCGCGCTGACCACCCCGGCCGTGACCGAGCCCGCGAGCCCGAGCGGGTTGCCCACGGCCACGACCAGCTGCCCGACCACCAGCTCGTCGGCGTTCCCGAGCCTGACGGGCGGCGGCAGGTCGCCGGGCCGCGCGGCCCGGAGGACGGCGAGGTCCGAGAGCGGGTCGGCGCCGGCCACCACCACGTTCACCTGGGTGCCGTCCACGAAGTCGGCGCGCCCGCGGCGGGCCTCGCCGACGACGTGCGCGTTGGTGACGAGGATGCCGTCGGCGTTCACTACGACGGCCGATCCGCTGCCCCGCCCGGTGCGGACGGCAGCGACCTTGCCGGTGATCTCCGCGGCGACGGTGCTGACCGTCCGCGAGTAGGAATCGAGCTCGTCCACGGCGATCTCCTTCTCGCAACGATTACACCGTTGCAGCCAAGGTACGCCGTTTCAGACGTCCTCGGCCTGGACCGCTGAGGGGTCCCACTCCAGGCCGGGCACGCCCCAGCCGTTGCGCTTGACGGCCTTGCGGCCCGCGCGCTGGTTGCGCCCCACGAGCCGGTCGATGTAGATCAGGCCGTCGAGGTGGTCGGTCTCGTGCTGCAGGCAGCGGGCGAAGAACCCGGTGCCCTCAATCTCCACCGGAGCCCCGTCGACGTCGACGCCGGTCACCTTCGCCCACTCGGCCCGTCCGGTCGGGAACTGCTCGGCGGGCACCGACAGGCAGCCCTCCTCGTCCTCCTCGGGATCGGGCATGGTCTCCGGGCGCTCGGACGTCTCGAGCACCGGGTTGACGACCACGCCGCGCAGGCGCGTGCGCGTCCGCTCGTCGGGGCAGTCGTAGACGAACACCCGCAGCGGCACGCCGACCTGGTTGGCGGCCAGCCCGACGCCGTCGGCCGCGGCCATGGTGTCGAACATGTCCGCCACCAGCGCCTTCAGCTCCTCGTCGAACCTCTCGACGGGGCGGGTGGGGGTGTGCAGAACGGGATCACCGATGATGCGAATGGGACGGACGGCCACGGCGGCGAGGGTAGGCCGTGGCCCGTCGGAGCACCTCGCCGGCTCCGGATTCACCCCGTACGGGCGGCGCGTCCCTGCCCCGGGAACGTCGGTGCCCCGTGATTGAATGGCCGCGCAAATGACAGGCATGTCTTTCAGCTAGTAGCGAGGCCGCGAGGAGCGTGATGGAGTCCGCCACCGAACCCGGCGTCCCCGCCGGGAACCCGTACCGCGAGCTGGACCGCAGGGAGCGCGAGATCCTCGCGTTCGAGGGGCAGTGGTGGAAGTACGCCGGCGCCAAGGAACAGGCTATCCGCGAGTTGTTCGACATGTCGGCCACCCGCTACTACCAGGTGCTCAACGCACTCGTCGACAAGCCGGAGGCCCTGGCGGCCGATCCGCTGCTGGTCAAGCGCCTCCGAAGGCTGCGTGCCAGCCGGCAGCGCACCCGTGCGGCGCGTCGGCTGGGCATCGAGCCCTGGTGACGCCACCATGATCGCCATACCCGGTCGCCGACCGGACATCGCGTAGCCGAGGAGTTCGTCGTGACCGCACCCGCTCCCTCCGGAGGCCCGTCGCCGCTGCGGGTCGGCGGTCTGGCACTGCTCGGTGTCGGCGCCATCGCCGCGGTGATCGGCATCGGCACGCTCGTCACCGGCGGCGGCGGATCCGGTAGCTCGGCCTCGCCCAGCAGCACCACCGCCGTCGCCGAGCCCACCGCGGGCGCCTCGGCCACGGGCGCCGCGCCCGGCGGCACCGGGGTCCCCATCCCGTCGTTCGGCCCCACCCCCACCAATGCCATCGCCGCCCCCGGCACCGCGGGCACCGGCACCGCGGGTTCCGGGAGCGCGGGCTCCGGGAGCACGGACTCCGGGAGCGTGGGAAGCGCCGGTTCCGGCGGCAGCAGCCCGGCTGTGTTCCGGCAGCCGCTGCGCGTCTACAACAACAGCACCATCAAGGGGCTGGCGGCGCGCGCCGCCCAGGACTTCCGCGGCGACGGCTGGACCGTCGCCGCCGTGGCCAACTACCCCTACGGCAACATCCCCACCAGTACCGTCTACTACCGCCCAGGCACCTCGGAGCAGGCCGCCGCGGAGGCCGTGGGCAGCGATTTCGGCATGCGGGTGGAACCCCGGTTCGCCGGCCTCGACGACGCCACCCCGGGCGTGATCGTGATCGTCACGAACGACTACCAGAAGCGCGCTTAGCCGGCTTCTGCCGGCCCGACGCGGACGTGCCGTGGCCGACCTCGACGGGTTCGCGACGCGGGTGGGCTACCGCGACCCGGCCTACTTCACGCGCCGGTTCCGCACGAGCAACCGGACGACGCCCGGCGAGTGGCGCCGGGCGGGCCGGGACTCCCAGGCCGCGTCCTAGCCGCGACGACGCGCCGCGTACGCCTCCAGCTCCGCGAGCTGCAGCGGGTCGAGCGACGCCGGCACGGCCTTGCGCGCCGCCGCGATGTGCGCGCCCGTCACCTGGGTGGCGTCGAGCGACTCCCGCATCGCCGTGAGCGCCGCCTCGCGCAGCACCGCGGCGCAGTCGGCGGCCGAGTAGCCCTCCAGCTCTGTGCCCAGCAGGTCGAGGTCGACGTCGTCGGCGAGCGGGGTGTTGCGCCCGGCCGCGCGCAGGATGTCGGCGCGCGCCGGGCCGTCCGGCGGTGGGACGTAGACGAGCCGTTCGAGGCGTCCGGGCCGCAGGAGCGCGGGGTCGATGAGCTCGGGCCGGTTCGTGGCCCCGACGACGATCACGTTGCGCCGCGGCTCGGCACCGTCGAGCTCGGTGAGCAGGGCGGCCACCACGCGGTCGGCCACCCCGGAGTCCGACGACTGCCCGCGCCGCGGCGCCAGCGCGTCCACCTCGTCGAGGAACACCAGCGCCGGGGCGGCGTCGGCGGCGCGGCGGAACAGCTCGCGCACCGCCCGCTCCGACTCGCCCACGTACTTGTCGAGCAGCTCCGCACCCTTGACGGCGAGCACGTTGAGCTGGCCGGTGCCGGCGAGCGCCCGCAGCAGGAACGTCTTGCCGCAGCCGGGCGGCCCGTAGACGAGCACGCCGCGTGGGGCCTCGACGCCGAGGCGGGCGAACGAGTCGGGGTACTGCAACGGCCACAGCACGGCCTCGGTGAGGGCTTGTTTGACCTCGACCATGTCGCCGACCTGGTCGAGCGTGATGCCACCGGTCCGCAGCGTCTCCGACGACGACATCGAGATCGGCCGTACCGAGCCGACGGCGTCGAGGAGGTCCTGCTGACCGATCGTCGGCTCGCCGTCGCCGGTGTGGCGCAGCGCCGCCTGGACGGCCGCCTCGCGGCGCACCGCGGCGAGGTCGGCCACCACGAAGCCCGGCGTCCGCTCGGCGACGGCCTTGAGGTCGATGCCCTCGGCGAGCGGGACGGCCGCGAACAGCCGTCGCAGCAGCTCGGTGCGCGTGCGGACGTCGGGCAGGGCCAGGCCCAGCTCGCGGTCGACGAGGTCGGGGGCGCGCAGACGCGGGTCGACCGCCTCCGGCGCCGAGGTGGTGGCCACCAGCGCGAGACCAGGCGTGGTGACCGCGTCGCGCAGCGCGTCGAGGACGAGGGTGGTCAGCGGAGGCGGCGTCTCGGCGGGCAGCAGCGCCCCGACGTCGGTGATCACCAGCACCGTCCGCGTGCCGGCCCGGGCCTGGGCGCGCGCCACGCCGATCGCCTCGTGCACCCGCTCCGACGCCGCGCCCGGCTCCAGGGCAGCCACACCGGGGGCGGCGAGCTCGACGCAGCGCGCCTCCACCGCGGCGGCGGCGGCGCGCACCAGGGTCAGCTTCCCGACACCCTCGGGCCCGACCAGCAGCACACCCAGCCGTGGCGAGCCGCCGAGGCGGACGAGCAGCTCGGGCCGGTCGAACGTGAGCTCCAGCCACTCGACGAGCCTGCGGGCGGCGTCGGTGTTGCCGACGAGGTCCTCGACCGGGAGCGCCGGCTCGGCGGGCGCCGGTGGCGCGGCCGCGGTCGCAGCCCGGGCGGGGGACGCGACGCGGGCGGGCGTGACCGGTGTGGTGACGGGAGCCTGTCCGGTGATCGCCCCGCCCTCCCATCCGACGACGGTGCTGGGCCGCACCGCGACGGCACCCGCCGGCTCCACCGTGGCCACCGTCAGCAGCTCGGAGGTCCAGGCGGCGCCCAGCGCCCCGTTCACCCGCTGCCGCACGGCGGGCGCGTCCAGGCCCGGGGCGGGCCCGACGTCCTGCGGCAGCAGCGAGACGGCGTCACCGCTGTTCACGACCTTGCCGAGCAGCGCGAGCCGCACGGTCTCCGGCGTGAGCGACGCCCGCGCGATCGTCGAGCCGGTGAGCCGCACGAGCCGCGCCGGCTCCACGTGGGCGGGCGTGATCACCACGGACGCGCCGTCGGCGAGCCCCGCGTTGGAGAGCGTGACGTCGTCGAGGGTGGCCTGGCCGGGCGGCCCCCCGCCGGGGGCCGCAAGCGCCGTGGTGACCCGCGCACCCGTGAGCGCCACCGCGTCCCAGGAGCGGAGGCCGAGCGCGTCGAGCACCTCGGGGTGCAGCCGCACCACCCCGCGCCGGGCGTCGGCGGCGGAGGCGGCCAATCGGGCGACGAGGGTGATCGAGGGAGCGCTCACCGGGCTCACGCTAGCGGGTGCGCCGCCGTCACCCGTGGGCGGAAAACACGGCTGTGGCGACGGTGTCCGCGCACGGACCCGGGCGGGGTCAGCAGCGGTGGGGTCAGCGGCGGCGGGCCCGGCGCAGGCCCAGGCGGAGGCGGTTGCCGGCGCTGTTGCGCTGGGGGTGGGAGGCGGGGCCCGGCGCCCGGCCGTTGATCGGACGGCCGCGCTGCACGGTGCCCGCCGGATCGTCCCCGAACCGCCGGACGGCGCGGGCGATGT
>NZ_JAOPWR010000390.1 GCF_025965585.1 Pseudonocardia sp.
GCAGTCGGTGGAGGAGATCGCCATCGCCGGCACCTCCACGAGCGAGACGGCCCCGTCGGGCAGGTGCTCGTCGGCCAGCTCGTAGCCGGGCCGGGTGACGCCGACGAAGTGCGCGAGCTCGAACAGCTCCTCGATCTTGTGCCAGGACAGGATCTGCGCCAGCGCGTCGGCGCCGGTGATGAAGAACAGCTCGGCGTCGGGGAACTCCCGGTGCAGGTCAGCGAGGGTGTCGGCGGTGTAGGTCGGACCCTTGCGGTCGATGTCGACCCGGCTGACCGTGAACCGCGGGTTGGACGCGGTGGCCACCACCGTCATCAGGTAGCGGTCCTCGGCGCGGCTCACGGCGCGGTCGACCTTCTGCCACGGTTGCCCGGTGGGCACGAAGATCACTTCGTCCAGGCCGAAGCGGTCGGCGACCTCGCTGGCCGCCACCAGGTGACCGTGGTGGATCGGGTCGAACGTCCCGCCCATCACGCCGATCTTGCGATGCACCCGCGGAGCGTACTGGCAGCGCCGCGGGACACCGCGATCAGAGCCGGGGATCAGCGCTGGTAGGCGTGCCGGAACTGGACGCTGATGCGCGGCCCGACGCCCCGCGTCTTCGGGACGGAGTGCTGCCAGGTGCGCTGGCATGACCCGCCCATGACGAGCAGGTCGCCGGGGCCGGGCAGGAACCCGATGCTCGCCCCGCCCCCGGTGGGCCGGAGCCGGAACGGCCGCACCGCCCCGAGCGACACCAGCGCGACCACGGCCTCGGGCAGCTCGCGGGCCACCCTGTCGCCGTGCCAGGCGACGCTGTCGGCGCCGTCGCGATAGAGGTTGGCGCCGACCTGCGTGAACCCCACGCCGTACCGCGCGCTCAGCACCCGCGCCATCGCGGCCAGCTCGGCGGGGGCCGAGTCGAGGGTCCAGCGGTGCGTGACGCGGGGCTCGACGACCGTCCGGTCGTACATCCACACCTCCCGCTGCGGCCCCCACGGCGTGTCGTCCAGCAGCCGGGCGAACAGGTCGTCGGCCCCGGCGCACCAGCGCGGCAGCACATCGACCCAGGCCCCGCGGGCCAGCTCGCGGCGCCGGACGCCGTGCAGCCCGGGATCGAGCTCCAGCGGGCCGCCGTCGAGCAGCGAGGGCTGCCAGGCCAGGTCGGTCATGTCCTCGACGGTACCGCAGATCGAACATCAGTTCGAGTAGCGAGTCGTCAGGCGAGAGCGGAAGCGATGAAGTCCAGCTCGCGGCGGATGCCCCGGTGCTCGTCGACGTCGTGACGGGCCACCGAGTGCCGGTAGCTGACGGCGAGGGCGAGCAGGTGCGCGGCGCTGTCGATGTCGGGATGACGACCGTTGCCCGTCAGTGAGGCGGCGATCACCGCCCTGATCTGCCCGACGATGCGGGCGAAGCGGGCCTGCATCGCCTCGAGCACAGCAGGATGGGTGTCGGCCTCTCGCCACAGCAGGTGGGAGAGCATCGCCGAGGAGTCGAGCGCCTCGTCCAGCCGGTCGACGAGCCGGTGCAGGCTCTCTCCCACGTCACCGGCCACCACCACCTGCTCGAGCGGGATCAGCTCCTCGGGCAACCGCTCCACCAGCGCGGCGAGCAGGTCCGGCTTGCGCGTGAAGTAGTAGTGCACGAGCCCCTTGGGCACGCCCGCGCGCTCGGCGATGCGCGAGGTGGGGGTGGCGGCGAAGCCGGCCTCGGCGAACAGCTCCTCCGCAGCGCTCAGGATGCGCTCACGGGCTGACTCGTCGGCCATCGCGCCCTCCTCCCCAGACGGAGCGGCCGCGGTGCTGGTGCGCCGCGGCCTCTTCGTCACTCGTCGATCCGATCAGTGCCCGGGTCAGTGCTGACCGGCGATGCTCCGGTGCTGCGCGGTGGCGACGGGAACGGCAGTGGCGCCGGCGATCACGGCGAGCACACCGGCGATCCAGGACGTCCACGACGCTCCGGAGAGATCACTGTAGGTGAGCACCCAGGGCGAGATGAACAGCAGCACGCCGAACACGATGTGGGCGTACTCGCTGGCCACCGAACCCGGGGACGCCAGCGACCAGAGCGCGGCCACGGCGATGAGGACGCCGAGCACCACGAGCGCCCAGGCCGCACCCGCGGACGTCGCCACCACGAGCGGCGACAGCGCGGCGAGCACGCCGATCACGAGAGCCACCCAGTCCTGCCAGCGGGTCCATGCCTTGCTGGTCATGGAGACCACCTCCCTCTTTCTGAAGACATCTCCGTTCTACTCCTTGACTGGCCGCCCGGTCAAGACAGCACGTCTCCGGACCGACGTGCCACTCCGTGCTCCGACCGGCGGGCCGCGGCGATCACCACCTGGGTCCGGCACCTGTGCGACGACATCCACCACCACGATCGCGCGGAGGACGAGATCGCGTGGCCGGTGATCGCCCGCTATACCTCCGGCAGCGTCGACCCGGCGGTGCTCAGCGGCGACCACGCGGTGCTCGACCTCCTGCTGGACCGCGTCCGGGCGGGCGTCATGGCCCTGACCGGCAGCGACCCACGACGACACACGCGGCCGAGACCACGTCACCGCCCGCAGCGGCGAGCCCGGCCGGGACCGCCGAGATCGACCGGCATGCCGTCGACGTCCGCGCCCAGCGGGCCCAGCACCCGGAGTGCGACCGTGCTGCTCACCACCGGGCTCATACCGGGAGCAGCGCCTCCACGACGTCGGCGAGCTGGGCGGCCGTGCGGCACTCGTGCATCGGGATGACGTCGGCGTAGCGCAGGGCCGCGGAGTCGCCGCTGCCCCACTGCCGGCGCGGCTCGGGGTTGAGCCAGTGGGCATGCCGGGCCGCGCCGACGATCCGGCGCAGGACCGTGAGGTTGGGGTCGCGGTAGTTGGTGCGGGCGTCGCCGAGGATGAGCACCGACGACTTGGACGTGATGGCCTCGCCCCAGAACTCGGCGAACGAGCCGAACGAGGCGCCGTAGTCGCTGTGGCCGTCGAACGCGGTGAGGTCGGCCTCGCGCAGCACCCGCTGCATCACACCGGCCAGGTCGGCGCCCGGGTCGAACAGGTGCGTGACCTCGTCGGTGCGCTCGACGAACGCGAACACCCGCACCTTGGAGAACTGCTCGCGCAGCGCCTGCACGAGCAGCAGCGTGAAGTGGCTGAAGCCGGCGACCGAGCCGGAGACGTCGCAGAGGATGACCAGCTCGGGACGCCCCGGACGCCGCGTCTTGAACGCCGGGCGCATCGGCACGCCGCCGGTGGACATCGAGCGGCGCAGCGTGCGGCGCATGTCGAGCGTGCCGCGGTTGGCGCGCTTGCGGCGCACCGCGAGGCGCGCGGCGAGGCGCCGGGCCAGCGGGTGGACGGTGCGGCGCAGCTGCGTGAGCTGCTCGGCGTAGGCGGAGAGGAACTCCACCTGCTCCGCCTGCTTGGGCACCGCGGTCTTCGCCACCTGGTCGCGGCCGCGCTTCTCCGCGGTGCGGCGGCGCACCTCGTCGGTGACCATCTTGCGGAACGCGGCGATACGGTCGCGGATCTCGCGGCGGCGCATCTCGTCGGAGAACTCGCCGGTCTCGTCCGGGTTCGCGGCCTTGAGATCGTCCATGATCCGGGCGAGCAGCGTCTCGGGCGAGAGCATGCGCAGCGCCTGGTAGGCCGACCAGCTGGGCTGCCCGCCCGCACCCCGGATGCCCTGGCCCGCTCCCCCGGAGTTGCCCAGCGCGTCGACGACGGCGCGCGCCAGCTCCTGCAGGGCGGCGTCGTCGCCGTCGCGGAGCAGGTCGGCGAGGATGTCGCGCAGCGCGTCGACGTCGACGGGGCCGTCGGGCACGTCGTCGACGCGGGGCACCTCCACGTCGCCGCTGCCGGCGCCCAACGCGGCCGGGAAGTACAGGTCGAACAGCGTGTCGAAGGCCTGGCGCTGCCCGGAGCGGCGCAGCAGCGCGGCAGCGAGCCCCTCGCGCAGGTGCTCGCGGTGCAGCAGGTCGAGTGCGCCCAGAACGCGGGCGGCGTCGACCGTCTCGCCCGGCCCGACGGCCACGCCGTGGGAGCGCAGGGCGGTGACGAAGTCGACGAGGTGCCCGGACAGCCCGTACTCGGACCCCAGCCGCTCCTGCGTCTCCATCCGCCCATCATGCCGTCCACCCCCGACCGTCTGCCAGCCGTCGGGACCGGTGCCACGATGACGACCTGCCCGAGTCGCTGCTGTGGGAGCTCCCGGTGACCGTCGGCTGATCACAGGAACGCGTGCCGGCCCGCATGGCCGACGACGTGACGCCCGGGGCGCCGCGCCTGCCCGCGCGGCTGCGCCCCGTCAGTTGAGGCGCAGCTCCGACGCCGCCTTCACCGCGTCGGACTGGTGCTTGAGCACGACGCCCAGCGTGGCGCGTACGGCGTCGTCGTCGAGGGTGTCGAGGCCCAGGGCGAGCAGGGTGCGGCCCCAGTCGATCGTCTCGGCCACCGAGGGCGACTTGCGCAGCTCCAGCCCGCGCAGCACGCGCACGGTGCGCACCAGCGCGTCGACGAGGCTCTCGGCCAGCTCCGGCACGCGGCTGGCGACGATGCGCCGCTCCAGGTCGGCGTCGGGGAAGTCCAGGTGCAGGAACAGGCAGCGGCGCTTGAGCGCCTCCGACAGCTCGCGCGTGGAGTTCGACGTCAGCAGCGCGAACGGCCTGCGCGTGGCCGTGATCGTGCCCATCTCGGGCACAGTGACCTGGAAGTCGGAGAGCACCTCGAGCAGCAGGCCCTCGACCTCGACGTCGGCCTTGTCCATCTCGTCGACGAGCAGCACGGTGGGGTCGCTGCGACGGATCGCGGTGAGCAGCGGGCGCGGGAGCAGGAACTCCTCGGAGAACACGTCGTCGCGCGTCTCGTCCCAGGACTCGTCGTTGCGGCCTGCGGTGATGCGCAGCAGCTGCTTGGCATGGTTCCACTCGTACAGCGCGCGGGCCTCGTCGATGCCCTCGTAGCACTGCAGGCGCACCAGCCCCGACCCCGTGCACTCGGCCACGGCCTTGGCCAGCTCGGTCTTGCCCACGCCCGCGGGGCCCTCGACGAGCAGCGGCTTGCCCAGCCGGTCGGCCAGGAACACGGTGGTGGCGACCGCGGTGTTCGCCAGGTACCCGACGCCGGCGAGCCGCTCGGCGACATCGGAGACGGAGCCGAACAACGGTGACTGGATGTCGCTCACCGCCTCATCCTGCCTTGGGGCCCGGTGATCGGCATAACGGCCGGGTGCGGCGTCACATCCGGCGCGGGTGATGCGCGGTGGGGCCGAGGTGCGGTGGGATGGCGGCGTGCGGGCCGGCCGGCGGCCCGGTGGACGCGGGGAGCGGAACGTGGGCGTGGCGCGGCGGTGGGCGTGGCTGGCGGTACTCGTGGTCGGGATCGCGCTCTTCGAGGCGGTGCGACGGGCATTGATCACCACCGGCAACCCGAACCTGGTGCCGTCGCTGATCCTGCTCGGCGCGGCGGTGGTGCCCGCGGCCTTCGTCACGTTCATCTCCGAACGACGGCTGCGCTACAGCATCAGCGGCGGCGTGGTCGCGCTCATCGCCCTCATCGGCGGCGTCGTCGGCGTCGTGGCGGCCGGGACGCTCGAGTTCGACACCCTGCAGCGGCTCGGCGTCATGCCGATGCTGGCGGTCGGGGTGATCGAGGAGGGGGCCAAGCTCATCGCCCCGTTCGTGGTGCTCATCGTGACCCGTCACCGGCGGCCCGCCGACGGTCTGCTGGCCGGCGTGGCGGCCGGGGCGGGCTTCGCCGCACTGGAGACGATGGGCTACGGCTTCGTGACGCTCGTGCAGTCGGGCGGTAACCTCGCCGCCGTCGACGGGGTGCTGCTGCTGCGCGGCATCCTCAGCCCGGCCGCGCACATGGCCTGGACCGGCCTGACGGCCGCGGCGCTGTGGCGGGCCGCCGAGCGCCACTGGAGGCCCCGCGCGATCGCGGGCTTCGTCGGGGTGTTCGTCGTGGCGGTGGCGTTGCACACCGCGTGGGACAGCATCGGGCAGACGGCCGGGTACGTGGTCATCGCCCTGCTCAGCCTCGCGCTGCTGACCTTCACGACGCACCGGCTCGCGGTCGCCGACCCCGATCCGGCCGTCGCCCCCCGCGGCGCCTGAGACCGCCGCGGCAACTGTCGGTGGGGTCGTCCACCATGGGGGGCATGACCACCACCGAGCTCACGGCCGCCGAGCAGGATCTGCGCTCCCGCGCCGAGGAGGTGCTGGCCACCCTCGCCGGTCCGTCGGCGCGCCTGCGGGAGGACCAGTGGACCGCCATCCACGCCCTGGTCGCGCTCCGCAAGCGCGCGCTCGTCGTCCAGCGCACGGGGTGGGGCAAGTCGGCGGTGTACTTCGTCGCCACCGCCCTGCTGCGGGAGGCCGGCGCGGGCCCCACGGTCATCGTCTCGCCGCTGCTGGCGCTGATGCGCAACCAGATCGACGCCGCCGAGCGCGCGGGTATCCGGGCGGTCACGGTCAACTCGGCCAACACGGCTGACTGGGAGCGCACCTACGACGCCGTCGACGCCGGTGAGGTCGACGTGCTGCTCGTCAGCCCCGAGCGGCTCAACAACCCGGACTTCCGCGATCGCGTGCTCCCCCGGCTCACCGCGAGCGCCGGCATGCTCGTGGTCGACGAGGCGCACTGCGTGTCCGACTGGGGCCATGACTTCCGGCCCGACTACCGGCGCCTGCGCACGCTGATCGCCGAGCTGCCCGACGGCATCCCGGTGCTGGCCACCACGGCCACGGCCAACGACCGTGTGGTCGTCGACGTCACCGAGCAGCTCGGGCTCGCCGCCGGGGAGCCGCTGGTGCTGCGCGGCTCGCTCGACCGCGAGAGCCTGCGCCTGTCGGTGGTGAAGCTGCGCTCGGCCGCCGACCGGCTGGGTTGGCTCGCCGCCCAGCTCGACGCGCTGCCCGGTGCGGGCATCGTCTACACGCTCACCATCGCCGCGGCCGAGGAGGTGGCCGACTTCCTGCGCGAGCGCGGCTACCCGGTGGCGTCCTACACGGGCAAGACCGATCCCGCCGAGCGTCTCGCCGCCGAGGGCGACCTGCTGGCCAACCGCGTCAAGGCGCTGGTGGCCACGAGCGCGCTGGGCATGGGGTTCGACAAGCCCGATCTCGGGTTCGTGGTCCACCTGGGCGCGCCCGCATCGCCGGTGGCCTACTACCAGCAGATCGGACGCGCCGGACGCGCCGTGGAACGCGCCGAGGTGGTGCTGCTGCCGGGCCACGAGGACCAGGACATCTGGCGCTACTTCGCCTCGCTCGCGTTCCCGCCCGAGCCGGTGGTGCGCCAGACTCTGCGGGTCCTGGGCGACGACACGCTGTCCACCGCAGCCATCGAGACGCGCGTCGATCTCTCCCGCACGCGGCTGGAGATGCTGCTCAAGGTGCTCGACTCCGACGGCGCCGCGAAGCGCGTCAAGGGCGGGTGGCTCGCCACCGGCGAGCCCTGGGTCTACGACGAGGAGCGCCACCGCCGTATCGCCGAGGCCCGCAAGGCCGAGCAGCAGGCGATGCTCGACTACATCGACACGACGCAGTGCCGCCTGGTCTTCCTGCGCAACCAGCTCGACGACCCGCACGCGCAGCCGTGCGGCCGCTGCGACAACTGCGCGGGCTCGGCGTGGAGCACCGACGTCGACGGCGCCGCCTCCGCCGCGGCGCAGGAGCGGCTGGCACGTCCCGGCGTGGAGGTGTCGCCCCGCAAGCAGTGGCCGTCGGGGATGAAGGAGCTGGACGTGCCCGCGTCGGGGAAGATCCCCGCGGGCGAGCTGGCCGAGTCCGGCCGCGTGATCGGGCGGCTGTCCGACATCGGCTGGGGCACGCGCCTGCGGGAGCTCGTGGGTGGCGAGGACCAGCCCGTCCCGAAGGACGTGCTCGACGCGTGCGTGCGGGTGCTGGCCGGGTGGGGCTGGGAGGAGCGGCCGGTGGGAATCGTCGGCATCGGCTCCCGCACCCGCCCCCACCAGCTCGACCACCTGGCGCGGCGCATCTCCGAGATCGGACGGCTGCCGCTGCTCGGCACGCTGCGCCCGACGGGCGAGCGGCCGGGCGAGCACGCCAACTCCGCGCAGCGGCTCGCGGCGGTGTGGAACGCGTTCGACGAACCCGATTTCACGCTGCCCGACGGGCCGGTGCTGCTGGTGGACGACCTCCTCGACACCGGCTGGACGATGACCGTCGCCGCGCGCCTCCTGCGCCGGGCCGGGGCATCGGCCGTGCTGCCGTTCGCACTCGCCCAGGCCGGCTGAACACCCGTCACGCCGAACACCCGTCACTCGGCACACCCGTCACCCGGCGGGCAGCCGAGCGGCGAGCACCACCACGTCGTCGCCGGTGTCACCGATCGCGCGGGCCAGCAGCCCGTCGCAGAACTCCGCGAGGGGCAGGTGCGCCAGCTCCTCGGCCAGCGTGCCGAGCAGCTCGAGTCCGTCGTCCAGATCGGCGGTGCGACGCTCCATCAGCCCGTCGGTGGAGATCAGCAGCGTGCTCCCGGGCGGTAGGCGCACCGTCGCGTCCGTGCGCGGCGTGCGCGGGTCCACGCCGACGACGAGCCCCGCTCCCTCGGTGAGCAACCGGTGCCCGCCGTCGGGGAGCACCAGCACAGGGGGCACGTGCCCGGCGCTGCACCACGTGAACAGGGCCCCGCCGGGGCCGCGGTGCAGCCGCCCGTAGAGCACCGTGGTGAAGTCGGTGATCCCGAGCAGCACCGCCAGCTCGTCCAGCCGCGTGATCGCCGCACTCGGCGTCATGGCCTTGTCCATCGCCACTCCGCGGAACATGCTGCGCAACTGGCCCATCACCGCCGCGGCACCGAGGTCGTGGCCGACGACGTCGCCCACCACCAGGCCGATGTCGCCACCCGGCAGCACGAACGCGTCGTACCAGTCGCCGCCGACCTCCAGGTCGGCCAGCGCCGGCTGGTAGCGCGCCTCGATCTCGACCCCGGGCACGTGCGGCGGGCTGCTGAGCATGGCCTTCTGCAGCGTGAGGGAGGCGCGGCGCGTCTCCTGGAACCGCTGCGCGTGCTCGACCGCCGCCGACGCACGGGTGGCCAGCTCGGCGACGAAGACGAGGTCCTCCTCGGTGTGGCCGGGCCGGTCGCCCCACGAGACGAACGCGAGAGCCGCCACCACCGTGCCGCCGGACAGGATCGGCGCGAGCAGCGTGGTGTTCCAGTGCAGCTCCGCCTCCCAGCGCGCGAGCTCGTCCGTGTCCGCCCACCGCTGCGCGCCCTGCAGCGGGTGCCTCAGCAGCAGGGGCTGCCCGGTGCGGCACATCTGCGCGAAGGGATGGTCGTCGGCGAACCGGAACGCATCGTCGGAGTGGGGCAGCGGCACAGCGCTCTCCACGCGCTGCGCCAGTCGGCGTCCGGTCACCGGCCCCCCCGGCACGAGCGGGTCGATCAGGTGGATGGTGCACACGTCGGCGAAGTCGGGCACGAGGGCGTCGGCGAGCGCCTGCAGCTCCCGCTCGGTGTCGAGCTCCCGGTTGACCGCGGCGGTGGCACGCGAGAGCAGTTCCAGGCGTGTCCGCGCACGCACCTCGGCCTCGATGTCGGTCTCCGTGCCGATCCACTCGGCGACGCGGTCGTCGCGCCGCACGGGCACCGCGCGGACGCGGAAGTGCCGGTACTCGCCCGATGCGGTGCGCATGCGGTAGACGTGCTCGTAGAGCTCTCCCGCCGCGACGGCCTCCTGCCATGTCCGTTCGGCCTGGGGCCGGTCGGCAGGGTGCACGGCCGCGAGCGGCCCGTCGGCGAGGTAGGTCCGCGCATCCTGTCCGGTGATGGCGCGGTAGCTCGGGGAGTCCTCGACGATGCGGCCCTCCGCGTCGCGTCCCCACACGGCGGCGCTGGTGGCGTCGACGAGGCTCTGATAGCGGGTCAGCTGGTAGTCACGGGCGTCCGCCGCGGCCACCAGCTCGGCCGTGGCCCGCTCGGCGTCGGTCACGTCGATGAACACGTCCCCGACACCCACGACCGCGCCGTCGTCGCCGAAGACCGGGTAGTAGTTCATCCGCCACACCTGGTGCGGGCCCGTGCCGTGCCACAGCCTGCCCTCGATGCGCACCTGCCGGGCCTCGCCGGTGCGGATGACCTCCCGGCAGACCGCGGAGAACTGCGGACCGCACGGCTCGCCGTGCACGTCGTCGATCGTGCGCCCGATCCTCTCGTCCACGGTGCCGCCGTTGATCTCCGCGACCGACGTGTTCACCCGCTGGTAGCGCAGGTCGGTGTCGACGTAGGTGAAGCCGAGCGGGGCGTTCTCGAACAGTCCCTCCAGCAGCGCGAACGTCTCGTCGCGGCGCTGGGCGTCGGCCTCGGAGAACGCGCTGACGACGGCCACGAGCTGCCCGGCGTCGTCCGTCACCGGGACGCTGTGGAAGTACGCCCGGCGGCCACCGGCGCCCTGCACGGGGAACTCGCCCGCCCAGGCCTGCCCGGCGAGGAGCCGGTCGAGGATCTGCCCTGCCCGGTCGGAGTCGGCGGGCGCGATGCCCATGTCCAGCGCGAGGGCCCCGATCGCCTTCGCCGCGGGACTGCCGGTCAGGCGGGCCGCCTCGGCGTTCCACAGGACGATCCGGCCGGTTGGGTCCACGGCGAACACACCCACGGGTAGCCGATCGAGGGCAGCCCACAAGAGTCCGTCCGGCGGATCCACGCGACCTCCTCCGACGGCCCGGGCCCGAGCCGTTCGCAGAGCATTCACGAACAGGGCCCACCGGTCCATCCCGGCTTCTGATGGGTGCAGAATCCGGTCATGCCCAGCGACCTGGCGTTGAAGGCCATGAACAGCGTCCATCGGCTGATCATGGGGGTCAGTGGCGGTCGGCTCGGCTGGCACGCCATGGGCATGCCTGTCCTCGAGCTGACGACGATCGGCCGCAAGAGCGGGCAGCCGCGCTCGGTGATGCTCACTTCGCCCCTGAACGACGACGGCAACATGGTGGTCGTCGCGTCCCGCGGGGGCGACGACACGCACCCCGCCTGGTTCCTCAACCTCCGCGACAACCCGCAGGTCGAGGTGGCGGTCAAGGGCGGCGCCAAGGAGACGATGACCGCGCGCATCGCCACCCCGGAGGAGCGCGGACGGATGTGGCCGCAGATCACCGGGAAGTACCGCAACTACGCCGGCTACCAGAAGAAGACCGACCGCGAGATCCCGCTCGTGGTGCTCGAGCCGATGGCCTGACCCCAGACCGGGGCGCAGATCAGGGCGCCGCCGGCGAGGGCCAGCCCAGCAGCACCGTCGAGTACGCCTTGTCGACGCGTGCAGGGCCCGCCGGTGTGGGTTCGGACGTCCGTGGCACCACCGTCACCTCCAGGTCGGCGGTGCTCGGCGACCCGGCGGCGACCCACCGCTGCAACGCGGCCACCACCCGGTGGGCCACGGCCTCACTCCCGGGTCCGAACGCCCTGACCAGCGACGACGTCGTACCACCAGCGACGACGGCCAGTGCCGGCCCGGCGGCCAGCGCCACCGCGGACGGCGGGACGTCGTGGTCGTCATCAGCCATCAGCCGCACCGTCCCCGGCTCGGTCAGCGCGAGCCAGAAGCCGAACCCGTCCCAGATGTCGGACGCACCGAGCGGGACCTCCGCAGTCAGCACCGGGCCCGGCGCGTCGAGCGCAGCGGCGACCAGGGCGGGGTCGACGTCCGGTGACGCCGCCTCTGGCACGTCCACCCAGAGCCCCTCCACCGGCCTCGCCCGCATATCGGACCCAGCCCCGATCCCGCGCAGCCGGATGAACGAGCAGCCGCGCACCGAGTCGCTGCGCAGGACCCCGTCGGATCCGAGGTCGAGCGCGACGGACAGCTGGCTCCCCCGCACTGCGAGCGGCACGAGCAGCCGCCCGCCGGGCGCGAGCTGCGCCACCCACTCCGGTCGCACGTCCGCGCTGCCGACGGTGAGCACGATCCGGTCGTAGGGGGCGTCCGGCGGATGCCCCCGCGCCCCGTCCCCACACACGAGCCGCACGTCCGGCGAGCCGGCCGCGGCCAGATGGACCGCGGCCGACCTGACCAGGTCGGCGTCGATGTCCACGGACGTGACCGAACCGGTGGCCCCGACGATCCTGTCCATCAGGGCGGCGTTCCAGCCGGTGCCGGCCCCGACCTCCAGCACGCTCTGCCCCGGCGCGAGCGCGAGCTGTTCCAGCATGATTGCCACCATCGACGGCTGCGACGCCGAGCTCGTGGCCACCCCGTCGACGTGCTGGACGGCCACCGCCTCGTCGGCGTAGGCCGCGTCGATCTCCACCCCGGGTAGGAACAGGTGCCGCGGCACGGCCCGCAGCGCCTCCTCGACAGCGGCACTGCGTACCCGCCCGCCCCTGACCAGCGCGTCGACCATCCGGGCGCGGGCGCGATCGGCGGACGTCATCGGCCCGAGTGTGGTCGGGCCCGCGCCGGCGGACAAGCCGGACCCGTTCGGGACCGCTCAGTCTCGACTCGCGTCAGGGGCTGGTCAGGGGCACCAGGTCGTCGGCGTGGACCACCTCGCGGCGCTGCTCGGGGGGCAGGTCGCGGCTGCGGCGGCCGATCAGGGCGGGCAGCTCGGTGGCGTCGAAGCCCACCACCCCGCGCGCGACGACCACGGCGTCAGGTCCGACCAGGTCCACCACGTCCCCGGCCACGAAGTCGCCCGAGATGCCGTGGATGCCCGGGGCCAGCAGCGAGCGGTGGCGGTCGATCACCGCGGCGACGGCGCCCGCGTCGAGCTCGAGGCGGCCGTGCACGTCCGCGGCGTGGCGCAGCCAGAACTTCCGCGCCGACATCCGCCGCCCCGACGGCCGGAACGCGGTGCCCACCGTCGGGCCGTCGGCGGAGGTGTCGAGCGCGGCGTCGACCTCCTCGGCGGCGGTGAGCAGCACCGGGATGCCCGCGGCCGCCGCCATCGCCGCTGCGGTGATCTTGGTGGCCATGCCGCCGGTGCCGAGGCCGCCCTGCCCGGGACGCGCGATCGTGATGGCGCCGAGGTCGGTGGGGGCGTCGACGTCGCGGAGCAGCGTTGCGCCGGGCTTGCGGGGGTCGCCGTCGTAGAGGCCGTCGACGTCGGAGAGCAGCACGAGCCCGTCGGCCCCGACGATGTGCGCCACCAGAGCGGCGAGCCGGTCGTTGTCGCCCACGCGGATCTCGTCGGTGGCCACCGTGTCGTTCTCGTTGACGACGGGCAGCACGTCGAGCCCCAGCAGCCGTTCCAGCGTGCGCTGGGCGTTGCGGTAGTGGGCGCGGCGGATCATGTCGTCGGCGGTGAGCAACACCTGCCCGATGGCCTGCCCGTGCCGTCCGAAGGAGGCGCCGTAGGTCTGCGCGAGCAGCAGCTGCCCGACGGCTGCGGCCGCCTGCTGGGTGGCGAGGTCGCGGGGCCGCCTGGTGAGCCCGAGCGGGGCGAGCCCGGCCGCGATGGCCCCGGACGACACGAGCACCACCTGGGTGCCCGTGGCCCGCCGCTTCGCCAGTGCGTCGACGAGCGCGTCGAGACGGGTGGGGTCGAGCCCGCCGCCGAGGCTGGTCAGCGACGAGGACCCCACCTTGACGACGACACGCCGCGCGCCGGCGAGCTGGAGCCGCGCGTTCACCGGACCGATGACCGCCACGAGGGACACCGTACGGCCCTGCGCAGGGCCGTCACGTGTCCGTCGCACGAGTCACTCATCGTCGCCGTACTCTTCGTCGTCGTCCTCCGCCTGCAGGCGGGCGATGGCCAGCTCCGCGTCGGTGCGGGGGACGCGCCGATCGTTGCGCGCGGCCTTGCGGATGTGCGCGGGCACGCGGTCGCTCTGCTCCAGGCGCGCGTCGGTGCCGCGGCCGCCGTTCATCATCGCCGCGATACCGGCCGGGGTGCTGGGCTCCCAGTCGAACGTGACCGGGCCGATGGTGACCGGGCAGCCCGCCCGGGCGCCCGCCTTGGCCAACGCGTCCTCGACGCCGAGCCGGGCGAGCCGGTCGCCGAGATAGCCGACGGCCTCGTCGTTGTCGAAGGCCGTCTGCCGGATCCAGCGCTCGGGACGGGCACCGCGCACGATGAAGCCGCCGTCCAGCTCGGGGTCCTCCTCCACCGTGAAGCCGGAGTCGTCCACCGCGGTGGGCCGCAGGACGATCCGCGTGGCCTCGACGACGGGCTGCGCGGCGCGGTAGTCGCGCACCTGCTCGGCCATCGCGAACGTCAGCTCGCGCAGGCCGGCCCGGCTCGCCGTGGAGATGGCGTACACCGGCCACCCGAAGCGCTCGGCGACGTCGGCGGCCACGAGCTCGGCCATGTCGGCGGCGTCGGGCACGTCGATCTTGTTGAGCGCGACGAGGCGGGGCCGGTCGGACAGCTCGCCGCCCAGGGCCGGGGTGTAGCGGGCGAGCTCGTCCTCCAGCGCCTGGATGTCGGCGACGGGGTCACGGCCCGGCTCGAACGTGGCGCAGTCGACGACGTGCACGAGCACCGAGCACCGCTCGATGTGGCGCAGGAAGTCGAGCCCCAGCCCACGGCCCTCGGACGCGCCGGGGATGAGACCGGGCACGTCGGCGACGGTGAACACCTCCGCGCCCGCGCTGACGACGCCGAGCTGCGGCACGAGCGTGGTGAACGGGTAGTCGGCGATCTTCGGCCGGGCCGCCGACAGGGCCGCGACCAGCGACGACTTGCCCGCTGACGGGAACCCGACGAGCCCGACGTCGGCCATCGACCGCAGCTCGAGCACGAGGTCGCGGGCGTCACCGGGCTCGCCGAGGAGCGCGAACCCGGGGGCCTTGCGAGCGGCGGAGGCCAGCGCGGCGTTGCCGAGCCCGCCCCGGCCGCCCTCAGCGGCGACGAAGCGCGTGCCGGGGCCGGTGAGGTCGGCGACGATCTCGCCCGCGGTGTCGAACACGACCGTGCCGTCGGGCACGAGCAGCTCGATGTCCTCGGCGTTGGCGCCGTTCTTGAACCCGCCCTGCCCCTGCTTGCCGTTGCGCCCCATGGCGTGCGGGCGGTGGTGGAAGTCCAGCAGCGTGTGCACACCGGGGTCGACGACGAGCACGACGCTGCCGCCCTTGCCCCCGTTCCCGCCGTCGGGGCCGCCGAGGGGCTTGAACTTCTCGCGGTGCACCGAGGCGCAGCCGTTGCCGCCCGCCCCCGCGGTGGCGTGCAGCACCACGCGGTCCACGAACTTCGACATCGACTTCTTCTCCTCAGTGACTCACGAACACGACAACGGCGGGCCGCCCCGAGGGCGACCCGCCGTTGTCGGAAACGCTGGTGGTGCCGGTCCTCAGGCAGAGACCGAGACCGGCGCCGGAACGATGTTGACGACCTTGCGGCCGCGGGCGTAGCCGAACTCGACAGCGCCCTCGGCCAGGGCGAACAGCGTGTCGTCGCCGCCGCGGCCGACGTTGACGCCGGGGTGGAACTTGGTGCCGCGCTGGCGGACGATGATCTCGCCCGCGCTGACGACCTGGCCACCGAAGCGCTTCACGCCGAGGCGCTGGGCGTTCGAGTCGCGACCGTTGCGGGAGCTGGACGCACCCTTCTTGTGTGCCATGGCTGCGTCTCCCCTTTACTTCGCGATGCCGGTGACCTGGACCTTCGTCAGCGGCTGACGGTGCCCCTGACGCTTGTGGTACCCGGTCTTGTTCTTGAACTTGTGGATGCGGATCTTCGGGCCCTTGGTGTGCTCGACGACCGTGGCGGTGACCGACGCGCCGGCGAGCGCCGCAGCGTCGGAGACGACGGAGTCTCCGTCCACGAGGAGCAGGGCGGGAAGGGTGATCTCGGACCCGGGCTCACCCTTGATCTTCTCAACGGTGATGACCTGGTCGACGGCCACCTTGTACTGCTTACCGCCGGTCTTGACGATCGCGTACATCGACGCACTGCTCCAAAGCTCGAGGGACGAAGCGCGGGACCGCCTCGTTCGTGAAGATCCCACGCGGGCCGCAACTCAGTTCTTCGGCAGAGTGCGGCGCAGGATCACCAGGGTACGGAAGCCGTTCGAAGAGGGTCAAACCGGGTCCACCCCCGGCTCCGCGACGGGGGGACCCGCGGGCCTGGACGCCGCGCGACGGGCCCGGCGCGGACGCGACGTGACCGCGGAGGGATCCGGCTGCGGCGGTGCTGCGACGACCGCGGCGGGCGTCACGACGGGCTCCGGCTCGGCCGGCTTGGTGGCGGGCACGGTGACCACCGCGACCGTGGGTGCGTCGCCGTCCGCGACGACCGGGGCCCCCGCGGTGCGGGTGACGCGACCGCGGCGGCGGGCCGGACGCCCGCCCGCGGGCTCGACCGGGGCCGTCTCCTCGAGGGTGCGCTCGACCTCGGCCACCACGGACCGCTCGACGACGACCTCCTCGACGGCCTCGACGGCCGCCGGGGCCGGCGTGACGGGCGCCGGGGCGTCGGCCACGGCCACCGCGGCAGGCGCGCCCACGTCGATCGAGGCGGCGGCGGTGTCGGGCGTGGTGTCGGGGCCGGTCTCCTGACCGTTGTCGCGGCGGTCGCCGCGACCCCTGCCGTTGGGCACGGCCCCGTTCGAGGAGCCGCCCGGCTCGTCGTGCTGCGGCGCGTCGTGGCCGTTGCGCTCGGTGCGGCCACCACGGCCCCCGCGCGAGCGACGAGCGCCCTCGGGCGGGGACGGGCGGTGCGCCGTGTCCTGCTTCTCCTCCACCGGCTCCGCGGTGACGATGACACCGCGCCCGCGGCAGTGCTCGCAGGGCGTGGAGAAGTGCTCGAGCAGCCCGCCGCCGACGCGCTTGCGCGTCATCTGCACCAGGCCAAGAGAGGTGACCTCCGCGACCTGGTGCCGCGTGCGGTCGCGGGCGAGGCACTCGGTGAGGCGACGCAGGACCAGGTCCCGGTTGGCCTCGAGCACCATGTCGATGAAGTCGATGACGATGATGCCGCCGATGTCCCGGAGCCGGAGCTGGCGGACGATCTCCTCCGCCGCCTCCAGGTTGTTCCGGGTGACGGTCTCCTCGAGGTTGCCCCCGGAACCGGTGAACTTGCCGGTGTTGACGTCGACGACGGTCATCGCCTCGGTCCGGTCGATCACCAGCGTGCCGCCCGAGGGCAGCCAGACCTTGCGGTCCAGGGCCTTGAGCAGCTGCTCGTCGATCCGGTACTCGGCGAAGACGTCCGATGGGCCGACGTGGCGGTGCAGCCGGTCGGCGAGCTCAGGAGCGACGTGCCCGACGTAGTTCTGCAACGTGTCCCAGGCGTCGTCGCCCTCCACGATGAGCCGGGAGAAGTCCTCGTTGAACTGGTCACGGACGACCTTCAGGAGCAGGTCGGGCTCCTCGTAGAGCAGCACCGGGGCCTTGGGCTTGTTCGGGCCGGTCTGCTCGGCCTTGGTCTTGACGACCTCCCACTGCGCCTGCAACCGGCGTACGTCGTCGGCGATCTCCTGCTCGGACGCGCCCTCGGCGGCCGTGCGGATGATGACGCCGGCGTCGTCGGGCACGACCTTCTTGAGGATGGACTTGAGGCGGCTGCGCTCGGTCTCGGGCAGCTTGCGGCTGATCCCGGTC
>NZ_JAOPWR010000435.1 GCF_025965585.1 Pseudonocardia sp.
CGGCATGCAGGCCCTCGGCGGACAGGGCTTCGACGGACAGGGCTTCGCGGCCCCGGCCGCCCAGCCCGCCATGTCCGACGGTCCCGGGGTGTTCGGCGCCGTCAACCGCGGCGACGGGGTGGGCCTGGCCCAGGTCGTCGTCACCGTGGCCGACCCGACGGGCCGCCAGGAGGCACGTACCTCCACCGGCCCCGACGGCAGCTACCGCGTCCCGCTGAGCCACGGTGGCACGTACCTGGTCGTGGCGGCGGCGGGCACCTACCAGCCGCACGCGGCGCTGGTGGCCGTCTCCGACGGGCCGGTGCGCCACGACGTCTCGCTGACCGGCACGAGCGGCGTCGTGGGCGTCGTCCACACGCCGGACCCGGCAGGCGGCGCGCGTGTCGTCGCGGGCGCCACGGTCACGCTCATCGACGTCCGCGGTGACGTCGCCGCCGCAGGCGTGACCGACCCCGACGGCCGCTACCGGCTCATCGGCGTGCCCGACGGCTCCTACACCCTCACCGCGGCGGGCTCGGGCCACCAGCCGATGGCGACGAGCGTGCGGCTGGACGTGGGCGCCACGGTCGAGCGCGACCTCGAGCTGCCCCGCCGCTCGCGCCTGGTCGGCACCGTCACTGCGGCGAGCAACGGCCGCGGCGTGGCCGAGGCGATCGCCACCCTGGTGGACGTCGAGGGAACGGTCGTCGGGTCCACGGTCACCGGCCCCGACGGGTCGTTCGTGTTCGAGGACCTCGCCGGCGGCACCTACACCCTCACGGCCAGCGGGTACGCCCCGGTCGCCCAGGTGGTGCAGCTGACCGCGGGCGGCCAGTCGACCGCCTCGGTGGAGCTCGGCTCCCCGGCCCCGGCCGCGTCGAACGGGCACGCGGGCGGCAGCGGCTCGGCCAACGGCAACGGGTGGTCCGCCACCGGGAACAGCCAGGCCGTCCCTGCGGCGAACGGTGCTTCTACCACCGCACCGAATCCCGTAGTCAGCCCTGTGGACGCGGGTGGCGCGCGGTGAGCGCGGTCACCGGCCTGCTCACCACCCCCGACGGCTGGCCGATCTCGGGTGGCACCCTCACGGCGGTCGATGCCACCGGGGTGCAGCGGTCCCGGGTGGCGAGCGGATCCGACGGGCGCTTCGTCCTCGACGGGCTGGCCCCGGGGCCGTACACGGTGATCGTGGCGGCGCCCGGCCACGAGCCCCAGGCCCGCAGCGTCGTGGTCAGCGGGGTGGCCATGGCGCTGGGCGTCCTGGAGCTGGCCCGGGCGGGCGGTTCGGTGCTGCCCGCCCCGGGCACCTGGACGATCGACCCGCGGCACTCCAGCATCCGGGCCACCGCGGTGCACCTCGGCCTGAGCCGCATCAACGGGCGGCTGCGCCGGTTCACCGGCCAGGTGCAGGTCGCCGATCCGCTGGAGAACAGCTCCGTCGAGGTGGTGATCGACCCGAACGCGGTGCAGACCGACGACGAGGACCGGGACGGCCACCTGCGCAGCCCGGACTTCCTGGACGTCGCGATGTACCCGGAGATCCGCTACAAGAGCGACGGGCTGCGCCGCATCGACGCCACCCACTGGGTGGTGGACGGCGTGCTCACGCTCAAGGGTGTGAGCGCGGCCGTCCCGCTGGAGGTCGAGTACCTGGGCACCGGTCCCGATCTGTGGGGCGGGATCCGCGCGGGGTTCTCGGCCAAGGCCGACGTCACGCGGGACGCGTTCGAGATGACCTGGAACCAGTCGGTGCTCGCGGGTCTGCTCAACGTCGGGCGGACCCTGCGCATCGAGATCGACATCGAGGCCGTGCAGCAGGAGCAGTAGGGACGAGCGTGCTCACCCCGGTCCGAAGTCGAGGGCCGGGGTGAGCACCCCCTCCAGCGCGAGCAGCCACTCCTTCGTCGCGCGGCCGCCCCCGAAGCCGCCCAGTCCGTCGGCGGCCAGCACGCGGTGGCACGGCACCACCACCGGCAGCGGGTTCGACCCCATGATCGCCCCGACACCCCGGGCCGCCGTGTGCCCGGCGCCCGAACCGCTTCGCGCCGCCAGCTCCCCGTACGTCACCGTGGCGCCGTAGCCCACCGTCTCGAACAGCGCCGTGAGCACCCGCCGCTGCGAGCCGGCCGTCAGGCTCCAGTCGAGCGGCACGTCGAAGACCCGCCGGTCGCCGGCCAGGTACTCGCGCAGCTCCCGCGCGGCGTCGTTCGTGGCCGCGTCCTGCACGAGCGGCTCGCCGAGCCGGTCGGCGGCCCGCCGCGCGGACTCCGGGTGGTCGCCGAACACGACGAGCGCGAGACCGGGGCCGGTGACGCCCAGGGTGAGCGCACCGACGGGAGCGGGGGCGGGGACCACGGTCCAGCTCAGGGCCATGGGCCCAGTGTGGCCCCTACCCCCGGCGGTCGGCGGGGAAGAGGTCGGCCGCGAGGTGGCGCAGTGCCCACTCCGCCCAGTCCGGTGTGGTCCAGCCCTGCTCGACCACGAGCAGCGCGTAGGTCTCCGGCGACAGCAGCGCGGCCACGACGTCCGTGGCGCGCTGCAGCGACAGCTCGACCGTGAAGCCCGGCCGCTCCGCCATCTCGTCGACGGCCCGGGCGTGCGCCGCCAGCGCGTCCTGCCGGGCGGTGGCGAGCAGGGCCGCCGGCTCGGGATCGGCCGCGGCGTCGCGCAGCACGGCGTCGAGCGGGTGCCTGCGCTCGACGGCCGCGGCCGTCGCGATGACGTGGCGCGCCAGCACGGCTGGTCCGTCGGGCCCGGTCGGACCTGCGGACGCCGCCACGGACGGATGGTCCTGGCGCACGGCGGCGAGTGCGGCCTCCAGCACCGCCGCCTTGCTGCCGAAGGAGAGGTAGAGCGTCTGTACGGCGACGCCCGCGGCACGGGCCAGGTCGGCCATCGTGGTCTCGAGGTAGCCGTGCTCCACGAACAGCGGGGCCGCGGCCTCGACGATGCGCTCCCGCGTGGCCCGGGCCCGCAGGGTACGGGTCGCCTGGCTGCGGGTCCGGGAACCGGTCGGCACGTCACTCCTTGTGGAACGCTGTGGTGGAATGTCATTACAGCATGCCGTACCAGCATCATCCTCCATAACCTGGGTCCAGCACGGCGGGTGCCGCCACGGTTTTGCGTCGCCCGGTCGCGTAGGCGAGAGTGGGAACATGTCCGGCCGGCTGCACCCACGGGACCGCTGACGTGTCCGGACGTCCCGGTCACGGCCCCCTGACGACCTGGGCCGACGCCCGTGAGCGGGCCCACGTCGCGGCTCCGACGCTGCCTGCGGAGCCCGTCGCCATCGCCGACGCCCTCGGCGGGGTGCTCGCCGCCCCGCTGCCCGCCCTGGTGGCCGTCCCGCCCGCCGACTGCTCCGCCATGGACGGCTACGCCGTGTGCGGGCCCGCACCGTGGACGGTGGTCGCCCAGGCACGGGCGGGCGGCGACGACCCGCCTCCGCTGCAGCCCGGCACGGCCTGCGAGATCGCCACCGGCGCGACAGTGCCGGAGGGCACGTCCGGCGTGCTGCCCTACGAGTGGAGCGAGCGCACCGGCGCCACCGTGCGGGGCGCGGTCGAGCCCGGCCGCCACATCCGCCGCCGCGGCGAGGAGACG
>NZ_JAOPWR010000474.1 GCF_025965585.1 Pseudonocardia sp.
AGCCGCAGGTCCGGCCGGTCGGGCGCGAGCGCGCGCACGGCGTCGAGCAGCACGGGCATGCCCTTGCGCGGCTCGTCGAAGCGGCCGAGGAAGCCGACCGTCGCCCCCCGGCGCCGGTCGGGCAGGGGCGATGCGCCGGCGTGCGCCGCGACGTCGACGCCGTTGGGGATCTCGACGGCGTCGCCGCCGAGGTGCTGCACCTGCACGCGGCGGGCCAGCGGCGAGACGGCGATCCGCGCGGTCACCTTCTCCATGAGCGGCCGCAGCATCCCGCCGAACGCGCTCAGCGCGCGCGACCGTTCGGTGGCGGTGTGGAAGGTGACCACGATCGGGCCGTCCGCGACCTGCAGGGCCAGCACCGACAGGCTGAACGTAGTGGGCTCGTGCAGGTGCAGGACGTCGAAGCGGTGCTCGGCGAGCCACCGCCGCACGCGCGCGTAGGACCGGGGCCCGAACGTCACCCGCGCGACGGACCCGTTGTAGGGCACGGCCAGCGCCCGGCCCGCGGGCGTGACGAAGCCGGGCAGCGGCGTGGCGCCCACGGCCGGGGCGAGCACGTCCACCTCGTGACCCGCGGCGATGAGCGCCCGCGCCAGCCCGAGCACGTGGCTCTGGACCCCGCCCGGCACGTCGAGGGAGTACGGACAGACGATCCCGATCCGCAGCGGGCCGTCGGCCGGCATCAGCGGTCCCGCCAGATCGGCTGCAGGACGTGCCAGTCGGCGGGCGCCCGGCCGATGAGGACGCCCAGCGCATCGGCGAGTGCCTGGGTGGCCTTGGCGACGTCGCCGCGCCCGGGCACCGGCACGGGATCGGCGAAGTCGATCACCCAGCCGTCGGGGGTGAAGCGGGGGAAGGCCGGCAGCAGCAGCGCCCCGGTCATCGCGGCCAGCCGGGCCGGGCCGGTGGGCAGTCGCGCGGGCGCGCCCAGGAACGGGATCTCCAGGCCGGTGCCGGTGACGTCGCGGTCGGCCACCAGGCAGACGACGCCGCCCGCCCGCAGCCGCCGGGTCAGCGCGCGGTAGGCGGCCGAGCCGTCCTCGGCGGCGACCACCTCGAAGCCCAGCGACTCCCGGTAGGCCACGAACCGCCGGTAGAGCGACTCGGGCCGCAGCCGCTGCGCCACCGTGGTGAACGACGGGTCCAGTCCCCGGGCCCGCAGGGTCTCCACCAGCCAGACGCCCGCGGCGTCCCAGTTCCCGCTGTGCGGCAGGGCGATCACCACCGGGCGCCCCGCGTCCACCGCCTCGGTGAACGGGGCGACACCGGTGACCCGGGTGCGGGCGTGGATGCGGGCCGGATCCATCGACGGCAGGCGGAACGCCTCGCACCAGTACCGCGCGTAGCTGCGCAGCCCGTCGCGCACGAGCACATCCAGCTCGGCCGGGCCCGCGTCCGTCACCACCCGGGCGAGGTTGGCGCGCAGGCGCCCGGCGCCGGCGCCGGGCCGGCGGGCGGCGAGGTCCGCGCCGCTGCGGAACAGGCCGAGCGCGAGCCGTTCGGGCAACGCTCGCACGAGCCGCCAGGCGGTCGCGTACTCCAGGTCCACCAGCCGCTCGGCGACAGTCGGCCCGGCAACCCGCTCGGAGAGCGACGGGCTCATTGCGCAGGATCGACCGGATCGCCGGCCGGGGCGCCTGCCTGTCGGGCCTGCGCGCTGCGGTACACCGACCCGATGCGCTGGCCCACGGTCCACAGCGACCCGACGGCGAGCAGCCACAGCGCCACCTCGAGGGCGTGCGGCACGCCGAGACCCTGCAGGCCGGTGCCGAACAGCGCGAGGAGCAGCCGCTCGGCTCGCTCCACCAGCCCGCCCTCGGCCGAGAGCCCGAGCCCCTCGGCGCGCGCCTTGATGTAGGAGACGAGCTGCCCGGAGACGAGGCAGACGAGCGCGGCGACGGCGAGCAGCCGGTTGCCGCCCACCCCCAGGCACCACCAGGCGATGGCGGCGAACAGGGCGCCGTCGGCGAGCCGGTCGCAGGTGGAGTCGAGGACGGCGCCGAACGGGGTGCCGTGGCCGCGGGCGCGGGCCATCGCGCCGTCCACCAGGTCGAACAGCACGAACAGGGTGATGACGAGCGTGCCGACGAACAGCTGGTCACGCGGGAAGAACCACACCGCACCGGCCACGGCCCCGACGGTGCCCACGACCGTGACGGCGTCCGGCGTGATGCCGGCGCCGAGCAACGAGCGTCCGAGCGGCTCGGACACCCGGTTGACGTGCACGCGGGCGAAGACGTTGAGCATGGGCTCCTGCTTGTCGGCCCCAACGGATGCGGCGCGATGGACGGTGACCGGGGACAGTGCGGGTCGGGCGCCGCCGTCGGCACCCAGCCTAGTCGGATGCGCCTACTCGGAGCCCGCAGCGGCCCCGGACCACGCGTCGGCGAGCAGCGCGCGGGTCTCGGAGAGCAGCTGCGGGATCACCTTGGTCTGGCCCACCACGGCGATGAAGTTGGCGTCCCCGCCCCAGCGCGGCACGACGTGCTGGTGCAGGTGCTCGGCCAGCGACCCGCCGGCGACCGTGCCCAGGTTGATCCCGACGTTGAAGGCGTGGGGCGCGGCCACCTCCTTGAGCGCCCGGACCGCCTGCTGGGTGAACGTCATCAGCTCCCCCGCCTCGGCGGGCGTGAGGTCCTCCAGCTCGGCGACGTGCCGGTAGGGCAGCACCATGAGGTGGCCGGGGTTGTACGGGTGCAGGTTGAGCACCGCGTACACCGTGTCCCCCCGCGCGACGACGAGGCCCTCGTCGTCGGGCAGCGAGGGGATGCGGCAGAACGGGCAGCCCTCGTCGCTGGTGTCCTTGATGTAGGCCATCCGATGGGGCGTCCACAGGCGGCGGAAGCCGTCGGGGGTGCCCACGCCGTCCTGCGGCTCCAGGACCGGGTCGGCGGCCTCGCTCATGGTCGCCGATCCTAGACACCGGTCACCCTGAGACCGTGATCGGCGGCTCAGGTGGCAGCCGTTGGCCGGACCGCGCGGGCGGCCGTGGCCGGGTCGGCGGTGGTGACCCACAGGTACTCGCCCGAGCCCAGCACGAGCTGCAGGGTCGGGCCGGGACGCACCGTGAGCCGACCGATCCGCCTGTTCTCCGGCAGGCGGGCCCCGAGCACCTGCGCGAAGCTCAGCTCCACCACCTGCGCCTCGGTCACCTCCGCACGAGGGATCTCGCGGCCGCCGCCCCACGGCCCCTGACCCGCGCGGACCGAGTCGGACGTGACGGTGAGCCGGACGACGCCGAGGTGGACGCCGAGGGCAAGGAACACGACGGCGAGCAGCACGCCCAGCCACCACTGCCCGTCGATCGCCGCGGCCACGGCGGCGGCCGCCGCGAAGACGACCGCCACCGCCAGGTGGACGCGCGACACGACGACGCTCGCGTAGGAAGGCTCCTCCATCCCGGCGGTCCCTACTCCGCCGTCGGGCTGGCGTTGTTGCGGCTCGCGATCCAGTCGACGATCGTCTGCACAGCCTCCGCCACGGGCACGCCGTTGCGCTGGGAGCCGTCGCGGAACCGGAAGCTCACCGCGCCCGCCTCCGCGTCGCGCGCGCCCGCGAGCAGCATGAACGGCACCTTCTGCAGCGTGTGGGTGCGGATCTTCTTCTGCATCCGGTCGTCGCTCGCGTCGACCTCGACGCGCACGCCGTGCTTGCGCAGCTGGGCGGCGATCTCCTCCACCGCGGGCACCTGCTCGTCGGTGACCGGGATGGCCACGACCTGCACGGGTGCGAGCCACGCCGGGAACGCGCCCGCGTAGTGCTCGGTGAGCACGCCGAAGAAGCGCTCGATGGAGCCGAACAGCGCACGGTGGATCATGACCGGGCGCTGGCGGCTGCCGTCGGCCGCGGTGTACTCCAGGCCGAACCGTTCCGGCAGGTTGAGGTCGAGCTGAATGGTGGACATCTGCCAGGTGCGCCCGATGGCGTCCTTGACCTGCACGGAGATCTTCGGCCCGTAGAACGCGGCACCGCCCGGGTCGGCGACGAGCTTGAGCCCCGACTCCTGCGCGGCCTCCTGCAGCGCACCGGTGGCGCGCTCCCACATCTCCTCGGTGCCGACGGACTTCGCCGGGTTGCGGGTGGAGAGCTCGAGGTAGAAGTCGTCGAGGCCGAAGTCGCGCAGCAGGTCGAGCACGAACCTCAGCAGCGACTTCAGCTCGTCCTGCACCTGCTCGTCGGTGCAGAAGATGTGGGCGTCGTCCTGGGTCATGCCGCGCACGCGGGTGAGCCCGTGGACCACGCCGGACTTCTCGTATCGGTAGACCGACCCGAACTCGAACTCCCGCAGCGGCAGCTCCCGGTACGACCGCCCGCGCGAGTCGAAGATCAGGATGTGCATCGGGCAGTTCATCGGCTTCAGGTAGTAGTCCTGGCCGGGCTTGGTGATCTCGCCCTCGGCGTTGCGCTCCTCGTCGAGGTGCATGGGCGGGTACATGCTGTCGGCGTACCAGCCGAGGTGGCCGGAGATCTCGTAGAGCTTGCTCTTGGTGATGTGCGGCGAGTAGACGAACTCGTAGCCCGCCTCCTCGTGGCGCTTGCGCGAGTAGTCCTCCATCTCGCGGCGGATGATGCCGCCCTTGGGGTGGAATACCGGCAGGCCCGAGCCCAGCTCGTCGGGGAACGAGAACAGGTCGAGCTCCGCGCCGATGCGGCGGTGGTCGCGGCGCTCGGCCTCGGCGATGCGGTGCAGGTGCGCGTCGAGCGCCTCCCTGCTCTCCCACGCGGTGCCGTAGATGCGCTGCAGCTGGGGGTTCTTCTGGTCGCCCCGCCAGTACGCCGCCGCGCTGCGCGTGAGCTTGAACGCCGGGATGAACTTCGTGGTGGGGATGTGCGGGCCGCGGCACAGGTCCGACCAGACGACCTCGCCGGTGTGGGCGTGCACGTTGTCGTACGCGGTGAGCTCGCCGGAGGCGTCGACCTCCATGACCTCGGAGTCGTCGCCCGCCGCGCTCTTGAGGTCGATCAGCTCCAGCTTGTAGGGCTGGTCGGCGAGCTCCTCGCGGGCGTCCTCGAGCGAGTCGTACCGGCGGCGGGAGAACCGCTGGCCGGCCTTGATGATCTTCTTCATGGCCGACTCGAGCTTGGTGAGGTCCTCCGGGGTGAAGGGCGCCGCCACGTCGAAGTCGTAGTAGAAGCCGTCGGTGATCGGCGGGCCGACGCCCAGCTTGGCCTCGGGGAACATCTGCTGGACGGCCTGCGCGAGCACGTGCGCGGCGGAGTGCCGGATGACGCTGCGCCCGTCCTCGGTGTCGGCGCCGACCGGGGTCACCTCGGCATCGGCGTCGGGCGCCCAGGCCAGGTCCTTCAGCACGCCTCCCGCGTCCTTGACGACCACGACCGCGCTCGGGCCGCTGGTCGGCAGGCCCGCCTCGCGCACGGCGGCACCCGCCGTGGTCCCGGCCGGCACCCGGACGGGGGCGGACGGGGGGCTGACTGCGGGCGCGGACACGGGGTGCCTCCAGGGGGTTGTCTCGCGAGGGGGTTGTACGACTGACCCCTCGATGCTAGAGGTGCCCCGCGAGGCGGTTTCAGTCAGTTCAGCCGCTGCAGCCCGGCGACGAGGCGCTGCATCGTCGCCAGGTCGCGGGACCACTGCCGGTCCAGCACCTCGGGCACCTCACGCAGGGGCCGCCCGGGGGCCCGCTGCGGCAACCGGCTCGACGCGTCCGCAGCCAGCGCCAGCACGGCGAGCGACCCCGCGCGCGAGGGCCGAGAGCTCGCTCCCAGCGTGGCGAGCGCGGGCAGGCTGTCGGGCCGCTCGGACGGTGTGCGCGGCCGGGGCAGCATCGGCTCCACCGGTGCCAGCGCCGCCGCGAGCGCCCGGTGCAGCGCGGGCGAGGCCAGCTCGCGGCGTGCCTGGGCGACCCCCGCCCCGTCCTCGACCCGGACGTGCAGGAAGGCACCGGGAAGGCCGCGCAGCACGTGCACCGCCCGCGGGGTGGCCAGGACGAGGTCCTCCATCCCGCCGCTCGCGGCCCCCACCGGGACGGCGGCGCGCGCGAGCCGGACGAGCGCGGCCACCTCCTCGCCCGCATTAACTCCGGCCTCGGCCAGCAGCGTGCCCGTCCGGGCGTCGACGAGGCGCGCGGCCCGCGCACCACTGCGCACGAGCAGTTCGGCCAGCACGGCGTCTAGCACGGGCACTCCTCCCATCGGGTCGCCCAGCCTCCCGTGCGAGCGCGGAGCACCCGCGATCCACCCGCATGGAGCAGTACCCCGTTGGACCGATCGGCTGCACGGGAAGAAGCGGCCACGCGGGTGGGTTACACCGGACGTGGTGCCTCTCTCCGTTCTCGACCTCGTCCCCATCGGCTCCGGCTCGACGCCCACCGCGGCGCTGGCCTCCAGCACGGCCCTCATCCGGCGTGTCGAGGAGCTCGGCTACCAGCGCTACTGGGTGGCCGAACACCACGGCATGCCAGGTATCGCCAGCTCGTCGCCCGCGGTGCTGATCGCGCATCTGGCCGGGGCCACGTCGCGCATTCGCGTCGGCTCCGGCGGTGTCATGCTGCCCAACCACCAGCCACTGGTGATCGCCGAGCAGTTCGGCACGCTCGACGCGCTGCACCCCGGTCGCATCGACCTCGGCATCGGCCGCGCCCCCGGCACCGACCCGCGCACGGCCCGCGCGCTGCGCCGCGGCACCGACGCGCTTGGCGCCGACGACTTCCCCGAGCACCTGCAGGAGCTGGCCGCCTACTTCCGCGGCGAGGGCCCGGTCGTGGCCGTGCCCGCCCACGGCCAGCAGCCCGACATGTGGCTGCTCGGCTCCAGCGGCTACAGCGCCCAGGTCGCGGGCCTGCTCGGGCTGCCGTTCGCCTTCGCCCACCACTTCAGCGGCGAGAACACCCTGGCCGCCCTGAAGCTCTACCGCGACACGTTCCGGCCCGGCGTCCTCGAGCAGCCGTACTCCATGATCTGCGCCGCCGTGCTCGCGGCCGAGACCGACGCCGAAGCGCACCGCCAGGCACTGCCCGGCGCGCTGCAGTTCCTGCGGCTGCGGATGGGCAACCCCGGCCTCGTGCCCACGGTCGAGGAGGCCGAGGCGTACCCGTACTCGCCGCAGGAGCAGGCGTTCATCGACGAGCGCCTCGACGGCCAGGTCATCGGCTCTCCCGAGACCGTCCGTGACGGCGTCCGCGAGCTGGTGGAGCGCACCGGCGTGGACGAGCTGATGGTCACCACCAGCACCCACGGCGCGGCTGAGCGCATCCGCTCCTACGAGCTGCTGGCGGAGGCCGTCGCACCGGCCGCCCTGGCGTCGTAGTCGGCGCCTCGTCGGCGCTGTGGTCGGCGCAGTGCTCGTGGTGTGATGGGCCGGTGACCGACCCGTACGCAGCTTTCCGCGACGCCGTCGAGGGCAAGGACGTCGACGCCGCCGTGGCGCTCTTCGCCGACGACGTCGTCTTCCACTCCCCCGTCGTGCACAAGCCGTACGTCGGACGGGAGGCGCTGCGCGCCATCCTCACCGCCGTGATGCAGGTGTTCGAGGACTTCCGGTACACCGGTGAGTACGCGGGCGGCACGGGGCACGTGCTGGAGTTCGCGTGCCACGTGGGCGACCGCGACCTGCAGGGCGTCGACATCCTGCGCGGCGGCACCCCGGACGGCGACACCCCGGACGGCGACAACGGAGGCGGCGGCGACACCGTGCAGCTGACCGAGCTGACGGTGCTCGTGCGCCCCTACTCCGCGGCCACGCTCCTGCGCGAGCGCATGGCCGCCCAGCTGCCATGACCCGGGCTGACACGACCGGGGCTGACACGACCGGGCCGGCCTGATGGCGATCGTCACACCGTTCACCGAGCTGTTCGGAGTCCGGTGCCCGATCGCGTCGGCCGCGATGAGCGGGTCTGCGGGCGGGGCGCTGGCCGCGGCGGTGTCCGAGGGCGGCGGGCTGGGCCTCGTCGGCGGGGGCCGCGGCGACGCCGCCTGGCTGGAC
>NZ_JAOPWR010000498.1 GCF_025965585.1 Pseudonocardia sp.
CTGCTCGACCTGAGTTCCGCCGGGGCCGACGCCGAACCGTGACCACCACATCGGCCGTCTGGAGCAGCGATCCACGACAGCTGGCAGACCGGCCACGAAGCTCCGCGCGCCATCTTGGACAGCACTAGATCCACTCGAACAGCTAGGACCGCCCTATTCGTCCGAGGTCCGGTCGACTACGCCCCCGGACCGGCGGAGAACCAGCGGCGTCACGCCCCACAGCCCGGCGAACAGCACGAACGCGAACCCCCCGGCCACGATGCCCGCCGTCGTGCCGGCGACGGTGTCGAAGATCAGCAGCACGACGCCGGTGACGGCGAGCCCGAGCAGACCCAGCCCGCCGACCGCGCATCCCTGCCCGATCGACACGAGCAGAAGTCGGGCGTGCCGACGGAACAGCAGCCGGTGCATCCCGACCGGCGCGATGAGCAGCGCAGTGGCGGCGACGGACAGCGCCGTCGTCACCAGGTAGACGACCCGCGCATGCTCGGGCAGGGCGGCGAACCTCTGCTGGAACGGCACGGTGAGCAGCAGCCCGGTCAGCAGCTGCACCCCGGTCTGCGCCACTCGGAGCTCCTGGAGCAGGTCCGCCCAGTTCCGGTCCCACCTCTCAGTGTCGGTCTCGTCGCGCACCCGGCGGTTCCACTCGGCATCGTCGATCACGGCCGCGGTCCTACGGCAGGGCGACGTCGGTGGCAGGACCGACCACGCAGAACGCGGAGGGCTGCCCCCAGGAACAGGTGCACAGTCGGAACGCTAACCCCTCTATCAGCCCACGCACCCGCCCACCGGCACCAGCCACCGGATACGGTGCGCCGTGCAGGAAAGTACGGGTGGACTGCCCGGGCCCGAGCAGCTGCTGTCGGTCACCCTCGATCGTCTCGACCGCGCGGTGGTGGTGATCGTCGACGGCGAGGTCGACTCGTTGACGGTGCCTCGGCTACGTGCAGCGGTCGACACAGCGCTGGTTGAGGCGGGCGATCGCGCTGTCGTCGTGGACCTGACCGAGGTCACGTTCCTCGGCACGAAGGGACTCAAGGCCCTCGTCGAGGCCCACGAGGCCGCCCGACCGAGCACGCCGTTGCGCGTGGTGGTCGACCATACGAGGCCCGTCATCCGGCCGCTTCAGCTCACCGGCCTCGACCGGACGCTGTCGCTCTACGACTACCGTGAGCAGGCCCTGGCCGCGGATGCCCCGGACCTGCCCGGCTGATCCTCACGGGCCGGGTCCAACCTGCACCATCGGAGCCGAGACGAGAAACTGCGGCGATGCCACCCTGTGATGCGAACAGTGCCCCGGGTCCGGGTGCTGTCCCGTCGTGGCGCCGGCCGACCCCCTCGCAGACCGGAGCAGGCGCGCAGCCCGCACTGGGATTCGCGATGCGCGCCGAGATGGCGGCACCCTGGCTGGTTCGCAACCGGATACGCGAGTGGTTGGACGCGTGGTCCTGGCCCGCGGAGCTCGTCGACGATGTCGAATACGCCGTCAGCGAGGCCGTGAGCAACGTGGCCGAGCACGCGTACCGGGGAAACCCCACCATGGGGAACGTCGTGGTGGAGGCGATTGTCGAGACGCGGTCCGACGCCTCCCGGCGGTTGCGCATCACGGTCCGCGACCATGGCCGCTGGAAGCCGGTGACCCCCGATCCAGCCCACCGCGGGCGGGGGCTGTTCATGATGCGGGAACTCATGGACGAGGTCGTCATCCGACGTGCGGACTCCGCCGAGGACGAGGGAACGGAAGTGGTGCTGGTGAGCCCGGCGGCCCCACCGGCACCGGGGTAACGACGTCCAGCCGTCTGCCGGCGCGCCGCAAGGAACGCCGAGAACACGCCCAGTCGGAGCCGACGCGGGTGCTGTTCGCGCGACGTCGTTCTGGAGGAGGACGTCCCGATGCGGGCCCGCGTGGCGGTGTAGCTGACAGGATCGGGCACGCGGGACCTCGGTGAGAGTCGATCTTTGGACGGACCGCCTCTTCTACCGAGGTCCCGCACCCAACCTGATCATCTCCGCCACGTCGGCGTGTCGCCGTCAGCCGCCCAGCCGCGCTACTGGGAAAGGCTGTGATCGGCAGCGCGCTGTCTCAGTTCCCGATCATCGGAGACCAGCTCACCAACACCGCACACCCGTTGCAGGGTTCCGGCGCAGGGCTGGTGATCGGGATTCTGGTCGCACTGTACGGCGGATTGGGATTCGCGGTCGCGCTGCAGTACGCGTTCAATCAGGCGTGGGCGGTGCCGATGGACCGCCGGCCCGATCCGCTGTTCGCGCGACTGCGTGGCCTCGGAGTACTCGGAGTCCTCGGCCTCGGGTGCTGGTCACGACCGGTCTGGCCGCCCTCAGCACCACCGCGGACGCCGCGTTGCCCGAACTCGGAGTAGCGCTCCGGATCGGTGTCATCGCCCTGTCGGTGATCGTCAACGCAGCCCTGTTCCTCCTCGTCTTCCGAGTCCTCACCGCCCGCGACCTGACCAACGCCCAGGTTGTGCCCGGCGCGGTCACAGCCGGGATGGCCTGGCAGGGCCCGCAGACATTGGGGGCAGTGTTTGTCACCCATGAGCTGCGCGGAGCCACGGCAACGTACGGGCTGTTCGGCCTGGTCCTGGGATTGCTGGGATGGATCTACCTGCAGTCACTCGTGGTCGTGCTCGCGACCGAGGTGAACGTGGTGCGCGTCGAGCGGATCTGGCCACGCGCACTGCTGTCGCCGACACCGTTCATGGTCCCGGTCCGCGACGTCGGCGGCCTCGTCGAACCTCTCGGACACGCCGGCTCGGCCATGCTGCGTGGCGCCGCCATCGCAGACGCACTCGCCGTGCTGGCCCCTGCACATCGACCGACCATCCCGGCCCCGGGCGAGACGACACCGTGGGACGGCCCGTCCCCGGTTCAGCTCCTGACGCTGCGCCACGTCCTCAACCCTCGTCCCCTCGTCAACGGGCTCGCGACGTGAGACCCACGCCTCCCGACGAGGGAATGGCAGCAACAGGTAGATCCCGTGTCAACGCAACGGATGCGTCCGGGCCTGATCGGGTCGCGGAGTTCAGGAGCCGCAGCGCATCTTCGGACGACCGGAGGACCTGCCCAACGGGGGGCCTCAGGTCAAGCCCCGCTGCTGCTCCCGCGACCGGCAGCACCCGCCGCCGGCACACAGGCCGCGGCCACGCCCGGCCGCGGATATCAGGCAAGGGATGTCCGACGCGTGGGGGCCGCTCTCGGGTCGCGGGGTCGACCCGAGAGCGGCTGATCAGGAGGTCCTCCGACGAGCCGCAACAGGACCCTCGCGCTCAGCGTGCATACCGGGTGTGGAGTCACGCTGTTCTCATGCCCCGGAAGCGCTGCGACTCGCCGGCAGGCGGGCGCACTGTCGATCGCCGGTCTGCCTGATCCTGGGGTCCCCGCGAGGTGTGTCTCAGAGCGTGTTTGAGAAGATCAACGGGCGGGCTGGAAGGGGCGTCGCTGCTGCCGGGTTGCGGGTCGGCCGCGGGCGAGTCGTCGGGTCATGGTGTTGATCGCGGCCCAGCGGATCATGGCCTCGGAG
>NZ_JAOPWR010000114.1 GCF_025965585.1 Pseudonocardia sp.
GCCCGCACCTCGCGTTCGGCGAGCAGCGTGCCGAGAGCCGCCCGGTGCGGCGTCCATCCCGTGCCGCGCACCCACACCGGACGGACCGCGACCCCGGCCCGGTCGCCGTCCGGGGCCGGACCGAGCACCCCGACGGCGTCGAGCACGCGGGCGCCGCCGCGCAGCCGCCGCATGTGCAGGACCACCTGGATCGCCGCGGCCAGCTGGCTGTGCAGCGCCGCACGGGGGAGCCCGCCCGACGCGGCGAGCGCCTCCATGCGGGCCGGCACCTCACGCGCGGAGTTGGCGTGCACCGTGCCGGCACCACCGTCGTGGCCGGTGTTGAGTGCGGAGAGCAGGTCGCAGACCTCGGCCCCGCGGACCTCACCGACAACGAGCCGGTCGGGGCGCATCCGCAGGGCCTGCCGGACCAGGTCGCGAAGGACGACGCCACCGGCACCCTCGATGTTGGCGGGCCGCGACACGAGCCGGACCACGTGCGGATGACGCGGCCGCAGCTCTTCGGCGTCCTCCACGCAGATGATGCGTTCGCGCTGGTCGACCGCGCTGAGCAGCGCACCGAGGATCGTGGTCTTGCCCGTGCCGGTGCCGCCGGACACGAGGAAGGCGAGCCGGGCCGCGAGCACCGCCCTCAGGACGGCCTCGCCCTCCGCGTCGACCGTGCCGAGCGAGCGCAGGGCCGCGAGGTCGTGCGCGGCCGGGCGCAGCACCCGCAACGACAGGCAGGTGCCGCCTGCGGCGACGGGTGGCAGGACGGCGTGCAGCCGGACGCCTACGTCGGCCAGCCAGCCGTCGACGTACGGGCTCGCGTCGTCGAGCCTGCGCCCGGCCGCCGAGGCGAGGCGTTGGGCGAGGCGGCGCACCGCGGGCTCGTCGGCGAAGCGGACGGCGCTGCGCTCGAGACCGGCGCCGCGGTCGACCCACACCGCGTCGGGCCCGCAGACCAGGACGTCGGTGGTGCGGGGATCGCGCAGCAGCTCGTCGAGCGGACCGGCCCCGACGAACTCCTGGCGCAGGCTGCGCAATGCGGCCAGCACGTCCAGGTCGCCGGCGACACCCCCCGACTCGGCCCGCACGGCGGCGGCGACCGCGGCCGGGCTCGTGCCTGCGCCGGACGCCGCGAGCCGGGACCGGACGCGATCGACCAGCGCAGGCTCGGGCGACAGCGTCGTCGGCGCGTTCACGACGTGCCCCCGGCAGTGGCGCCGGTGACGGCACGCAGCTCGGTGAGCACCGCTCGGGCGGCCGTCGCGAGCGGACCGCGGGGCCTGCCGGGAGCCGAACCGCGCTCCAGGGAGCGGGCGAGCCCCGGTTCGGGCCGCATCTCCGCCAGCAGCGGCAGATCCAGGGCGCGGGCTATCTCCCGTGCCTCGACGCCACCGGGGGAGGGGCCGCGCACGACCAGCCGGACGGGCCCGCCGTGCTCGGACAGCACCGCCGCGACCCGGGCGGCCGCCGCGGACGAGCGGACGTCGGCGGGCACCACGAGCAGCGTCAGGTCGGCGGCGCCGAGCGCGGCGACGGCGGCGTCGGTGGGGTAGCGGGGCAGGTCGCACACCACCGTCTCGCCGCCACGGCGCCCGGCGTCGAGGACGGCGGCGACGGCGGCGGGCGTGGGGCCGTGGGCCGAGCGGTCGCACGACAGAACTCCCAGCTCACCGGCGCCGGTGCGCCCCACCGCCGGAGCGGGCAGCGCGGCGTGCAGCGCCGTGGCGGGGACACGCCCGCCACCGACATCGATGTCGGGCCAGCGCAGTCCGCCGAGGTCCTCGGCGCCGAGGACGAGATCGAGCCCACCGCCGAGCGGGTCGCAGTCGACGAGCAGCGCGCGCTCGCCCTCCCGCACGGCTGTGACCGCCACCGCGGCGGCGAACACCGACGCCCCGGCCCCGCCCCGCCCGCCGACGACGGCCAGCACCGCTCCGCTGCCGTGTCGGCCCTCCGAGGCCTCGGCGAGCGCGGCCACCAGCCACGCCTCGGCCTCGGGCAACGAGACGACGTGCTCGGCCCCGACCGCGACAGCGTGCCGCCAGGCGTCGGGCGGCGGTGCACCGCTCGCGGCGACCACCACCCCGCCGCGCCGCGGGAGCCCGGCGACGGCGCAGCGCTCGGCCGCGGGGGCGTCGAGCAGCACGAGCGGGCTGGTGCCCCAGTGGCCGCGGGCCTGCGCGGCGTCGACGACGCGGTGCAGCTCGCAGCCGGCCGCCGCGGCGAGGCGGAGCACGGAGTCGAGAAGATCCGGATCGGACATCATCACGAGCCCGCGGTGCGCACCCTCGTTCCGGGACATCCCGTCGGCTCCCACATCGGCCTCCGCTCATCGCCGTCGCTCCGGGGTGGAGCGACCGGGATCAGCGTGCGGTGGCGGGGAGGGTGCGGCGGGACGATCTCGAAACTGTGGATGGCGCAGGATCGATGTGGACAACTCGACCCCGATTCCCCCGAAACGGTCGGTGCGGTCGGGAAGAATGGATTCCGGGGGCACCCCGGACGAAGAATGGATTCGAGGGCACCCCGGACAGGGACGACCCCCGCCAGGGGGGATTGGCGGGGGTCGTCAACGGTTCAGCTCCGGGGGGTCGAGCTGAACCACGTCCGGACAAGTCCGGACACCACAACTGTAGCCGTTCACGAGCCCCGATGGGCACACCTGGACGGAGCATCTCAGCCCTGCCCGGTCGGCCGTCCGAGGGCTGTGGACCTCTGGCAAGCTCGCTCGACGTGTCCGGTGCCCCCGCGAGCCCGCCCGCGTCCGCGTCGTCCGGTGGACCATCCACCGGACCCGTTGCCGCGGCCTTCTTCGACCTCGACAAGACGATCATCGCCGGATCCAGCGCGCTCGCGTTCAGCAGGCCGTTCCGGCGGCGCGGGCTGATCAGCCGCCGGGCCGCGCTGCGCAGCGTCTACGCGCAGCTGCTGCTGGTGCTCTCCGGGGCCGACGCCGACACGATGGACCTGCTGCGGCGGCGGATCACCGCGCTGTGCACCGGCTGGGAGGTCGCGCAGATCCGGGCGATAGTCGCGGAGACGCTGCACGAGATCGTCGAGCCGCTGGTCTACGCCGAGGCGACCGCGCTGATCGCGGAGCACCGTGCGGAGGGCGACGAGATCGTCGTGCTGTCGGCGTCCGGGCTCGAGGTGGTGGAGCCGATCGCGGCACTCGTCGGGGCCGACCGCTGTCTCGCCACGCGGATGGGCGTCGCGGACGGCCGCTACACGGGTGAGATCGAGTACTACTGCTACGGCGAGGAGAAGGCGACCGCCGCGAAGACCATCGCGACCGAGCGCGGTTACCGGCTCGAGGACTGCAGGGCCTACTCCGACTCCATCACCGACCTCCCGCTGCTGGAGGCCGTCGGCCATCCGACGGCGGTCAACCCCGACCGGGCGCTGCGCCGCGAGGCCGTCGCCCGCGGCTGGCCGATCCTCGCGTTCGCCGATCCGGTGGCGCTGCGGTCGCGGTTCCGACCGTCTGGCGTAACGGTGCTCGCTGCGAGCGCCGGAGCCGTCGCGCTGCTCGGCGCGGGCTGGTTCGGGCACCGGCTGCACACCCGCTCCGACCTGCGGTCGTTCGTGTGCTGATTCCCGCAGCGTGACGACGGAGCTCGTGGTCGCCACGCTGCGTGCCTGAACCGGTGCACCCCCTATGGGACTTGCTGTGGCTCCGGTCACCGACTACAACAGAAATGCGGACTCCTGGCCGGCCAGGGGCGGTGCGGCAGAGAAGCACCCGTCCACCCCGGACTTGACTCCGTACGCGAAGTGCCGGGCTCTCCGCGCACAGCACGGCCGCGGGAGGCATGTCGTCGTGGGGCCTGCGTACCGGGACGCCGGACGCCGAGGCCGCCAACCACGACGTGTAGTGCGGCGTTGGATCCCGGCCTTCGCGTCGGCGGGCGGCGTTCCCTCAGGGGGCGCCGCCCGTCTCCCGTTCTCGCTCGTGCCTCATTGCCGGGCGTCGGCGATCGATAACCCCTCGCGCGCCCCTGCCTCCCACTGCGCGCAGCAGTGCAGCAGCCAGGTCGTCAGTCCCTCGTGGGTGCCCGCCGCGAAACCGGCGGCCGCCTTCCGGTACTCCTCGGCGCGGCGCAGGTGCCCGACCTCCGGCACGGCCAGGGCCTTCGGGTCGAGGCCGGCTGCCACCGCGGTCAGCCGAGCGGCGGCCCGGGCCACCACCCCGTTCGCGGACGGGAACGGGGACAGGGCGAGCAGCTCCCCATGCACGACGGCGACGAGCACCGGGGCCGGGACGGCCGTACCTCCGGTGACGAGGTCGGCCAGCAACGACAGCCGCGCGGAGACCCCGGCGCTGTTCGCCGGGCGCCCGAGCTCGGCGTCGCGCCTGTCGTCGGCCACCAGGTCGGCGGCCGCGACGACGTGCAGGCGGGCGAGCGCCTGCAGTGGCGAGGTCCGCCAGACGGCGAGCATCCGCCCCGACTCCTCGGCCACCCGCACGGCGCCGGCGAGGACGGGGTCGGTCACGGTGTGGTCGGCGTCGTCGCCATCGCCGGCTCCGAGAGCCGGGTCGAGCCGGGCCCCGTCCAGGGCGGCCGACGCCCGAGCCGCCCGCAGGCTCGCCTCGGCGGCGGTGGCCGCCCAGCCGCGTCGGTTGACGGGGTGGTTGTGGACGGCGACGAGCGCGTCGCGGGCGCGGGCGACGGCGTCGGCCACCCCCGGCAGCTCGACGAGCGGGGCGAGGGGGTCGGACACGGGCGACAGGGCGGCCATCCCGTCATCGTGTCACCGGGGCACGCTCCGCCCGGAGACGGGCCGCGGAATGTCGCTTTCCATCGTTCGTGGGTGATGTGCGATGGCGGTGGCCGAGGAGGGATGTGATACCGATCACATGGCTGATGGAAAAGGCGCTCAGGAATCGCGTATCCGGCGGACCGCTCCTATGTTCTTGCCGGGTCACACGCCGGCGGTGCTGCCGGGTGGCGTGGGCGCTGCCGCCGGCCGCCCGCTCGCTCGGGGGAGACGGCCGGTCCCGTCGGCACGGTGCCGGTCGCGGACGTCGTGGCCGGTAAGGGGATGGACGATGTCCAGCTCGGTCGAGGCCAAGGAGGGCACGGCCGCCGAGGCCACGCCCCCGGTGCGGGCCGCCGCCACCGACGCGATCGCGGAC
>NZ_JAOPWR010000024.1 GCF_025965585.1 Pseudonocardia sp.
TCGTCCGCGTGCCGCCGGGACGCGGCGCCGACGGCGGGACGCGGACCGGTGCGGCCGGCACCGTGGTCTGCTCCGCGACCGGGCGCACCGGGGGAGCGGGCGGCCGCACGCGGGGCACCTCGAGGGCCACCGCGACCCGGCGCAGCTCGGTGAGCATCGCGATGGCGTCGGCGGGGCGCCCGGCGGGATCGCGGCGCGTGGCGCGGCGCACCAGCTCGTCGAGCTCGGGCGGCACGTCCCCGGCGATGAGCGACGGCGGCGGCACGTCGGAGTTCACGTGCCGATAGGCCACCGAGATCGCCGTGTCACCCGTGTACGGCGGCACGCCGGTGAGCATCTCGTAGAGCATGATGCCCGCCGAGTAGACGTCGCTGCGCGCGTCGGCGGCACCGGTGGCGACCTGCTCGGGCGAGAGATAGGCGACGGTGCCCATGATCAGCCCGGCGTGGCTGGCCCCGGCCTGCGCGGCGGCCACGACGAGACCGAAGTCGGCGACCTTGACCTCGCGCGCGGTGCTGATCAGCACGTTCTCGGGCTTGACGTCGCGGTGCACCATGCCGAGCCGGTGCGCCTCGGCGAGCCCGAGCAGCACCGGCTCCAGGACGGCCAGCGCGGCGGGCACCCCGAGCGCGCCGCGGGCGCGCAGGACGTCGCGGAGCGTGCAGCCCTCCACCAGCTCCATGACGAGGAACAGGGTGTCGCCGTCGTCGCCCTGGTCGAAGACGTCGACGACCGCGGGGTGGTCGATGCGGGCCGCGGAGCGGGCCTCGCGCTCGAACCGCATCCGGAAGGCGGGGTCGGCGGCCATCCGCGGATCCATGATCTTGACGGCGACGGGCCGGTCGAGCCGGGTGTCGGTGCCCCGGTAGACGGTGGACATCCCGCCCCGCGCGATGACCGAGCCCACCCGGTAGCGCGCGTCGAGCAGCGCACCGGCCGTGGGTGGGGCGTTCACGAGACGACGGTACCGTCCACGGCGGGGGCTGCCCGGAACCCCCGTTGGTGTGGCATCGTGTGCCGTCGTGAACGACGTGTCCGTGCTGTCCGAGGACGTGGCCACCCTTCCTGTCGACGACGTGGCGAAACTGCTGTCCATCCCCGTCTCCCGCGTGCACCAGCTGGTGCGCGACGGTCAGCTGCTGTCGTTCCGCCGCGACAGCGACGTGGTGGTGCCCGCCGACTTCTTCGTGGAGTCCGAGATCGTGAAGGGACTGTCGGGCACCATCATCCTGCTGCGCGACGGCGGCTACACCGATGCCGAGATCCTGCGCTGGCTCTACGAGGACGACGACTCGCTGCCCGGCACGCCCGTCGCGTCGCTGGCGGCGGGCCGGCACCGCGAGGTGAAGCGCCGCGCACAGGCGATGGCGTTCTGAGCCGACCTCCGCGTCGCGCGCGCGTCCTGATCGGGTGCGACCATGGCGCCATGGACTGGACGGGCAAGATCGTGCTGATCACCGGGGCGTCGGCGGGCATCGGGGAGGCGACGGCCCGGGCCGTGTACGCACGGGGCGCCGTGCCGGTGCTCGCCGCCCGTCGTGGTGATCTGCTCCTGAAGCTGGCCGACGAGCTCCCGGGCTCGATGCCGGTGGTGGTCGACGTGACCACGCCCGACGGCCCGGGAGCGATGGTGACGGCCGCGCTCGCCGCCCACGGCCGCGTCGACGTGCTGGTCAACAACGCCGGCCAGGGACTGCACGTGCCGCTCGACCAGGTCGTGCTCGACGACTTCCGCGCCGTGCTGGAGCTCAACGTCGTCGCGGCGCTGGGCGTCATGCAGGCCGTGCTGCCGGCGATGCGCGCGCAGGGGGGCGGCGTGATCGTCAACGTCAGCTCGGGTACGTCCCGGCGGACCATCCCGGGGCTGGGCGCCTACGCGTCCACGAAGTCGGCGCTGAACATGCTCTCGGCCGTGGCGCGCGAGGAGTGGGCGCCGGACGGCATCGTGGTCAGCAACGTCTACCCGACGCTGACGGCCACCGACTTCCACGAGAACCTGCGCGCGGGGGCCTTCGACACCGGCTCCCGGCCGCCGATGGCCGCCGACACGGCGGAGAACGTCGCGCAGGTCATCGTCGAGACCGTCGAGAACGGCGACGCGGAGCGCGTGCTCACGCCAGGCCTTCGCTGACGGTGAGCTGCTGCCCGGCCCGTCGCGCGGCGGCCGGCCGGGCCAGCACGATCACGATGCCCACGACGATCCACGCCGCCGACACCGCCGGGTAGAGCCCGGCCGCTCCGGCGGGGTACGGGTCGACGTTGCGGAACAGCGTGTAGGCGACGAGCACCAGCGCGAGCACCGGGATGACCACCTCCCACATCGCCACCTCGTGCCTGCCCTGGAAGAACAGCAGCCGCGCGGCCCCGATCGTCGCGAGCGCGTAGGCGACCAGCAGGATCAGCGTGCCGATCGTGCCGGAGGCCACGAACAGGTCGAACGGCGCGCCGCCGAACACGAACCAGGCCATCGCGATCACGATGTACATCCCGATCACCACCACGACGGTGGCCCTCGCCGGGGTGCCCCGGCTCGCCGACACCTCCGCCAGACCCGTGGGCGCGACCCCGTCGCGGGCCAGCGCGAAAAGCAGCCGCGCGGCCCCCACGGCGCAGGCCAGCGCGCAGCCGAAGGCGCTGATCGCGGCGCCGATCGTGATGAGGTCGCCGATCCAGGCGGCGACGTACTGCGTGCCGAGGTCCCCGAGCAGCGACGACGACGCCGTGAAGGCCTTGACCCCGGCGTCGTCGGTGCCGAAGCCCATCACCTCGACCGCCGTGACGAACACGAAGTAGACGCCGCCGAAGATCGCGGTGCCGAGGATGGCGCGGGGGATGCTGCGCCGCGGGTCCTTCGCCTCCTCGCCCAGCGTGGCGGCGGCCTCGAAGCCCGCGAACGACAGGAAGCCGAACACCACGCCGAGGAACACCGCCGAGACGTCGGTGCCGGGGGCGACCGAGAACACCGAGAGGTCGACGGTGTGCCCACCCGGCGCGGTACCGGTGGCCAGGCGCACGAGGATGATCACCGAGACGACGATGATCAGCGCGACCGTCGCGCCCTCGATCGTCAGCAGCACGCGGGTACCCCCGCGCGCCGGCACGACGGCCAGCGCCAGCACGCCCAGCAGCGCGATCGCCGCGATGAGGAAACCGGCCCACCCGGGCTGGTTCGTCCAGATGCCCAGGCTGTCCAGGGCGGCGGCACCGAAGATCCCAGCGGCAGTGGACGTGACCACGCCGTAGAAGACGTAGGTGCCCAGGAGCGACCACCCGGCCACCACGCCGGTGCGCGCGCCGAGCGTGGCCCCGACGAACCCGTAGACGCTGCCCGCGTGATGGAACCGCTGGCACAGCCGCACGAACGTGTACGCGATGAGCAGCACGCCCACCGTCGCCAGGGCGAACGCGAGCGGCACCGCCCGCCCGACGGTGCCCGCCGTGCCCTGCGGGTTGATGTTGGCCGCCATCGACGGCGCCATCAGGGCCAGGGAGAGCCCGACCGCCTGCCACACGCTCAGCTCCCGCCGGAGCCCCGTCCCCGTCCCCGTCACCGCATGCTGCGCCATCGGCAGATGGTGAGCTAGAAGATCGCGAATGTCACTGCCCGTACCGCTTCGTCGCCCATCTGGACGCATCGCGCGTACTCGGTGCGGCGGGTGGCGAGGATGCAGCGGCCCAGGAGATCGCCCAGCCCGTCCATCAGCACGGGATCGGTCTCCAGCGCGGCGAGGGCGTCGAGCTGGGTGGCCGGCAGCGGTCGCAGGCCGGGGAGCGTCGCCGGGTCGTGGGCCGCAGGCGGGGGCAGCTCCATGCCGCGGGACAGCCCGTCGAGCCCGGAGAGGATCAGGCCGCCCAGCGCGAGGTGCGGGTTGCTGCTGCCGTCGCATGCCTTGAGCTCGGCGTTCGCGCTCGCCCGCTCCCGCCCCCGGAACGGCGACGCGATGCGCAGCGCGGCCTCGCGGTTGTCGAAGCCCCACGACACCGTCGACCCGGCCCACGCGCTCGGCCGCAGGCGGTCGTAGGACAGGTAGGACGGGCAGGTCAGCGCCACGAGGGCGGGCAGGTGGTGGAGCACTCCGGCGAGGAACGCGCGGGCTGTCGGGGAGAGGGCGAACGGGTCGTCCACCGCGGCCATGACGTTCTCCTCGCCGTCCCACAGGGAGAAGTGCAGGTGGCAGCCGCTGCCGATGCCGTCCGCCCACGGCTTGGGGGCGAACGACGCGAGCAGCCCGTGGCCGACCTCGGCCACGCCGCGCACGGTGTCGCGCAGCCGCAGCTGGCGGTCGGCGGCGGCCAGCGCACCGGCGTGCCGGACGGAGATCTCCTGCTGGCCGGGCCCGTACTCGTTGATCGCCTGCTCCACCTCCAGACCCTGGGTCACCAGCGCGTCGACGACGTCGTTGACGACGTGCGCGGCGCGGTCCAGACCGGCCGACGAGTACACGGGCCCGTCGGCCCACGGTCGCAGCCCGCCCGGGGTGCGCTCGGCGAGGTAGAACTCGTTCTCGAAGGAGGCCTGGACGGTCAGACCCGCGGCGGCCGCGCGCTCCACGGCGCGCTTGAGGAACCCCCGCGGGCAGGCGCCCCAGTCGAGCCCGTCGTGGCCGACCTGGTCGCAGAACACGCTCGCCACGCCGTCGAGCCAGGGGAGGCGCGCGTAGGTGTCCATGTCCGGGACGATCCGGATCTCGCCCACCGGCTCCATGCCCGCGACGGGCACCAGGTCGTCGAGGACGTTGATCGCGTTCTGCGCGCGGGTCAGGCCCAGTCCGGAGGTGATCGCCCCGCCCAGCCACGCGGCGTGCACCTGCTTGCCGCGGATCACGCCGCTCGGGTCGCCGTAGAGGAAGCGGACCAGCCGCTCGTCGGTCACGGCCCGTACACCCGCGTCGCGTTGCCCGATCCGATCATCCCGGCGACCCGGATCGCGTCGGTCAGGCTCCAGTCGCCGTCGGCCACCCAGCCGCCGAGCACCGCGGTGATCGCGCGGCGCCAGAGCAGCGCCCCGAGGTGGTGCAGCTCGGGCGGACCCCACGCGTCGGAGGAGAAGAGGACCTTGCCGAACGGAGCCACCTCGAGCGTCTCCGCGACCACCGCGCGGCTGGCCGCACCCGTGTAGTTCACGGCCAGCCCGACGTCGAGGTGGACGTGCGGGAACGCGCCGGCCAGGTACGCGGCCGTGCGGTGGTAGGGGTAGCAGTGCAGCAGCATGATCGGCACGTGCCGCGGCTGCACGGCCCGGATGAACGGCGTGAGCAGCGACGGGTCGCAGCGGTGCAGCGTCAGGTCGGGGTCGCCGTAGCCGACGTGGAACTGCAGCGGCAGCCCGTGCTCGACACCCGACCAGAGCAGGTGGCGCAGCAGCACGGGATCGGTGAGGGGACCGCGCTCCTTCAGCCAGCGCCCGGCGGCCCGCCGCACCTGCAGCGGCGTCGGCGGCACCGGGTCGACGTCGAGCCCGTACCGGTAGGCGATCACCGACTTCAGCGCCACGGCCGTGCGTGCCCGCTCGGCCAGCGCGTCGGCGAACGCGTCGCCGAAGCGGGAGGCGTCGGTGCCCCGGGCGACCACGTCCTCGGCCACCGCCTCCAGCCGCACCACCTCCGCGGCCTCGGCCCCGGCGGTGGCCGCCAGCCCGGCGGGATCGAGGATCTCGCCGGCCCGGTAGCCGGTCTCGACGAGGAATCTCCCGATGCCGCTCGCGGTGAGGAAGCGGCGGGCCACCTCGGGGCCCCCGAGCTCGGCGCGGCGGGCCAGGTAGTGCTCGACGTCGGTATGCGGGGGGAGGTCGAGCACCGGCGCGCACCATCGGCGGACGGAGAACCCGAGCTGCGAGTCCAGGTGCGAGGTGCCCGGCGGCGCGGGCCACGGCGACTCGGTGAGCCCGTCCTCGAGGGCGGCGCGGTCCAGGTCGGCGGTGGTGGCCCCGTGCACGTGATGGTCGACGAGCCGGAGCTCCCGGACGGCGTCGGCCAGCGGTCCCTCGTCGACGATCATGGCGCCAGCAGACCCCCGCGCCGCGCCGCCGTCAACCACCCCACCTCGCGGGGCTGGTCAGAGGCGGGTGCGGGCGGCCAGCGCTTTCGCCAGGCCGGGGACCGCCACCGCCACGCGGCGGGTGGTGGGGACGGCGACCCGGCGGTGCAGCACGGGGAAGTCGGCCGCCTCGATCTGGTCGAGGATGTCCCGGTAGAGGGTGAACGCGCAGGCCACGCAGGCCCGGGACACGGGCTCCAGCATCGCCACGCCCGGCTCGGCGCGCCGGTAGATCGCGCGCGTGTGGGCCACGATGTGGGCCAGCGCCCGGCGCACGCGCGGGTCGGGACGGCGGGTGCGCCGGCACCACACCAGCAGGTCGCGGTCGACTCCGAACGCCGCCAGCTCCTCCGACGGCAGGTAGACGCGGCCGCGGTCGAGGTCCTCGCCGACGTCGCGCAGGAAGTTGGTGAGCTGGAACGCCATCCCGAGCGCCGACGCCGGCCCCTCGGCCTCCTCGCGCGGCACGGTGGTGCCCAGCACGGGGAGCATCTGCAGGCCGATCACCGACGCCGAGCCGTGCACGTAGGCGCCGAGGTCGTCGAACGTGGCGTAGGAGGTGACGTGGGTGTCCATGCGCATCGACGTCATGAAGTCGGTGAAGTGGCGGTGGTCGATCGTGTAGCGGTCCGCTGTGTCGGCCAGCGCGGCGAGCACCGGGTGGGCGGCGGGGGCCCCGGCGAGGGCGTGGCCCAGCGCGGCGTCCAGGGTGTCGAGCCGGGCGGCCCGGGCCGCGACGGGGGAGCCGTCGCCCAGGTCGTCGACGATCTCGTCGGCGTAGCGGGCGAAGCCGTACAGCGCGTGCACGGCGGGCCTGCGCTCGCGCGGCAGCAGGCGGGTGGCCAGGAAGTACGTGCGGCCGAAGCGCGCGTTGAGCTCGCGGCATTCGCGGTAGGCGGCCCGCAGCGCCAGGTCGGTGATCCCGGCGGCGTCGAGCTCAGCCTGCGCGCTGCTCGGCACCGGAGGCCGGGGGGGCGGTGCCACCCGCGACGGCGGCGGGTTCGGGAGCGGGCCCCGGGGCGGCGGTGAGGCGCACCGGGACGCGGGCGCCGGGCCGCAGGCGCAAGGGGTCCTCGCGCAGGAGGGACACGGCGGCCAGCGCGGCGACCGCGGCGCAGGCGGCGAGGTAGCCCCAGTTGTAGAGCCCGTCCTCGCCGTTGGGGTAGTAGACGACGATCAGCATGAGCGACACGAAGACCATGTACTGCAGCCCCCGCGCGGTCCACACCGTCATCGCCAGCAGGGCCATCCCCCAGCTGACGTACCAGGGCAGCGTGGCGGGGGAGAGCACGGCCACGGCGAACAGCACGATGCCGGCGCGGCGCACCACGTCGGGCCCGCCGTCGCGCGCGGCCCACCACTGCCGGACCGCGAGCACGACGAGCAGGGCGATGCCGATGCCGCGGAAGATGTTGATGAACAGCTGGTAGTTCGCGCCGAACAGACTGAGGATGCCGCCGACGATCTGGCCCGCCGCGGTGGGCAGCGACATCCAGTTCACGATCATCGACGGTGCGCTCAGGGCCGGAAGCCAGCCGAGGTCGACGCTCGCGGCGAAGGTGCACGCCGCGAACACCACGACGAACACGCCGATGCCGGCCGCGGCAGCCTTGGTGATGCGGACCCGCTGCGACCCGGCCATGTGGGCCGCCCAGATCAGGACGATGAACGGCAGCGCCACACCGGCACTGGCCTTCACCGCCATCGCGAGTGTGACGAGGGCGACACCCCCCACGTGCCGCCCGCGCAGCGCCACCACGAAGCCGGCCGCGAGCAGGCCGACCACGAGCAGGTCGTTGTGCCCGCCGCCGATCATCGTGATGACCATCATCGGGTTGGCCACCGCGACCCACAGCGCCAGCGGGACCTTGCCGCCGAGGCGGCGGGTGAGCTCCGGCAGCGCCCAGACCAGCAGCGCGAGGCCGGGCAGCAGCGCCAGCCGCATGAGCACGACGCCGAGGATGATGTTGTTGCCGATCACCCAGGCGACACCCTTGGCCAGCAGGATGAACAGCGGGCCGTAGGGCGCCGGGGTGTCCTGCCAGAAGTAGTGGACGTTGTCCGACAGGATGCCCGGCATCGCGATCGGCCCCACCGCGTACGGGTTGAATCCGTTGAGCGGCAGGGCGCCCTGGGCGAGGTAGCTGAAGATGTCGCGCGTGAACAGCGGCGGCGCGAACAGCATCGGGACGATCCAGACCAGCGCGGTGGTGAGCACCGCGCGGCCGCCGACGCGCTCCGCGAGCACGTCGCGGCCGAGCCGGATCCACGCCCAGACCATCAGGACGACGCCCGCGTACATCAGGAACGCCGCCATGTCGTGGCCGTGGCCGTAGCGCCAGAAGCCGATGGGCGAGTTGGTCATCAGCGGGTCGCGGACCAGCACGCCGCCCGCGCCGAAGCCGCCGATCACGAGCATCACCGCGGCGGCGAGACCCATCAGCAGCGTGCGACGGGGCGGGTTGCCGAACCGGGCGCGCAAGGAACTCGCACGTGCCGGGTGCGGCACGGGCGTCGGCGGTTCCGGGAGCGTCGGTTCTTCGACCGGGGCTGAGGCGCTCATGACGCGATCCATGCTCGCACGACCCGTGTCAGGGTGCTGTGGGCACCCTGTGGTGCACGGGCGGGACGGGTCCGGTGTGTCTGGTGGTGCGCGGCGTCGGAGCCTGTGATCAGCGCGTTGTGCGGTGCGATCGGGCCGGCGCGCCCGTGATGCGCTGTGCGGCGAGCCGCCCGGACAGCACCACGGGGGGGATCCCGACGCCCGGCGTGGTGCCGCAGCCGGCGAGCACGGCGTTGTCCAGGCCCCGTACGAGGTTGCGCGGCCGGAACGGGCCGGTCTGGGCGAACGTGTGCGACACCGAGAACGGCGTGCCCGCGGCCATGCCCGCGGCGGCCCAGTCGGCCGGCGTGACGAGCCGCGACACCTCGATGTCGCCCGCCACGTCGCCGAGGCCGGGATGGTCGCGGGCCTCCAGCGCGCCCAGCAGTTCGTCGCGGTAGGCCGGCCCGACCCGCTCCCAGTCGAGTGGTCCGGCGTCCAGGTTGGGGCACGGGGCCAGCACGAACAGCAGGTCGGCGCCGTCCGGGGCCAGCCCCGGGTCGGTGGCGGTCGGCCGCGTGATCAACAGTGACGGGTCGCTCATGAGGCGGCCGTCACCGATGATCTCCTGGAACGTGGACTCCCACGCCCGGCCGAACGAGATGGTGTGGTGCGCGGCCCTGTGGCGCGAGCTCCGCAGCCCGGCGTGCAGCACGACGGCGCTGGGCGAGTACCTCAGCGGCACGGCCCGGCGCGGCGCGCACCCGACCAGGTCGTGGACGACGGGCAGGTCCGGGGTGAGCACCACGGCATCGCACGCGAGCCGCTCGGAGTCGGCCGGGGGGTCGTCGGTGGACATGTGGCGCAGTGCGGTGACACGTCCCGCGCCGCGCTCGAGCCCCGTGACGGTGCGCCCGTAGAGGATCGTGGCGCCCGCGTCGACGGCGGCGTCGGCCAGCGCCTGGCCGATGGTGCGCATCCCGCCCTTCGGGAAGTACACGCCCGCGACCGTGTCCATGTAGGCGATCACGCCGTACGCCCCGAGCGCCGTCGCCGGCGGCACGCCCGCGTAGAGGGCCTGGAAGGAGAAGATCCGCCGCAGCCGCTCGTCGGGCAGGAACGAGGCGATCTTCGGTCCGAGCCGCCCGAAGCCGCCCAGCGCCGCGAGCCGCACGAGGTCCCGGCCGAGCAGGTCCAGCGGCGAGTCGAAGTTGGCGCCGATGAACGTGTCGATCTCGGACTCGTAGAGCTTCGTCAGCCAGGCGCGCATGTCCCGGTAGCCCGCGGCGGCCTCGGGCCCGCACACCGCGCGGACCTCCTGCTCCATCGCCACGCCGTCGGTGTGGACGTCGATCGTGGACCCGTCGGCGAAGTGGGTGCGGTAGCCGGGGTCGAGCTCCACCAGGTCGAGGCGCTCCGACAGCTTCTCCCCGACGGCGGCGAACGGCTCGTCTAGCAGGTCGGGCATCGTCAGCACGGTGGGCCCGGTGTCCACCTGAAACGTGCCGCGCTCGGTGCACAGGTCCAGCCGCCCGGCGCGGCCGCCGGGGTGCTCGCCCCGCTCCACAACGGTGACGGAGCGGCCCGCGCCCAGCAGGTGCAGCGCGGCGGTCAGGCCGGCGAACCCGGCCCCCACCACCACGACGTGGTCGGTGGGGCCGGGGACCGTTCGGGTCACCGCCTGCGCCGGGTGGCGGTGACGGCGAGGTCGGCCAGCCGTGACGCCGCGGGCTCGGCGACGTCCGCAGTGGAGAGGGCGTCGAGCGCGGAACCGGTCAGCGCCGCGATCCGCTGCTCCACGGCCTGCGCCGCGCCGAGCTCGGTGAGGATGTCGCGCACGCGCTCCACGCCGCCGCCGTCGAGCTCGGGGTTGCCGACGGCCGCGAGCAGGGCGTCCTTCGCCGCCATGTCGCCCCGCTGCTCGGCCCGCTCGACAGCGGTGGCGACGAGCACCGTGCGCTTGCCCTCGCGCAGGTCGTCGCCGGCCGGCTTGCCGGTGACCTCCGGGTCGCCGAAGACGCCGAGCAGGTCGTCGCGGAGCTGGAACGCCACGCCGATGTCGGCCCCGAACCGCCGGTAGGCGGCCACCAGGTCCGGGTCCGCCCCGGCGATCGCGGCACCGAGGTGCAGCGGCCGCTCGACGGTGTAGGCGGCGGTCTTGTAGCGGTCCACCTGCAGGGCGGCGCGCGTGGAGCTGTCGCCGGTGGACTGGTTGAGCACGTCGAGGAACTGGCCGCCGAGCAGCTCGGTGCGCATCGCCTGCCACGGCTCGCCCGTGCGGTCGAGCGCGTCGTGCGGCAGCCCGGACGTGCGGAACATGTCGTCGGCCCAGACCAGGGCCAGGTCGCCGAGCAGGATCGCGGCGGCCGCGCCGAACCGGGCGGGCCGGCCCTGCCATCCGGCGTCGGCGTGGCGCCGGGCGAACGCGACGTGCACGGTGGGGCGCCCGCGGCGGGTGGCCGAGGCGTCCATGAGGTCGTCGTGGATCAGAGCGGCGCCCTGCAGCAGCTCGAGCGCGCTGATCGCGCGGAGCACGGCCAGGGCCTCGGGCGCGTCGACGGAGCCGCCCGCCCCGCGCCAGCCCCACCAGGCGAACGTCGGGCGCAGGCGCTTGCCGCCGCCGAGCACGAAGTCGGCCAGCGACTCGGTGGCCCGGCCGAACGCGGGGTCGATCGCCGTGGAGCCGGCGGTGCGTTCCTCCAGGTAGGCGGTCAGGGCCGTCTCGATGCCGGCGGCCAGGTCCACGTCACTGAGGCCCGCGGGGAGGCCGTCGTCACCGGCGGGGCGGTGGTCGGTTCCGACGGTGCGCGTCACTGTCGGGAACACCGGATGCTGGCGAGGGCGGGCGAAACGGATGTCCAGGGCACCACACGAGGGTATCGGCGGTCGCCGGGTGCGGCGCGGCGACCGAACGCGCCCGTACCCTGCATCCCGTGAAGGTCACCGATCGCATCGACCGCGACCGTCCCGTCTTCTCGGTGGAGTTCTTCCCACCGAAGGACGAGAAGGGCGAGGCCGAGCTCTGGCGTGCCGTCCGGCGCCTCGAGCCGCTCGACCCGGCGTTCGTGTCCGTCACCTACGGCGCGGGCGGGTCCAGCCGCGACCGCACCATCCGCACCACCGCGCGCATCGCCACCGACACCACGCTGGTGCCGATGGCGCACCTCACCGCCGTCTCGCACTCGGTGGCGGAGCTCCGCCAGGTGATCGGGGCCTACGCCGCCGCGGGTATCCCGAACGTCCTCGCTGTGCGGGGCGACCCGCCCGACGGCCCGCTCGGGGAGTGGACCCCCCACCCCGACGGCCTCACCTACGCCGACGAGCTCGTCACCCTGGTCCGCGGGCTGGGCGACTTCTGCGTCGGTGTGGCGGCGTTCCCGTACGGGCACCCCCGATCGGCGGACATCGACGAGGACGCGGCCCGGCTGGTGGCCAAGGTCCGCGCGGGTGCCGACTTCGCCATCACGCAGCTCTTCCTCGAGCCGGAGGGCTTCCTGCGGCTGCGCGACCGCCTCGCCGGCGCGGGCTGCGACGTCCCGCTGCTGCCCGGGATCATGCCGCTGACCACGGTGCGCACGCTGCACCGCGGGCCGGAGCTGTCGGGTGCGCCGGTGCCGCCCGCGCTGCTGGAGCAGCTGGAGCCCTACGCCGACGACCCCGCCGCATTCCGTGCGGCGGGCATGGACGTCACGGCGGAGCTCTGCTCCCGGCTGCTGGCCGAGGGCGTGCGGAACCTGCACTTCTATACGCTGAACCGGTCCACGGCCACGGCCGAGCTGGTGCAACGGCTGAACCTGGGTGCACGCAGGCCCCTGGGTGCCGCCACGGGCACCGCGGTCAGCGCCCCGGCGGTCTGACCGGGGGGTTGCGGGTGCGGCGGGCCAGCAGCACCACGGCCCCCGCCACCAGCGCCACCACTCCCGCGAGGCCGAGGGTCCAGTTCAGGGCCGACGGGGCTCCGGGGTCGGCGTAGGCCAGCACGGCGGTGACGTCCCCGACCTTGCCGGCCTCGAACGTCCAGCTGACGGTGCTGCCGTCCTCCTCGCCGTTGGTGTCCACCACCGAGCCGGGGAAGCTGATCTTGAGCTGGAAGTCGGCCTTGTCCACCGAGACCGTGGTGAGGTCCACCGTGCCCGTGACGAGCACGCGCCCGCCCGAGCGCCGCAGCGCGAACCGGACGTTCTCGCCCGCGGTGCCCGCGACGGTGCTCAGCTGCCCGACCTGGTTGAACGTCAGCTTGGAGAACGTGAGGACCGAGCCGGTATAGCCCTCCTGGCGGTACGGGGCCACGTCGACGTCGGACGCCAGGTCCGGCGGCAGCGTGATCGCCGGGCCCTTGTCGTCCGGGGACGTCTGGGGCGTGGCGATCACGATCTCGCCCGTCACCGTGTCGTCGGGCTGCAGGGCCAGCGCGGTGCGGACCCGCGCGCACCCGCCCAGCGTGCCGCCGATCAGCAGCACGGCCATCAGTACCAGCAGGAAGGCACGGCGACGCGAGCGCGGCGTGGACACACGAGGACGGGCGGTGCGGGCCGGGGGCGCGGTCGTCGGCGGCATGATCGGCGCTGGCACCCGGTCATCGTGCCACCCGGGACGTTCCACCCGTTCCCGACACCCGTCAGGCGGCGGGGTCCGTGCGGGGCCGGGGTGACGGCGCGGGGCCGGGTGCCATCGGCAGCTCGCGGCCGAGCACGGCGAACGGCCGGGAGTCGCCGGTGAACCGGTGGTCGCGCAGCACGTCGCGGAAGCCGGTGCGGCGGTAGAGATTCCAGGCGCGGCCGGGCGACCGGTCGCCGTACTCGGGGGTGGACAGCAGCACGTGGGAGCGGTCCGTACCCGCGAGCAGCGCCCGCAGCAGCCCCTCGCCCAGCCCGGTGCCCTGCGCGTCGGGCCGCACGTGGAGCTCGGTGAGCTCGAAGTAGTCGGCGAGCCAGCCCTCCGAGTCGCCGCCGCGGACCCGCAGGCCCCGTCGGACCTCATCGAACCACCACTGGCCCGGGCCGCCCGTGTAGCCGTAGGCCACGCCGAGCAGGCGGTCGGAGGAGTCGACCCAGCCGACGGCGCGCCAGCCGGGGCGCCGCACGTGGTCGAGCCACAGGGCCCGCCGCTGCCGAGCGGTGCTCGGGGGGTAGTCCATCGCCGTGACGTAGACGTCCAGTGCCTCGCCCAGCCGGTCGGCGAGATCGCCGGGACCGAGCTGGACGAGCTGGCGCGCCGGGGCCGTGGTCACGCCCCCATCACACCACGTCGTGCCCCCTGTGCGCCGCCCGACGTGGGACACGACTTGACGCCGGCACGCGGGCGAGTTCTACTGGACCTCGATCGAACATGCGTTCGATCGCCGACCGCCCGGTGGTCCGGGGCGGGGGAAGCGCCCCGCCACCGGGTGCGTCGGACGGCGCCGGACTTTCCGGTGCGGGAGGGGAAGCCCGCGGCGGAGAAGGGGAGTGCTTGGGGATGAGTGCCTTCAGCCGGATGTTCGGGTCGCGCCAGCCGACCCCGATCCAGGTGCGCTGGCAGGACGGGGAGCCCGTCGAGTTCCAGCGCAGGCCGATCCACCGCGGTCCGCGCTTCCTCGTCACCGACGTCCGCGAGCGGTGGATCGAGGAGTCGCCGTGGCCGTTCCCGTCGCCGATGCCGGTGGGCGGGGACCGGTTGCGCTGCTGGCGGGTCGTGGCCCAGTCCACCGACGAGCCGCGGGCCGAGGGCCGCGAGTTCGTGCTCCGCATGCGTGCCGGACCCGGAGTCTGGGACCTCGTGCGGGTGGCGGAATGAAGAGGCCGTTCGCCGCGGTGGCGACGGGGCTCGACGAGCGCCCCGGAACTGTCGGTGCCCCGGTGCATGATCGGCGACACGAGCGGAAGGAGCTTTCGATGACCGTCACCACCAGCGCGCGGGTGCCCGCACCCCGTGCCGGCCAGCTCGGTTCGGCACAGCCGCTCGCGACCAGTCGCACGGCGGCCCCGCGCACGTCCCGCGCCGCGGCGCCCGCGTCCCG
>NZ_JAOPWR010000096.1 GCF_025965585.1 Pseudonocardia sp.
GCTGCTCGCCGCCGGCGCGCTCGTGGCCACGCTCGCCACCGCCTGCAGCGTCGGCACGGGCGCCTCGGGCGGGTACGGCGGCGCCGCCGCACCACCGGCCGGCGCTCCCAGCGCACGAGCGAACCAGACTGCCCCGGTGTCGCTGGCGACCGCCCAGAGCGGCCTCGGGGCGATCCTGACCGATGGGACGGGCCGGACGGTGTACCTGTTCGACTCCGATATCGGCTCCCGCTCGACCTGTGCCGGCGCCTGCGCTTCAGTGTGGCCACCGGTGAGCACCACCAGCCCATTGATCGCCGGGCCGGGCGTGGACAAGGCGCTGCTGGGCTCCAGCCCGCGCGCCGGCGGCTCGACCCAGCTGACCTACGACGGACACCCGTTGTACCACTTCATCGATGACACCGGTCCCGGCACGACCGCCGGGGAAGGCCTCACCAACTTCGGCGGCAGCTGGTTCGTCCTGGACCCCACCGGCCACCAGGTCACCGCGCACCACAACGCCGGCTACTGAACGGGGTGACCGACATACGCGACATCTCAACAGCGCCATCCCCCGAGGACCTGGGGGAGGCGGGCGGGACCGTGGCCCGCTGAGCCGGAGAGCGGACCCTGGCACGGGCAGGCGGGATTCCGAACCGGCCGGGGCCTCGAGCTCCCCGAGCAGTACATACTGGCCCACCGCGTGACGCTCGGTTCGATGAGCACGCTGTGCCAGCTCGGCGCCACGATGCGGATGCGCGAGGTGGTGCGACGATGGCGAACCCGGCTTCACCGAGACGGCGTGACATCGGGCGTGGAGGAGAGTCTGTAACCGGCTCCGCTATCTCCTGTATGAGCCCATCAGCACGGTCGGGCGTCGCAGTGGGTGGCCCGGAGGGTCGGCCCGGGGAGTGGGTGGACGATGGCGGAGCGTGGCGGCCGGCCGCGGCGCCGGCCGGCCGAGCGGAGCGGGACGCCGCCGGATGCCGGCTCGCGCGAGGCGCCCGAAGCGCCAGAGCTGCGGGTCGTGTCCGATGACATGTACCCCGACTGGCAGGCGGTGTACCGGGACAACGTCGACCGCATCTACAGGATGATGTTCGCCAAGGTCGGCAACCGGGCCGATGCCGAGGATCTGACCGCGGAGGTGTTCCTGGCCGCGTTGCGCCCGCTGCGGGTCTCGGCCAGCGTCGGCGAGGTGCGCGCCTATCTGCTGGCCACCGCCCGGACCGTGCTGGCCCGGCACTGGCGGGCCACGATGGGACGGGAGATCACCACGATCGACGAGGACCACGCGGAACCGGCACGCGGCGAGGTGGCGGTGTCCGATGCCCCGCAGCGGGCCGAGGCGGTCCTCCGCGGGCTGCCCGAGCGGTATCGGCGCGTGCTCACGTTGCGGTTCCTGGACTCCTGTTCGGTCAAGGATGCCGCGGCCGCGTTGGGGATCAGCGTGGCCAACGCGAAGGTCCTGCAGCATCGGGCGTTGCGCCGGGCCGCCGAGCTCAGCGAGGAAGAGGAGTCATGAGCGCGCAGGACGTCGCCCGGTACGTCGAGGGCCTGCTGCGGGGCGGACGGCCCAAGCCGTTCCACCCCGACGACGAGGACGCCGCCCAGATGCGCACCGCGATCAACTTGCGGGCCGCCCGCACCGGCAGCGGCGCACCCAGCGAGGAGTTCGTCACCGGTCTGCACCGGCGCCTCGCCGCCGAGTTCTCCGCCGACCAGTCCGATCAGCGGGCGACGCCCATCCGGCAGACGCGTCGCCGCGTCATCCAGTTCGGGTCCGTGGCGGCAGCGGCCGCGGCGATCGGCGGGGTGGTCGACCACACCTTGGTCGCCGGTGCTCCCGCCGCTTCGGGGAACGCCGCGCAAGCGGACGCGACACTCACGCCCACGACCGGGGCGTGGAGCGCCGTGGCGGCCAGCACCGAAGTGCCCGAGGGGGCGGTGCGGCCGTTCGAGGTCGGGGGCGTCGCCGGGTTCGTGCAGCGCAGCGGCGGGCAGTTGAGCGCGGTGTCGGGGACGTGCACCCATCAGGGCTGTCGGTTGCGGCTCGACGCGCCCGCCCACCGGCTGCGGTGTCCGTGCCACGCCACATCGTTCGCGGTGACCGGGGAACTGGTGACCTACGCCCTGCCGGTGCCGCCGCGTCCATTGCCGCACCTGATGGTCCGCGAGGTCGGCGGCACCATCGAGGTCTACGCCCCACCCCCTACCGCCTGACGCTCCACCACCCGGACGACGGCCTGGACGCCCGTGTAACCCGCTCCCTATCTCTCTACAGGTGGGTGCGCCGACCGCTGCCGGCGTTCGGCGACGCCCATCCCGTAGAGACCCCGGTCCCGCACCGGCCGCGATGCGGGGACCTTCGATGGGTCCGGCGGCGGCGCCACCGGCGAGATGGAGCGTCATGGCGTTCTCGACCCGCCGCATGACCTCGTCACGACCCGCGTCCGCCCACTCGCCAGTGGAGCTTCAGATGAGTCGTCTTGCAATCCTGGGTGTCGTACCGGCCGTCCTGATCGGCGGTGTCGGGGCGCTCACGCTCTCAACCGTCGGCGCAGTCGTGACGCTCACCGTCGCCGGGGCGGTCGGGCTCTCCGTCGCGATCCGGACTCCTCCCGGCGTCGGCGCTCGTCGCCCGGCGTGGCCCTCGGTTCGTGCAGGTCTCCTCGCCGGAGCTGCGACCGTCGTGGCCGGTCTGCTCGTGCAGGGTCTGGTCTGGGTCACGGGGCCGGTCGCGCCCCAGATCCTCCTGCTGATCGTCGCCGGCGCCGCAGTGATGGTGTGGTGGCACCGCCACCCGCATCTGCGCCCGCCGCGCGACGGTCGCGCTCCGGCCACCGCGCCGGGCGACGCCGGGACGAGCGACCCGGACCCGGTCGGGCTCCAGGTGACGCTCCGACCGGTCGCTGACGGGCTCTCCATCCCGGAGCTGTGCCAGCAGTGGCGGCGCAGCTACCTCGCACTGGGCCGTGCCCGGGATCTCGCCGGCCGCGCTCAGGTCGTGAGCTTCCGCGCCGGCTATCTCGACGAACTCGAACGGCGCGACCCCGTCGGATTCCGCAGGTGGCTGAGCGACGGCGCCCGTGCCGCCAGTGACCCCAGCCGATTCGTCACCGCACACCGTCGCTCCACCGACCGGCCTCCTGACGACGCCGGCGAACCGGCGTGACCAACGATCCACTTCACCGTGGTCTGCGCCAATTACCCATGCCGCGTCGTCTACTCCGCAGTCCGCCCCGCCACAAGGGCACCGGCACCACGCCCGCATCCCGAGTGCGCGGCAGGTGATCCTTCATTCACACGCCGGTTGCCCTTTACAGGAACCTGTCATCCGCGGCGATCTTCGTCGAGCGGGTCGTTGCGTGACGGTCCGGTCGGACGTTGGTGTCCTCTCCGGCCTGCGGCTCGGCAGGTCCGGTTGGAAGGGGGTCGTGCTGGCCAGGCGGGAGAACTCGGTCGCGGTTGTGCAGGGCCAGTGAACGGGAGTAACGGCGCGCGATGTCGGGCATCACGGGGTCGGTGCCACCGACCCCGAACACTGTGCCCGCATAGTCCAGCGGCGCCATCAGGTCCCGGATGCGTTCCCAATCCCCGGGGGCCACGAGCTGGGCGGGGTCGCCTCCGGCGAACCAGCCCATCGGCACCACCGTCCCCGCCGCCAGGACCGTGTTGACGTGCACGACCGCGTGGAACTCGACGTCCGCGCCGACCCCGACCCGAGCCCCGTTGAAGACCACGGCCCCGGTCGCGATCCGCGTGTCACCCTCGATCACGCACCCGGTCAGCGAGGCGTGCGGCCCGACCAACACATGATCTCCGAGCCGGGTGGGGTGCCGCGGTACTCCGCGGATGACGGCGTTCTCCATGATCACGCAGTGCGACCCGATCTCCACCGGGCCGCCCTCGGCGGTGATCACGGCTCCGAACAGCACCCTGCTGTGCGGGCCGACTGTCACGTCCCCGCACAGCACTGCGGTCGGTGCGATATAGGCCGACTCCGCCACCTTCGGGCTGCTCATCCGATGCCGCACGAACACCGCATCCCGGCCCACCCATCGCGGAGGTGTCACATAGTCCTCAGCCATGGCCGCCTCTCACAGTCGCCGTCCCGGTGCCCGCGGGACACCACCCGCGGGCGGCCGGTCGTTCGGCTTCTGTCCGCCGGTAGTGCCGTGGAGGATGGTTCTACTCCGGGACCTCGCCACCGACAAGGCTCTCCCGGTCCCGAGACCCGGCCGAGGTGAGCAATTCTCTCGGTAGCCGGAGCCGTTCCGGTTCCACCGTGGAGCCGGCATCGCCCCGCCGGAACCGACGGCTCCGCGTAGGCGGTATCCGCATTCTGACCTGTTGGCGCTGGTTCGCTCGAGGGCCGGCTGGCTGCGCCGTCAGGTCGGTGGGTCCGGGCTCAGCGTCTCAAGGTCGTTGAGATCGTCGGAGTAGGCCACGGGGTGATCCTGCCCGCGGGATACGAAGTAGTCGTTGAGCGCTTGGGCGACGACGTCGTGCTCGTGCTCGGACAGCGCCCGCTGGCCGTAGAGTGCTTCGGTCAACTCGGTGGCGGTCAGTGAGCCGCCGATCCCCAGATAAGCGGCCCAGAGCTGTGAGAGTTCGAGGTCACTGAGGGCCAATCCTGCGCGCAGCACCACATGGGAGCTGGACGGCGCGCGCGATGGTCGGTCTGCGCTCACGGCTCGAAGGATGCCGCACCCGGGGCGGACATGCAGTGCGGACGGGATCGGTCTTCGGTTCAGATGTCGGCGCGGCGGGTGGCGAGGGTCTCGGCGGCCTCTGCGAGCTCCTCTGCCGCGGCGGCCCGTGCTTTCCCCCACGCCCGGTGCCGTAGCGACGACACCCGGTCGTGGGCGACGGGCCGGGACTCGCCCCGGATCCAGGGCTAGCGAGTAGCGCTTCGGCGCCGCATGGCCCCGAATACGCCTGTGGCGATGAACAGAACGATGCCGACTATCGCGAGCCAGAACAGCGCCTTGATGGCGAATCCCACCACCGCCACCACGACCCACAAGATTAACAAGCCAATGATCAAGCCCATGATGGAGACCCTTGTCCGGCAACCCGCGCATCGGGTCGTAAGGCGCGGAATTCCCCGTAGGCCCGGTTACCAAACATCGAGCGTCCCGGCGGCCGGTGAAGGCGTGTCGGGTGTCAGCGGTGGGGGTGCGGTGGCCGAGCTGGGGCGAGGAACGTGGGCAGGTCGTCGTCGCGGGAGCCGGACCCGGTCCCGGGGAACTCGGTCAGGCCGTCGGGTCCTGTCTTCGATCACCGGTCGGTCCGGTTGCTGTCGGGGAGGGGCGTGCGGAGGCTGGATCGCCCGTGTGACCACCGGTTCAGCAGGAGTTCGGACAGCCGCTCGCCCAGCAACGTGAACGAGCGGATGCCGAACACGACGCTGCCGGCGAGATCGGGCTCGGTAGCGAGCATCGGTTGCAGGACGCCGCGACGGATGATCTGTTCGTGGACGGCGTCGGCCTCGACGTGCTCGTCGTAGAACCGGATCGCCGTGGCAGTGCAGCCCAGCCTGCGCATGGCCCGTACCAGCCGGTCCGATCCGGGGGAGGAGGTCAGCTCGACCGCGGCGAACTGTCCGACCAGTGCTCCGCGCAGCCGGCGGTGCAGCCCGCACAGTGACATCAGGTTGACCTCGGCGAGCGTCGCAGCGGGTGCGGCGTCGAGGTAGTGACCGTAGTCGTCGGACAGGCCGAGCTCGCGCATCATGTCGGCGAACAACCGGGAGTGCATGCGCTCGGGATCGCCTCCGCCGTACTCGTCGTGCTCCACGGTCACCAGTGCAGCCTTGGCCGGGCCCGTCAGCCGGGGGATCACCCAGGCCTGCGGATCGGCCTCCTTGAGGTGGTAGAGCGACCGGTGGGCGACGTACTCACGCAGCTGCCACATCTGTCCGTCGCGTCGCAGGTGATGCGATACTCCGGTCGCATCAGCACCGGCGGGTTCGACCAGCAGGGCATCGACCTCTGCCCAGACATCCGTGCCGGGCTCGACATCGGCCCGCAACGCGCTGAGGAAGACCCGCTCGAGGCCGGACCGGAGACCGAGCAGCACAGGATCCCACTCGAGCTCGTCGCCGACGCCCGCGAACCCGCGGTAGTGCAGTTCATAGGAGCAGTACAGGGCCAGCTGGAGGTCCTCACCGTACGGGTCGGCCTCGTCCGGTTCGGGCAGTCCGGGCGGACACGCTCCGCGGAGGATGTCGAGGACGGCGGCGGACAGCGGCCCTCTCGCGATGGGTAGTGGCGGCTCCGGAGCGCGTCTGTCTGATGTGGAATGGCCGTCAGCGGGCACGACGGGCCTCCACGACGACCAGTTCCTCCAGCGTCTCCCCTGCCGCCAGCAGGCCGCGCAGCTGCAACGTCGCGGCGCGGGCGCGCATCACCGGGCCGAACGGGATGCGGGCTCTGTGCAGCACCGTCGCCGCCATCCCCGCGGCGGCCAGTCGCGCGATGGTGGCGTCGGCGCCGCACAGTGCCGAGTGCACCATCAGCAGCACTCCGTCGTCGGTGAGCCGTGCGGCGGCGCCGTCGCAGATCCGGTCGAGCACAGCCCGGCCGTCGATACCGCCGTCCCAGCAGCGGGCGATGCGGTGCCGGGGGAGAGCATCGGTCTCGGCGGGCACGTAGGGCGGGTTGGCGACGATGAGGCCGAACCGGCGGTCGGCGACCGGCTCGAACAGGTCACCGCGACGCACCGACACCCGGACGCCGTGCAACCGGCTGTTGAGCCAGGCCGCCGCGACCGATCGTCGTGAGAGATCGACTGCGGTCACCGATGCGGCGCCGGCCTGCGATGCCGCCAGCGCGAGTGCCCCGGAGCCGGTCCCGACGTCCAGCACGTCCCGACCGCGTGCGTACCCACCGCGCTGGAGGACTGCGGTGAGGACGGCGGTGTCGGTCTGCGGGCGATACACACCGGGCGGGCAGAAGAAGGCCGCCATGGTTGATCGTCGGGTCGACGGGTGGGGCGGCGGGGTCGGGCGAGGATGGTTCGGGCGTGGCGCGAGATCGGTCACTGCGTCAGGCCCGCGCCGACTGGTCGTCGGCCGGCACGGCGCGCTCGTGGTCGCCGGCCCAGCCGTCGGCCAGGTGGGTGACGATCTCGGCATGGTCGCGTGCGGCCTCTGCGGTGTCGCCGGCACGGCCTGCGGCTGGGCCGATCATGAAAGCGGTCAGGCCGGGCTCGCGATCGACAGCGGTGATCCACTCGGGCACAACAACACGGGTATCAGCGTCAAGGTTCACGGCTGGGGATACCCGGCAATCGGAACATCAACCCCAAGAGTCCTCTTCGTCGGGGGGCTCGGGCATGGGTTCATCTGGCGCCGGGACGCTGCCGAGACAGCCTGGACGGACGACGCATCCGAACCGGGACCGGGTTCCGGGGCTGCGCGGTCGACGTGGACGGAGGCTCGTCGAGCACGGGTTCGTCGGATGCATTCGAGCCCTTGGGCGGACGGCCCGGGATCGAGGACATCGCCGCGCACGTGATCATCGCCGATCACGTCATCGCGGCCCGTGAACGCGGGGCGGGGCGCCGTATCGGCATCGGACGTGGAGCAGCCACTCAGGCGGTCTCTGGTGCGCCGAGGTGTCCGTCGTTCACCGCGATGCGTTCGTGCAGGGTGGCGAGGCTGCGGCTGAGCAGGCGTGAGACGTGCATCTGGGAGATCCCGACCGCGGTGGCGATCTGTGTCTGGGTCATGTCGTCGAAGAACCTCAGGATCAGGATCTCTCGCTCGCGGTCCGGCAGTTCCTGCAGGGCGGACCGGAGGGCGACGCGGTAGTCGACGCTGTCCAGCGCGGTGTCGACCTGGCCGAGGCGGTCTCCCAGCGGCCTGCCGGCAGAAGTAAGAAGGACGTCCAGCGAGTCCGGGGTGTGGGCGTGGGCGGCGTTGAGCGCGTCGATCACCTCGTCCACACTGGTCTGCAGGTGTGCGGCGATCTCGCTGGGCCGCGGGGCGCGCCCGAGGGTCTCCGACAACACTTCCGTCGCGTCGCGGATGGTGCCCTGCAGGTCCTTGAGCCGTCGCGGGACGCGCATCGACCAGGTGCGATCCCGGAAGTGGCGTCGGATCGACCCGGTGATGGTGGGCACCGCGAAGCTCAGGAAGTCCTTGCCGTAGCCGGGATCGAACCTCTCCAGCGCGCCCAGTAGCCCGACCGCCCCGGCCTGTTCAAGGTCGGCGGTGGGTTCACCGCGGCCCTGGTAGCGAAGCGCGATGTGCCGCACCACCGGGAGGAACGCGGTCGCCAGTCTGTCGCGCAGCACCCGGCGCTGCGGATCCTCGACCGAAAGTGCCGCGAACTGGGCCAAGATCGGGGCGAGGTGGCTGTAAGCCCCGGTTTCCGGCTCGACGGCGACGTCGCCTGTGGCGTCGATGTCGGCGTCGATCTTCCCGAGAGCGACGGAGGCGCTGCGGTGGACCTTGAACAGTGTCAGCACGTCACAGACGCTCAGAACCCGCGCGACGGTCCGATTGGTGTCTATCCCGACCAGGCTCAGCTCGACGTCATCGCGCTCGGCGCGAGCGGCGACAGCGACCAGCTCCATGACACCTGCGGAGCTGAAGAAGGTCACAGCTGACAGGTCGATGATGAGGAACCGGGGTGCTCCGTCCACCGCGGCCTTCAGTGCGTTCCGCAGCTGCGGGGTCGACTGGATGTCGACTTCGCCGACCACGGTCACGACGGCCACGCCGGGCGCAGGTCGGCTGAGGAGAGTCGAGTAGTCGATCTCGTCGGCCATGAGCGATCGTGTGTCGTCCGAGGACATTGGGTGGCCTCACGTGATGAGCTGTGGACGATGTCTCAGGTCTGGCTCGTCGAGCATGCGACGGGGCGCGACCGTGTCCATGCCCTGTCGCCCTGCTCGCCGTTGAGGAGTCGTCGAGCTCGGCTTCCTGGTACGGGCGGACCGGCATGTCCGGTAAGGCTTCCTTCGATGTCTCGCATCCCCGACACCTCCGCGCAGCGCACTGACACATCCTGCTTCAATCCCAGGATGTCGACGCTAGCGCACGTACTAAAAAATCTCTAGCCACGAGTGAAGCTTTGAGGGAGCACGGGACAGAGCGGGGTGGTCGGCCACCATGAATTGATCAGGCTGCGCGGGAGTCCTGCAGTCTGTGGCCTTGCTTGCTCGTCCCTGTCAAGGACCGGCGGGGCCCTCTGCGGTCCCGGTCGGGTCCTCGGGGCGGTTCTCGAGGGCCTCGATGCGGTTGTGGGCGAGGTCGAGTTCGTCCTGCAACCCGACGATCCGGGCAGCGGCGGCGAGGGTCAGTCCTTCGTCGAAGAGCGTCCGCAGGCGGGTCGCGAGCTCGAGCTGGCGCCGGGAGTAACGGCGGTGTCCACCTCCGGAGCGGTGTGGCTTGAGCACGCCGGCGGCGTCGAGACTGCGTAGGAAAGCGGGCTGGACGTCCAGTAGTTCCGCAGCTTGTCCCATGGTGACGGCGGGGTAGTCCTCGTCGTCGAGCCGTTCGACTCCCACCAGATACTCGAACCCCCTAGTGCACGCCACGTCTGGGCAGGACGAGAGAAGGGGCCCGGCCATGGGTGGCCGGGCCCCTGATCACGATGACAACGGGGTGGATGATCTCGATGCTCGGTGGCTCTCCAGACGATCACCTCCGGGGTCCGCGACCGATCGCCGTCCCTGTGGCGTCAGATCTCTTCTTCCGACTGCGGCAAACTGTAGCGAGCAGTAGAGATGTGGTCAAGCCGGCAGTGTCCACCGACGATGTGTTCTCGATACGAACCGCGTCGCTCGGGTCAGCCGACACAGTCAGTCCAGGACGGCGTCGACGACCTTCTTGAGTGCACCCGGCTGTGCGGGACTGTGCGGTGCCTTCTCCTTCAGCTCGAGCAGTTGTGCGCCGAGCTCCTGGAGCTGGGTGCGGCGCAGCCCCTGCCGTACCTTCGGGAACCAGTCCTTCTCCTCCTCCTCGACGTGATGGGTGACGTTCTCGATCAGCACGGTGGTCTTGGCGTGGAACCGTTCGTCGTCGGGGCTCATCGCGGCAAGTTCCATGCACAGCACGTCGGCGACGTGGTGCTCCTCGTAGGACTCCAGGACGTCCTGCTCGAGGTCGGGCAGCAGCTCGCGGACGGCCGGGTACATGCCCTCGTTCTCGATGTAGGTGTGCACCGTCAGCAGCTCGATGATCTTGTCGACGATCTTCGCCCTGGTCTTGATCGCGCGGTCCCCGGTGGCCTCGAAGTCGCGGAACAGTTTCTGGATCTCCTTGTGGTCGTCCTTGAGCAGCACGATCGCGTCGTTCGACAACGAGTTCTCCTGGTCGGTCGGTCGTCGGTCCCACCGCAGCGCGGCAGGCCTCGATGACGGGCGGATTGCCGCAGCCCGGTCCCCGGCGGGCTGCGACCCGCGACGGGTACCCGGAAGCTGCTTGTCCAAACACGACTGATCACTCGTCGCACGGTTCGCCGGCCGACCCATACGCAGTCGGCTTCGGGGGACGGCCGGATGGGTACACGGCTGGTGATGATCACGAGGCGGAGCGCATGATCGACACCATGGACCAGGAGCCGGACGAGCCGTCCGGACGACCACCGTCGGGCGGATCGCGCGACGTCACGTCCGCGACCGGCGCCCGGGAGGAGCCGGAGGTCGAGGACGCTTTCGACAGGCTCGTCTCGGAGGGACGGGACCGACTCAGCCGGCCGTTGCTGTCACTCCTGACGACCGCGTTCGTCGGAGGCCTCGACGTCGGCATCGGCGTGCTCGTCTACCTGGTGGTCCGCGCCGAGACGGGCAACCCTCTGATCGCCGCCGCCGTGTTCCCCATCGGGTTCGTGGCGCTACTGCTCGCGCGCAGCGAGCTGTTCACGGAGAACTTCCTGGTCCCGGTCACGGCGGTGGTGGCGCGGGAGGGCACCGTCGTCGAGCTGCTGCGCTTGTGGGCGCTCAGCCTCGCCGCGAACCTGCTCGGTGGCTTCGTCATGGCCGGGATGATCGTCGTGGCCCTGCCC
>NZ_JAOPWR010000112.1 GCF_025965585.1 Pseudonocardia sp.
CGCGCCGCGCCCGGCGCCCCACCAGCCGCCGGCCTCGCGGGCGCCGGCCAGCACCGCGCCGACATGCACCGGCTGGGCCGGCAGCGCGGCTTCGATCTGTGCGATCTCGTCGTCGCTCGGGCGCCGGTCGACGCCGGGCTCCGGCATCGGCACCGGGTTGCGGTGGGGCAGCACGACCTGGCCGACGGTGTACAGCGCGATGTCGGCGAGCCCGCGCGAGCGGTTGCGCACCAGCATGTCGAGCAGGCCCGGCAGCAGCGTGGTGCCGAGCTCGGAGCGGTCGGCGTCGAGGGGGTTGAGCACGTGCACGGTGGTGCGGCGGACGTCGTCGGCCGCGAGACCGAACGCGTCCCACACCGACGGGTCGACGAACGGGAACGGCAGCACCTCGACGAACCCGGCCTCGGCCAGCGCGCGCGAGACGGCCCGACGGCGCAGCTGCGACGGGGTCAGCCCGCGCCCGGCCGGGGCCGACGGCAGGACCGACGGGATGACGTCGAGGCCCTCGAGCCGCAGCACCTCCTCTACGAGGTCGGCGGGCTGGACGAGATCGGGCCGCCAGGACGGCGGGGTGGCGGTCACGCCGCCGCGGCCGTCGTCGGCGGTGGCGAGCTCGACATCGCAGCCCACCTGGGCGAGCCTGCGGACCGTGGCGCCGGGCGCGTACTTGACGCCGGCGACGCGGTCGGGCAGGTCGAGCGGCATCCAGATCGGGTTGGCCGCGGGTGCGGCCCCCGCGTCGGTGCGGCCGGGGGCGATGGTGCCGCCCCCGTACTCGACGAGCAGCTGCGCGGCGCGCTCGGCGGCCACGGGCGGGAGCTGGGGGTCGACGACACGCTCGAAGCGCTTGGACGCCTCCGAGGGCAGCTTGTGCCGCCGGGCGCCGCGGGCGATCACGGCGGGCTCGAAGTGGGCGGCTTCGATCAGCACGTCGATCCGGCCTTCGTCGCCGGGGGCGGAGCCGCCTCCGGCGGTGGTGATCTCCGTGGACGCCCCACCCATGACGCCCGCGAGCCCGATCGGGCCGGAGTCGTCGGTGATGAGCAGGTCGTCGGGATCGAGGGTGCGCTCGACGTCGTCGAGCGTGGTGAGCTGCTCCCCCGCCTTCGCGCGCCGCACCACGATGCCGCCCTGGAGCTTGCCGGCGTCGTAGGCGTGCAGGGGCTGGCCGAGCTCGAGCATCACGTAGTTGGTGACGTCGACGATGAGCGAGATCGGGCGCATCCCGGCGGCGAGCAGGCGGCGCTGCATCCACCACGGCGCGGGCGCGGCGGGGTCGACCCCGTCGACGCGGCGGGCGACGAACCGCGTGCAACCGGGGTCGTCGAGCGAGACGGGCCAGGCGTCCTCGGGGGACGCGGGCACCTGCACGCGCGCGGCCGGGTCGGTGTAGTCGGTGTCGAGGGCCGCCGCGATCTCCCGGGCGAGGCCGCGCACCGAGAAGCAGTAGCCGCGGTCGGGGTTGACGTTGATGTCGAGCACGGCCTCGATACCGAGCAGCGGCATCGCGTCGTCGCCGGGCTCGCCGCTGCCGGGCGGCAGCACGAGGATGCCGGCGTGGTCGGAGCCGATGCCCAGCTCCCTCGACGACGCGATCATGCCGTCGGAGGTGTGGCCGTAGGTCTTGCGCGCCGAGATCACGAACCCGCCGGGCAGCACGGCGCCGGGCAGCGAGACGACGACGAGGTCACCGACGGCGAAGTTGCGGGCGCCGCAGATGATGCCGTGGGTGGTCTCGGGCCCCACCTGCACCTGGCACCAGCGGATCGGCTTCTTGAGCCCGGTGAGCTCCTCGATCTCCTTCACGAGCCCGACGACGAGCGGACCGGTGATCTCGGCGGGCTCGATCACCTCTTCGATCTCGAACCCGACGCGCACGAACGCGTCGGCGGTCTCGTCGACGCCGGGGAGCGGGCTGCCGACGTGCTCGGCCAGCCAGGACAGGGGAACCCGCACTGCAAACTCCTACGCGAAGAAAGGAAAGTCAGACGCCGAAAGCGCGGCTGAAGCGGACGTCGCCCTCGACCATGTCGCGCATGTCCGGGATGCCGTTGCGGAACATCAGCGTGCGCTCCAGGCCCATACCGAACGCGAAGCCCGAGTAGACGTCGGGGTCGACGCCTGCGGCCCGCAGGACGTTGGGGTGCACCATGCCGCAGCCGCCCCACTCGACCCAGCCGGCGCCGCCCTTCTTCTCCGGGAACCACACGTCGGGCTCGGCCGACGGCTCGGTGAACGGGAAGTACGACGGCCGCATGCGGATCTTCGACTCGGTGCCGAACATCGCGCGCGCGAACGCGTCGAGGGTGCCCTTGAGGTGGCCCATGGTCAGGCCCTTGTCGATCGCGAGGCCCTCCACCTGGTGGAACACCGGGGTGTGGGTGGCGTCGAGCGCGTCGGTGCGGAACGTGCGGCCCGGGCACACGACGTAGACGGGCAGGTCGCGCTCCAGCAGGGCGCGGATCTGGACCGGGGACGTGTGCGTGCGCAGGACCGTGGACCCGTCGTCACCGGCGGGGTCGGCGAGGTAGAACGTGTCCTGCATCGTGCGCGCCGGGTGGTCCTTGCCGAAGTTGAGCGCGTCGAAGTTCAGCCACGACGACTCGACCTCGGGGCCCTCGGCCACCTCCCAGCCCATGCCGACGAACACGTCGGCGATGCGCTCGGAGATCTGCGTCAGGGGGTGCCGGGCGCCGCGCGGGATGCGGTCCCACGGCAGCGTGACGTCGACGGCCTCCTCGGCGAGCACGCGCGCGTCGCGCTCGGCGGCGAGCACCTCGCGGCGGGCGTCGAACGCCTCCTGTGCCTCCTGGCGGGCGGCGTTGACGCGCTTGCCGGCGTCGGCGCGGTCCGGGCCCGGCAGCGAGCCGAGCTCGCGGCGGGCCAGCAGCAGCGGGGCACGATCGCCCAGGTGCACGGGCTTGATCTCGGCGAGCGCGGCCAGGTCGGCAGCATCCTCGAACGCCGCGCGGGCCGCAGCGACGGCAGCGGCCAGTGCGTCCGGGTGCAGCGGGTTCATCACGTCCGTGCTCTCAGTCATGGTGGTCCGATCCTAAAGGGGGTGGCGACACCGTTACGCAGGCGGACCGTCCTGCGCCGCCGTTCAGGTGCCGTCCACGCTCACGCCGTGGGATCGGGCACGACCCCGATCGGTCCCACCTGCCTGCTCGGCAGGACGACGCGGGCGCAGGTGCCGCGCGGCTGTACGGCGCGTACCTCCAGTCTGCCACCGCAGGCGGCGACCAGTCCGCCGATCACCTCGGGCGGCGACGCCCGCGCGGCGGCCGGACGCGTCGTCGGTGACGCCGAGGACCCGCGGAATCCCGGAGCGCCCCACCGCGGACCTCCGACACGGTGTTCGAGACGGTGCCCCCGGCCCCGCGGCGCGTACCGCACCGCACCGCAGGCAGTAACGAGCCGGGCCACTCGGAGCACCGCTATCGGGCGCGGGCCCCGACGGAGGCGTACAGGCAGACAGCAGCGGCGGTCGCGAGGTTGAGGCTCTCGGCGTGGCCGTGGATCGGTACGCGGACGCGGTGGTCGGCCCGCTCCATCGCGAGGTCCGGCACGCCGTGCGCCTCACCCCCGAAGACCCACGCCACCGGCCCGCCCAGTACGGCGGCGGCCGCGGGGTCGTGCAGGTCCAGCTCTCCGTGGCCGTCGGCGACGAGGAGCACCAGGCCCGCGGCCCGGCACGCGTCGAGCGCAGCGGCGGTGTCGCGAACACGCGCCAGAGGTAGGTGGAACACGCTGCCCGTGGACGCGCGGACGGCCTTGCCGTTGTGGGGGTCGACGCTGTCGCCCGCGAGCACCACGGCGTCGGCACCCGCCGCGTCGGCCACGCGGATCACGGTGCCGGCGTTGCCGGGGTCGCCGATTCCGGCGCACACCGCGACGAGCCGCGACATGCGGCCGGGCCCGCGGGCGAGGGCCTCGCCGAGCGGGACGTCGAGCAGGTCGCAGACGGCGACGAGACCCTGCGGGGTGACCGTCTCCGACAGGGACTCCGCAGCCCGCTCGGTGACCGGCACGATGCGCGCACCGGCATCATCCGCGGCGTGAAGCAGCTCGGGGTGGCGCGCGGCGGCCACCTCGGTGACGAACAGCTCGTGCACGTGGCCGAACCGCACCGCCTCGCGGACGGCCTGCGCCCCCTCCACGAGGAACCGCCCGGCCCGATCGCGCCCGGCGCGGCGCAGCAACTTGCGTGCTGCGACGACGCGCGGGGTGCGTTCGGTGCCGAGCGGTACGGCTCCGGAGAGGAACGGGCGGCTCAGGCCGCCGTCCCGTCCTGCGCGGCGGCCTGGGCGGGCACGTGCGCGCGAGCGACCTCGACGAGCGCGGCGAAGGCGGCCGGGTCGCTGATGGCGATCTCCGACAGCACCTTGCGGTCGACCTCGACCTCGGCGATCTTGAGGCCCTGGATGAAGCGGTTGTAGGTCATGCCGTTGGCGCGGGCGGCCGCGTTGATACGGGTGATCCACAGCTTCCGGAAGTCGCCCTTCTTGGCGCGACGGTCACGGTAGGCGTAGTTCAGCGAGTGGAGCATCTGCTCCTTCGCCTTGCGGTACAGCCGCGAACGCTGGCCGCGGTAGCCGCTCGCCAGCTCGAGGGTGGTGCGACGCTTCTTCTGAGCGTTGACCGCGCGCTTCACGCGTGCCATGGGTGTTTCCTCACAGTCGGGGGTTCAGCGGGGGCGGGCCGGAACTACAGGCCGAGCATCTTCTTCACGCGTCGACGGTCGGCCGGGCTGACCTCGACGACGTGGGAGAGGTCTCGTGTCTCCTTGCTCGACTTGACCTCGAGCCGGTGGCGCAGGCCGGCCTGCTGGCGCAGGAGCTTGCCGCCGCCGGTCACCTTGACCCGCTTGGACATCCCGCTGTGCGTCTTGTTCTTCTGCTTCGCACTGTGGTTCGCGTTCTTCTTGGGCATGGCAGTTCCTACTCACCGGTGACGGCACCCCGGCGGGGCCGGGGGCGTCAGTACTTGTGGTGCGGTCGTCTGGCCGTCAGGCCTGGTGGGCCTCGGCGGCCTGCGCATCCACCGGCTCCGTGTCCGGAGAGGCGGGACGCGGCCGGGTCGGCGGCTTCTTGTTCGGAGCGATCACCATCGTCATGTTGCGACCGTCCTGCTTCGGGGTCGCCTCGACCACGCCCAGATCGCTCACGTCCTCCGCGAGGCGCTGCAGCAGCCTGAACCCGAGCTCGGGACGGGACTGCTCGCGACCACGGAACATGATCGTGACCTTGACCTTGTTGCCGCCTTCGAGGAAGCGCCGGACGTGGCCGCGCTTGGTCTCGTAGTCGTGCTTGTCGATCTTCGGTCGGAGCTTCTGCTCCTTGATCGTGGTGAGCTGCTGGTTGCGGCGGGACTCCCGGGCCTTCTGCGCGCTCTCGTACTTGAACTTGCCGTAGTCCATGAGCTTGCAGACCGGCGGGCGGGCCTGAGCAGCGACCTCGACGAGGTCGAGCTCGGCCTCCTGCGCGAGCCGCAGGGCGTCCTCGATACGCACGATGCCGACCTGTTCCCCGTTCGGTCCGACCAGCCGGACCTCGGGAACGCGGATGCGGTCGTTGATGCGCGTCTCTGTGCTGATGGGGTCTCCTCGTATCGACGTCGTGTGGAGCGACGGAGCGAAGACCCGACGGACAAGCCCATGCACCTACGGTGCATCGGCGGACCGGACCCGGACACCATCAGCGTCGCGGGTGGGAGCGGGGCTCCACTTGATCGCCCTGCCTGTTGAGGCGTACTGACATACGCAACAACGTGCGACAGGGTGGTCGCATTCCGAAGGTTACACGAGGGCCCTCCCGGGATGCGAACGGCGGGGGTCCGCGGCACCGGCCGAGCCTCACGCGGCGTCGGCGCGGGATCCGCCGCTTGCGGTGCCCGGTCACGATCGCCGTGGTCAGGACGTCGAGCACGACCACCGGCTCCCCGTCGGCCGCGGCGAGCTCCGTGGCCAGGTCGAGTCGAACGGCGGGCCCGCCGCGTCCTCCGCGCTCAACGAGGGCAGCGGCCCGGGCAGGCCGACGGCGCATCAACCCGGCCCACTCCGGCGCCACCCGCTCGTCCTCGTCCGGCGGCACCCGAGCGAGCACGAACGCCGTCTGCTCGGCGTGGCCGTCGCAGTAGGAGCGCGGCGCCTCCGCCGACTCCCCGAACAACGCCTGCGCCTCCGGCGCGGTGAGGGCGGTCAGGTCGGTCCGGGCCCCGCCCGGCAGCGACCAGCCGCCGCGTCCCGGCTGCGGGTGGACCGGGACGACGGCGGCCGAGAGCGCCTCGAGATCGCGCCGGGCCGGGCCACCGACACCTCGAGCTCGTCCGCCAGGCCGGCGGAGGTCGCCCGGCCCGCGCCTGCAGGTCGGCATCGTGCAGAACCCCCACCACCTGGCGTTGCTCGACGCCCGCTGAGACCCGGACGCCCGGCGCCGGCCGCGGCCGACTGCCGACCAGATGGGGCCGACCGGTCGCTGGTGCGGGCCCCGGCGCCGGGCCTAGCGTCGGCGCCCTGCTCCCCGCCGCAGTGACCGCCGTCGTCCGACAGCGGAGCCGACACGACCGGAGGACAGCCCCGATGGACATCCGAGAACTCACCGACAGGGCCCAGGACGCCTGGAACGCGAAGGACGAGGACTCCTTCGTCGCCCTTTACGCCGAGAACCACGAGGTGGTGGCGCCGGGCTTCACCGGCAAGGGCATCCAGGGCGTGCGTGACTTCTGGGCGCTGTGGAACGGAGCGTTCCCCGACAACCGCATCGCCTACCGGACGCTGCTGGTGGACGGGCAGCAGGCCGCCCAGCTCGCGACGTTCCAGGGCACCCACACCGGGCCTCTGATGGCGCCGGACGGCTCGGCGATCCCGCCCACCGGACGGCCGATGACCACCACCTACACGCTGTTCACCACCATGGACGGCGAGAAGGTGGCGCGCTCGGAGTTCATGTTCGACCAGATGGAGATGCTGGGTCAGCTCGGCCTGCTGCCGGGCTGAGCCGACCCGATCGCCCGCCGCCTAGCTCGCCGCCGCGGCCTTGCGGCGGCGAGCCGGTGCGCGCTTCGGCTCCTCTGGTGTGACGAGGCCCCGGAGGAACTCGCCCGTGTAGCTGTCGGGGTGGGCCGCCACCTGCTCGGGCGTGCCCTGGGCGACCACCGTGCCGCCGCCGGAACCGCCCTCGGGCCCCATGTCGATGATCCAGTCCGAGGTCTTGATCACGTCCAGGTTGTGCTCGATGACGATCACCGAGTTGCCCTTCTCGACCAGCCCGTTGATCACCAGCAGCAGCTTGCGGATGTCCTCGAAGTGCAGGCCCGTGGTGGGCTCGTCGAGGATGTAGACCGTGCGGCCGTTGGAGCGCTTCTGCAGCTCCGAGGCCAGCTTGACGCGCTGCGCCTCGCCACCGGAGAGGGTGGGCGCGGGCTGCCCGAGCCGGACGTAGCCCAGGCCCACGTCCACCAGGGTGCGCAGGTAGCGCGCGATCGAGTTGATCGGCGCGAAGAACTCCGCGGCCTCCTCGATCGGCATGTCCAGCACCTCGGCCACGGTCTTGCCCTTGTAGTGCACCTCGAGCGTCTCGCGGTTGTACCGGGCGCCCTTGCAGACCTCGCAGGGCACGTAGACGTCGGGCAGGAAGTTCATCTCGATCTTGATGGTGCCGTCGCCGGAGCACGCCTCGCAGCGCCCGCCCTTGACGTTGAACGAGAACCGCCCCGGCTGGTAGCCGCGCACCTTGGCCTCGGTGGTGGAGGCGAACAGCTTGCGGACCTGGTCCCACACGCCGGTGTAGGTGGCGGGGTTGGAGCGCGGGGTGCGGCCGATGGGCGACTGGTCGACCCGGACGAGCTTGTCGAGCTCCTCCAGCCCGGTGATGCGGGTGTGGCGGCCGGGCACCTGACGGGCGCCGTTGAGCTTGTTGGCCAGGACCGTGGCCAGAATGTCGTTGACCAGCGTTGACTTGCCCGAGCCCGACACCCCGGTGACGGCCACCAGCGCGCCCAGCGGGATGTCGACGTCGATGCCCCGCAGGTTGTGCTCGCGCGCGCCGACCACCGTCAGCTTGCGCTGGGGGTCGATCGGGCGGCGCTTCTCCGGGACCGGGATCGAGCGCCGGCCCGACAGGTACGCGCCGGTGAGCGACGTGTCGTGCGACTCCAGCCCCTCGACGGAGCCGCTGTGCACGATGTGGCCGCCGTGCTCCCCCGCGCCCGGGCCGATGTCGACGGCCCAGTCGGCGGCGCGGATGGTGTCCTCGTCGTGCTCGACGACGATGAGCGTGTTGCCGAGATCGCGCAGGCGGATGAGCGTCTGGATGAGCCGGCGGTTGTCGCGCTGGTGCAGGCCGATGGACGGCTCGTCGAGCACGTAGAGCACGCCGACCAGGCCGGACCCGATCTGCGTGGCCAGCCGGATGCGCTGGGCCTCGCCCCCCGACAGCGAGCCGGCGGCCCGCGACAGCGAAAGGTAGTGCAGCCCGACATCGAGCAGGAAGCCCAGGCGGGCCTGGACCTCCTTGAGGATCGCGCCGGCAATCATGGTCTGGCGCTGGTCGAGCACCATGCCGCCGAGGAACTCCGAGCACTCGGCCACCGACATCGCCGACACCTCGGCGATGGAGCGCTCGCCCTGGTCGCGGTGGGCGAGCGTGACGGCCAGGACCTCGGGCTTGAGCCGTGCGCCCTTGCAGACCGGGCACGGCACGTCGCGCATGTAGCCCTCGTAGCGCTCGCGCTGCGAGTCGGACTCGGTCTGGTCCAGGCGCCGGTCGAGGAACGGGATGACGCCCTCGTAGTTGGCGTAGTACGAGCGCTCGCGGCCGTAGCGGTTCTTGTAGCGGATGTGCACCTGGTCGTTGCTGCCGTGCAGCACGGCCTTCTGCGCGGCGGCGTCGAGCTTGTGCCACGGGGTGCTCATCCGGAAGCCGATGGCACCGGCGAGCCCCTCGAGCAGCCGCCCGAAGTACTCCGCGGAGTGGCCGCCCGCCCACGGGGCGATGGCGCCGTCGGCGAGGGAGAGATCGGGGTCGGGGACGACCAGCTCGGGGTCGACCTCCTTCTTGATGCCCAGGCCGGCGCACTCGGGACACGCGCCGTAGGGCGAGTTGAAGGAGAACGTGCGGGGCTCGAGCTCGTCGAGCGACAGCGGGTGGCCGTTGGGGCAGGCCATGCGCTCGGAGAAGCGGCGTTCGCGGTGCGGATCGTCGTCGGGGAGGTCGACGAAGTCGAGCACCACCAGCCCGTCGGCCAGCCGCAGGGCCGTCTCCACCGAGTCGGTGAGCCGCTGCTTGGACGACGCCTTGACCGACAGCCGGTCGATCACCACGGCGATGTCGTGCTTCTCCTGCTTCTTGAGCTTCGGCGGATCGGTGAGCATGTGCACCGTGCCGTCGACGAGCACGCGGGAGTATCCCTGCTGCTGGAGAGCGGTGAAGAGATCGACGAACTCGCCCTTGCGGGTGCGCACCACCGGGGCGAGCACCTGGAACCGGATGCCCTCCTCCATGGCGAGCACCTGGTCGACGATCTGCTGCGGCGTCTGCTTCTCGATCACGTGGCCGCAGACCGGGCAGTGCGGGACGCCGGCGCGGGCGTAGAGCAGCCGCAGGTAGTCGTAGACCTCGGTGATGGTGCCGACCGTGGACCGCGGGTTGCGGTTGGTGGACTTCTGGTCGATCGAGACCGCGGGCGAGAGGCCCTCGATGAAGTCGACGTCGGGCTTGTCCATCTGGCCGAGGAACTGGCGCGCGTACGCCGACAGCGACTCGACGTAGCGTCGCTGGCCCTCGGCGAAGATCGTGTCGAACGCCAGGCTGGACTTGCCCGAACCGGACAGGCCGGTGAACACGATGAGGCTGTCGCGCGGCAGGTCGAGATCGACACCACGCAGGTTGTGCTCACGCGCGCCGCGCACGACCAGGCGTGAACGGTCCTCGACGGGGCGATCGGCCACGGGGGGGAGCCTCCTCGGGTTCCAGGAGCGGGACAGCCGGTACCGACGCCGGGACCGTCCCTTTCATGCTAAGCGCGCCGACCGACAGAACCGGACGGGCGCCGGGGTGGCCCCGGCGGGCGGATGCCCTGGGGAGCCGAATGCGCCGCGACGAGGATCGCACGCACGTTCGAACCTCGCGAGCCGGGGTCGGGGCCCGGATGGCGCGGCCCGCTCAGCGGTCCCAGGGACTCGGCGAGCGGACGGCCATCCTTCACGATACGCCCGTCCGACGACGTGCAGCGCCGGCGGAGCGCGGCCGCGACGTCCTCGTCAGGCAACCCCAGGCAGCCGTCCCGCGGTCTCCGGGTCGCGGCGGAACGTGTCGGTCGGCACCCGGTGCAGAGCGGCTTCTCCGCCCGCTCCCGCACGGCGACCTGCGCGCGCGGCACCACGGAGATCCGGCCCTTCTCGTGGCGCTGCACAGCCGGCACGACCGTCTCGAGCGCCGTCATCGGGGCGAACAGGCTCTAGTGCTGCAGCGTCCCGCCGATCGCCAGGGTGAGCATGTGGAAGAAGATGCCCGCGCTGCGGACGGTCACCCAGCCCGTGAGCGCCGCGGCGAGCGCACCGACGACGGCGCCGACCAGCAGCGGCACCGGCGCCTCGGCCGTCACGTTGATCGACACCCGGCCCGCCGCGTACGCCCCGGCGCCGAGGTACCCCGCGTGTCCCAGGGACGGCAGGCCCGTGCC
>NZ_JAOPWR010000182.1 GCF_025965585.1 Pseudonocardia sp.
GACTTCGTACGTCCGGGACACGTCGTCCCCCTCAGGGCCCGTGACGGAGGGGTGCTCGAGCGGCCGGGGCACACGGAGGCGGCTGTGGACCTCGCGCGTCTGGCGGGCATGCGCCCCGAGGCGTGCCATATACGTGCCATAAGCACTGCAGAATGACGCTAACCAACGACAGGTGATGACAATAATCATTCGACATATTGCCTGCTCAGAGGCCCCGTTCAGGGTGTTCGCTGCGGGGCCAAGGCGGTTTAGGAAACCCTCGATCTGGTCCCATCCTCGCATAGTCAAACCTGGGAGCCCGCCCGTCGAGACCTCCATCAATCAGTCCGGCCTGTGAGCTACGCAGTCGATGCTCGGCGAGGTTCGCACGACGAGTCGGCGGCCCATCGTTGAATGGATATGCGCATCAATCACCCTCGGTTATGTCACGCGGAGTCACCGCCGGCTCTCGAGTCGAATCGGCAAAGTTGATCTTCGTTGGTCCGGTTCCAGTCCGGGTGACACCGATCAGCACTGGCAGACGACGACAAGTCTCGGCAACCGTCGGAACCGTTGCGTCGCAGCTCAGGGCCACTACTGCGCAGTGTTGCCCATCAACGGTCAACAACGAAAATCGTCGATCGACGTTCCGCTTCAACGTCTAGATGACGCTGTTCTCGCAGGTCAAGGCCTATCTTGCTGGCGATGGGGACGATCTGGGGACACTGCGGAGCCCCACAGCTCTGTTGCGGCCTGCCGGTCAACATATGGTGGTGGCTACGACGGGGGACGTGTCAGCGCTGACCTTGCCCCGTGGCGAGCACGGCTGCAGCGTGATCGCGGGGTGGTGTTCGAGGCGGCGGAGATCGCCCGCGTCGCTGGGCGTGAGCACGACCGGCCTCCGCCGACCCTCCCGGCGCCGTTGTCCGGGGCAGAGGGCATCACCCGGTTGCGGCCGAACCCCTCCTCCCGGCCGTCGGCCATCACGACGCCCCTCGCCCGGACAACCCGAGCGCGTCGCGCGGGGAACTCCAGTGCCCCGGTGCCGTCACCGCGGCCCCACGCTGATCGACAACGATCACTCGCGTCGCGGATCCATGAGGGATGGAGTCGCTGTTGCTCGAACGATGGCCGGCGGTCTTACAGGGACCCGATCACGGTGGGCAGGTCGCGGCGGCCGCTGACGTGCAGTTTCCGGTAGATGCCGTGGAGCACGTTGTCGACGGTCCGCACGGAGACGACGAGGTTCTCCCCGATCGCTTTGCTGGTCATTCCGGACGCGGCGAGGGCGGCGATTTCCAGCTCCCGGGGGGTGAGCGGTGCGGACGCGCCGGGTTCGGCCAGTGGCGGTGTCCGTGCGCCCTCGCAGGCGGCCGCCCAGCCCCGAGACCGTGTTGCCGCCATCGCGGCGGCCCGTGCGTTGCCGTGAGCGCTGTGCTGGCGCGTGGCCTGGGCGGCCGCTTCGGCTGCGAGCAGCGTCGACCCGAGTGCCGCGAAACCGGCGGCCACCTCGTCGAGCCCGTGGGCATCGTCGTGGGCGAGAGCGGTCGCCTGCCGAGCGACGGCCGCCGCCAGCGGACCGTCGACGTCGGCAGCGACGGCGACGAGCCGGTCGAGCACCTCGGGGGCCGCCCCGAACCGGACGCATGTATGCAACGCGATCATTTCCAGCTGCACCTGCCCGTAGTCGCGGGCCCGCGCGGCGGCCTCGGTAGCCGTCACGACCGCCGCCCTGTTCCGGCCGGTGACCGCCTCGATCCAGGCCGCCGCGAGCCGCACCCACGGCGCGCACGCTTCCCCGGCGCCGGTCAGCGCGTGCTCCGCCTGGATCAGCGCCGCACCGGCGGTGTCGAGGTCTCCGAGCAGCGCGGCGGCCTGCGCCGTCTGCGCGTGCAGGACCGGCAGGAACGAGAACGCCCCGGGCGGCAGCGCGGCGGTGGCGTCGCGCAGCCGGCCGAGCCCGCTGCGGACGAGGCCGCGCTGGGCCAGCACGATGCCCGACCATCCGCCGAACAGCGCCTGCGCGACGGGCCGGTCGGCGCCGATCGCGTCGCGGTACCCGGTGGCAGCGAGGGCCTCGGCGTCGTCGAGAAGGCCGAGGCTGATGAACGCGCCGCACTTCGCGGAGTCGAGCTGGACGTTCGCCCAGTCGGCCGCGGCCCCTCCGACGTCGGCCGCCGCGGCCCGGGCGCGGTCGGCCATTGCGAGGGCGGCGTCGTTCGCGCCGATCCCACAGAGGACGTCGGCGGCGACGGCCTGGGCGGCCACCACGACAGGTCCCGGCTGTCGGGACCCGGCGGCGAGGGGGCCGATCACGTCGAGTGCCTCCGCGAACCTCCCGTCGTGCAGAAGCAGCGCGGCCCGCAGAGTCTGCAGCTCGAGCCGCTCCGGGTCCGTCCACGGCGCGGCCTGTACCGCGCGCATGACGGCGGTTGCCTGGGCCGGGTCCCCGACGCCCCAGCAGAGATTCCCGACGCGGACGAGGGCCAGTTGGGCGCGCTGGTCGTCGGTGTCGGCGGCGGCGGTCTGCTCGGCGAGCAGCGCTTCGGCCTCCGCGGACCTGCCGAGGGCGATCAGCGCCTGGGCCAA
>NZ_JAOPWR010000206.1 GCF_025965585.1 Pseudonocardia sp.
GTTCGTGCGGGGTCACCGCATGCGTGCAGAACGGCGCCGCCGGTCGAGTTGGGGATGGTGAGGGCGACGCAGCCGTCACCGGAACTCGAGTAGCGGCCCGGATCGAGCACGGCCCAGACCGTGACGCATCCGAGGCCGACCAGCAGCACCACTGCCGAGATCCACAACCAGATGCGCGCACGGCGGCCGAGCGGCCCGGCAGCCTGCGGCGAGGTCCCGCGCGTGCCGGTGATCCCGGGGGTGCCGGAGCCCATCGACGCTCCTGTCTCCTAGAGGGCGTCCACGCCGCGCTGCCCGGTCCGGACCCGCACCATCGACTCCACTGCCGTGACCCAGACCCGGCCGTCGCCGGCGTACGAGCCCGCGACGAGCCTGATGATGCGGACCAGGTCGGCCGCGTCGCTGTCGTGCGCAACGATGTCCAGCCGCACGTGCGGGCTCAGGTCGACCGTGATTCGTTGCCCGCGATAGAGCTCGCCGTGGCGCCATCCGTCCTGTTCGAGGACCTCGCTCACGGTCAGCCCCATCACGCCGAAGGTGCGCAATGCCGTCTGGACCGCGGCGAACCGCCACGGGACGATCACGGCTGACACCAGCTTCATCGCTGTCCTCTCTCCGCCGGCGGCTCCCCGCCGCGCCAGGACGCCGGGGGTTCCCGGCGTCCTGGTCGTCGCGGTCGGTCAGGTGGAGGTGGTGGGTACGGACTCCGGTGCGTGCTCGCGCGCCGCGGCCGCCCCGGACGTCGTGCCCGCCAACAACGTCTCCTGTGGGTACGCCTCCTCGTCGTGCACGGCGACGTCGCCGATCTCCAGGTCCGCATCGGGCAATCGCAGGGGCAGCACCAGGCCGATGAGCTTGAGCAGCACGAAGGTCACCAGGCCATCCCAGACGATCACGGTCAGAGCGGCACCGAGCTGGACGAGCACCTGCTTCGGGTTGCCGAAGAAGAGTCCCGTGCCGGACACGTTGGAGGCGCCCCCCTGCCCGAGATAGACCGTGACGGCGGGGTTGGCGAGCAGGCCGACCATGACTCCGCCGAGCAGCCCGGCGACGCCGTGCGTGTGGACGACACCGAGCGCGTCGTCGACCTTGCTGAAGGGCCGCACTCGCGACAGCTTGTTCCAGGACAGCCAGACGAGGATCGACGGTACGAGCCCGATCAGCATGGCGCCGAATCCGTCGACGTAGCCCGCCGCCGGGGTGATCGCCACCAGTCCGACGATCATGCCGTTGACACCACCGAGGAAGGTGGGCTTGCGGTCCGGGCCGAACAGCATGTCCATGGCGACCCACACCAGCAGGGCCACCGCCGTGGCGACGTTCGTGTTGACGACGGCGATGGCGGCGTCCGCGCCCGCGAAGTACGGGTCACCGCCGTTGAAGCCGTTCCACCCCAGCCACAGCAACCCCGCACCCGCCGCGGCCATCGGCAGGTTGTTGGGCAGCGGACGTGCCCGATCACGGGCCAGGCGGGGCCCGATCACCGCTGCCGCCACGAATCCCGACGTCCCCGCCGCGAGGTGGATCACGTACCCGCCGCTGAAGTCGAGGGCACCCTGCTGGCCCCACCAGCCACCGCCCCAGATGAGGAAGGCGTTCACGGCATAGGCGAAAGTCGACCACAACGGCACGAAGATCAACCACGCCTTGAAGTTGATCCGGCCGACGACGCTGCCGAGGAACAGCAGCGGCGTGATGCCCGCGAAGGCGAACTGGAAGTAGGCCAGGGTCGACTCGGGGAACCGGAACTTCGGCATGAGACCGTCGAGCAAAGGAATATTCGCCTGCGCCTGCGCGGTGACGCCGAGCGTCGGAGCAGGATGGCCGACGAAGGAGGACAAGATCCCCGGGCCGAGCCGGAGGGGGCTCCCGAAGCCCATCTGGAAGGCCCACAGGAACCAGACGACCAGCACCGCGGCGAATGCGGTGAAAGCCATCATGATCGTATTCATCGCCCATTTCCGCTGGACGATCCCGCCATAGAGGACGGCGATCCCCGGAATGCTCATCAACCCCACGAGGGTGGCGGCCACGAGTTGCCAGGCGTTGTCGCCCGAGCTGAGCCAATCGGGATACGGCGACATGTCGAGTACCTCCCGTTCGGACCGCACGGCAATGCGCGAGAAAAGGGTGGGCGCATCGCATTACGCCTGCGTTAAACCATATTGCTGAGGAGTTAACGTTGTTTCCGGACAAAAGGCACGGAAGACAGTTTCCGTCCTCACGGACCAGAGACCGCGAGCACGTGGCCCGGCTCATCGGTCTCGCCACGACCGCCGCCGGCACGCACGGGCTGACCGGCATCGAGCAGAGGGCGGCGGCGCTGCTGCCACCGCGCGACCGACAAGCCGGCGATTCTCCGACGACCTCGACCCCACACGCGGAAGCCGGGACGGCGCCGGGCCGGTCGCTCAAGCGCTCAGGTCGACCGCGTTGATGCGGATCGGATGGATGGTGACGACGACACGGGACTCGCCCGGGGCATCCATCCGCCGAAGGTCCGTGCCGTACTTGGCTCCGACCCGGCGGGCGAAGGCGTAGTCGTCGTCGGGGGCTAGTTCGGCGTCGCCGCGGATCTCCAGATAGCGACCCGGGTTCGCCAGGTCGAGGATGAACAGCGTGCAGGCGGGGTTGCGCCGCAGGTTGCGGACCTTCTGCCGCACCGCGTTCAGCGACAGCGCGATGGTGCCGTCCTCGGCCAGGAACCACACCTCGGAGAGCTGCGGGTGACCGTCGGGCCCGATCGTGGCGAAGGTGGCCACAGGCGCGGAGAGCAGGTCGCGATGGGATTCGGGGATCCCTGACATGGGCCACCTCGGTGTCACATCGGCTGGAGAGGTGTCACCCTGCCCGGCCGGCAGCGTGCGGATCGTCGCCCTGATGGGACGGGGCTCGGCGGGCGATCTCGCCCTCGCAGGGCACTGCGCCGCGATCGCGCGGCCAGCACGATCACGGGCACGACCACTCTCGAAGGGATCGCCACTCTCGAAGGGATCGCGACGTGGACGACGGGGAGTTCGCCGACGAGATCAGCCACCTCGCCGAGATCGAGCTTCGGAGCGGGCGGGGCGGCGGCCTCGCCCCGGACGACGCGGCCGGCGCAGGTGCGGGTGTGCACGAACGGTACCCGCGGTAGTGCCCATGGAGGTGGCGTTCGAGGTCATCGGGCTGATCCTCGTCGTCGCTGTGGTCCGCGCGGCGGCCCGACGGGTCGGGCTGCCGGAACCGGTCCTGTTGCTGCTCGTCGGCGTCGGTCTCGCGTACGTGCCCGGCTTCCCCACCTATCGCCTCCCTCCCGAGGTCATGCTCCAGGTGGTGCTACCGCTGCTGCTGTACGCGGCGGCGTTCACCGCCTGGCTGCCGGCGCTCCGGGCGAACGCCCGCCCCATCGCCCTGATGGCGGTGGGCTACACCCTGTTCACCACGGTCGTCGTCGGCTACCTCGCCCACCTGGTGATCCCGGGCCTGCCACTGGCCGCCGGCATGGTGCTCGGTGCGCTGGTGGCGCCGCCGGACGCGGTGGCCGCCGTCGCGGTCGCGCGGGAGGTGGGAATGCCGCGCCGGGTGGTCACCATCCTGGAGGGCGAGAGCCTGTTCAACGACGCCGCCGCCCTGACCGCGCTAAAGGTGGCGGTGGCGGCCGTGGTGGGCGAATCGTTCGGCGTGGTGGATGCCGTCGGGCGGTTCGTACTGGCCAGCGCGGGGGGGCTGGTCGTCGGCTGCTGCGTCGCCTGGCTGCTCGCCAAGGTGCGGGCACGGATCGAGAACCCGATGTCGGACGCGACGCTGTCACTGCTCGCCCCGTTCCTCGCCTATCTGCCGGCGAACGCGATCGGGGCGTCCGGGCTGGTCTCGGTGGTGGTGACCGGGCTCTACCTCGGACACCAGGCACCCCGGCTGACGGGTGCGCAGTCCCGGGTGGTCGCCCAGTCGCTCTGGCAGGTCATCGAGTACGTGCTGGTCGGCGTGGTGTTCGTGTTGATCGGGCTGCGCCTACCGGAGATCGTCGCGGGGCTGAACAGTTACTCGGCGGGTTTCCTCGCGTTCGCGTCCGTCGCCGTCGTGGCCGCCGTGGTGATCAGCCGGTTCGTGTGGGTCTTCCCGGCGGCCTACCTGCCGCCGTTGCTGTTGCGGCGTGTCCGAGAGCGGGACCCTGCCCCGCCGTGGCAGCTGCCGGCCCTGGTGTCGTGGGCCGGCATGCGGGGCGTGGTGTCGCTCGCGGCCGCGCTCTCGCTGCCGACCACCACGGCCACCGGCGCGCCGTTCCCGCAACGGGAGCTCCTGCTGTTCCTCACCTTCGTGGTCATCGTGGCGACGCTGCTCGGCCAGGGGCTGGCCCTGCCCGCCGTCGTGCGCCGGATCCGGCCGCCGCCCGACGACGACACCGCACACACCGTGCAGGAGGCGATCGCCCAACGGGCCGTTGCCGCCGCTGGGCTGCAGCGTCTCGACGAGATCCTGGAGCGGGAGAACCCACCCCCCGAGGTGGTGGAGCAGCTGCGGGAACAGGCCGAGCGTCGCCTCGCACTCGCCGGGGCGGGAGGCACGTGCCCGGACACGGAGCCCGCCGCCGTCGCCTACAGGAGGCTCCGCCGGCAGATGCTCGACGCGGCCCGCGCCCGGCTCATCGAGCTGCGTGACAGGGGCGAACTCGACCAGGACGCCTTCCTCCATGTCCTGCGGGAGCTCGATCTCGAGGATGCCTCCCTGGTGCACGACGACCGGGGCCAAAGGGTGACGCGTGGCACGCGAACGGCGCGATCGCAACGCTGAGACCGCAGCACCGGCGGCCGCACGGCAGGTCCCCTCCTGACGTCGCCACCTGCGCACTCGACTGAGCGTGACACCGCACCCCACACGCGCGAGGCGCGAGCGTCATGGCATGTCGAGATGGGCGTACTCGGTCACGTCCAGGTTGCGGAAGATCAGATCCTCGCTGCAGATCTCGCGGAGTTCAGCGGCGAACCTCGCTGTCGCCGGGTGGCCGGAATTGGCCGTGGCGGCGTCGTGGCTGGGGAATTCGACCAGCTGGACATATGTGGCAGGGTGGTCGCGGTCGGCGGTGGTGACGTACCAGCGCGCCGTCCTGTGTGCGCCGATGGCGGCGAGCCAGCGCTTGAGAATCTGCTGCATCTCCTCGGGCCGCTCGGTGCGGTACTCGATCAGTTGTAGGAATGCGCCCGGCTGGGTACCTGGTTCGGTGCTCATCGCGGGTCCTCGATTCTCTGCGACCGGTTCATGGATGTGGAGAGGCCCGGTGACAGTGCGGTCGGTGTCGCCGGGCCGCACTCCACCAGGCGCGGTGGAGCCCGAGCCGATCCCTGATGATCACGTTGGCCGCCGCCACCGTCGCACCCGGGTCGGCGACGAACGGCCCAGCAGCTAGTTCAACCGGTCCTCGTGTGTCAGCCCACGACTTCGATCCAGCCCCGGATGTCCTCCGGTCCGACCGTGCGGGCCAGATCGGGGTGGTCGAGCCGCATGTGGTCCTGGATCAGGCCGACGATCCTGTCGTCACTCTCGCCCCGCGCCACGTAACCGCACTCGCACTGTATCTGAACGACCATCCCCGACCCCTTACACCGACGGACGTTGCCGGACAGGATTGACCCAATATGGCGCGGAACCTTGCAGGAAGGTTGACGTGACGCTCGAGGGGACCCATGTTCAGCTGTGTGGCCGATTCAGCGTTGTGCTGAACGGCAGCCAGCTCGACCCTGCGCTCCCCGGCCGCCGGGCACGCCACCTGGTGGCGCTGCTCGCCGTGCAACGCCCCTACTCCGTCGAGCGCGACACCCTGCTCGACGCGCTCTGGCCCGACGCCCGACGCGACGGTGCCGCAGTCGCGCTGACCGTGCTGCTGTCGAAATGCCGCGCCGTGCTGGGCCGTGACACCCTCACCGGGCGCGGGGCGATCGCGCTCAGCCTTCCCTCCGGGGCCCGCGTCGACGTCGAGCAGGCCCTCGCCGCCGCCCACGACGCCGAATCCGCCGTCGCGCAGCACCAGTGGGCCCGCGCCTGGCCGGCTGCGTTGACCGCGTTGTTCATCACCCGCCGCCGCTTCCTGCCCGACTCCGACGCGGCCTGGACCGAGGAATGGCGACGCCGGCTCGAACTCGTCCACCACCGCACCCTCGCCTACTACGCCGAAACCTGCCTCGGTCTCGGAGGCACCGAACGGGGCGCGGCCGAACGCGCGGCCCGCCGCCTCATCGAACTCGCCCCTCTCAGTGAGACCGGGTACCGGCTCCTCATGCGCGCCCAAGCCGACCAGGGCGACGTCGCCGCGGCCCTCCTGACCTGCCAACACCTCCGCACCGTCCTGCGCGAGGAACTCGGTATCGCGCCCGGGCCGATGGTCCAGGAACTCCTCACCCGGCTGCTTCGCTGACTCCTCCTCCCGCCTCTACGGCGGCGGCATGGCGCACCCGGGTCCGTCGCGGCGGGCAGTCGCCTACCCTCAGCTGGGCACGGCGCAGGCGAGGTACGGGACGGGCCGGTGGGCGAACCCGACGTCAGAGGCTTTCGCCGGCGGCGCCCTGGAGGGGCTCGATGACGGCGGCGTAGTCCTGCTCGCCGAGACCGCGGCCCTTGCCGGCCACCAGCCACTGGCGGGCCAGGGCGGCGCTGCCGAAGGGGATGCCGTTGGCCTGGGCCTCCTCCAGGCACAGCCGCACGTCCTTGAGCATCAGCTCCAGCTTGAACAACGGCGTGTAGTCGTGCTTGCGCATCGGGGTGGCCTTCTGGTCCAGCATCCGGGAGGCACCGGACGTGCCGGGCACGACGCGTTGGAACGCCTCGAGGTCGACCCCGCCGCGCTTGGCCAGCAGCAGCGACTCGCCGACCGTCACCGCGTTCGCCGCCGCCATCGCGTTCGTGATGACCTTGACCAGCTGGCCCTGGCCGAGGGCGCCGACGTGCACGATGAGCTCGCCCATGGCCGCGAGCACCGGCCAGGCGCGCTGCACGTCCTCGTCGCTGCCGCCGACCATGATCGTCAACGTTCCCGCCTCGGCGGCGGGCAGCGAACCCGAGACGGGGGCGTCGACGAACGCGATCTCCTGTTCCGCGAGTGCACCGGCGATGCGCCGCGCGGCGGTGGGCCCGATCGTCGAGCAGTCCACGCAGAACAGCCCGAGCGGGGCGCCCGCGGCCACCCCGTCCGGTCCGGTGAGCACGGCGGCCACCGCGTCGCCGTCGGCGACCATCGAGACCACGACGTCGACCCGGGTCCCGAGCTGCGCCGGCGTGTCCGCGACGAGGGCCCTGTGCTCCGCGGCGAAGGCCTCGGCCACCGATCGGGTCCGGTTCCAGACGATCAGCTCGAAGCCGGCGCGCCGCAGGGCGGCGGCCATCCGCCGGCCCATGGCGCCCAGGCCGATGAAGCCCACCCGTTCGATTCCGTTCCCGGCCATCCGAGCTCCTCAGCGCAGGTAGACGAGCACCTTGCCGCCGATCCCCTTCTCCACGGCCTCGTGGGCCTCCGCGATCTGGTCGAGGGCGAACCGGTGCACCGGCAGCTCGGTGAGCACCATCTCGGACAGCGCGACGGTGATCGTGTGGACCGCCGCCCGCAGCGCCGGGCGCGGCACCCCGTAGACCAGTACGAACCGCATGTCCACGTTGTGGTTCATGCACTCACGGACCCGGATGGTGAGCTCCGGCTCGAACGACGAGTACGTGACGATCCGGGTGTTCGGGCCGGACAGGGCGAGGTCCAGCGGCAGGTTCGCGCTCAGCGCGACCTCGACGACCCGGTCCACGAGCGGCGTGAACGCCTGGATCCGGTCGAGCACGTCCGGGGCGTGGTAGTCGACGACGAGGTCGGCGCCGGCCTCCCGGGCCCGCCCGATCTGCTCCGGGCCGCCCGCCGTGGCCACGACACGGGCCTGTGCCCACTTCGCCAGCTCGACGGAGAAGTGTCCGACCGCGCCTGCGGCGCCCGCGACGAGGACGGTCTGCCCGTTCGGCGGCTCGTCCACCCACAGGCAGCGGTGTGCCGTCATCGCCGGGACCCCGAGCATCGCGCCGAGCTCGTCGGACGCGGTCGGGGGCAGGAGCACCGCCTGCTCGTCCGGGACGACGGTCCACTCCGCCGCGGTGCCCCAGCGCCGGCCGGCCGCGGCGAACCAGAGCCACACCCGCTGGCCGACGCGTTTCTCGCTGACGCCCTCCCCCACCGCGTCGATCTCGCCGGTGCCGTCCTGGTGCGGGACCTGGAACTCGTCGATCGGGCGCGGCACCTCGCCGCTGCGCGCCTTGACGTCGGTCGGGTTCACCCCCGAGACGTCCACCCGCACCCGGACCTCCCCGGGCCCCGGTTCCGGGCGCTCGATCTCCACGACCCGCAGCACGTCCCGGGCGGGTCCGGTGTGGTCGTACACCGCAGCTCGCATGGCAGCTCCTCATCCGGCGCCCCGACCGAGATCACCTCCGCCGGCACTGCCCGCAGGGTGGTCACCGGCTCCAGCGTGGTCGCGACGGCGGCCCGATTCCTCGGCCTGGCAGCGCGATCGGCCGCGATCCGCGCTGACCTCCCGGGCGGAGGCGACGGCCGGAGAAGCCCGGCGGTGAGGATTCGACCCGCCGGCCGCTGATGACCGGACCTGCGGCAGTGCACGACGAACTCGCCGTCGGTGCCTCGTCGCTCAGGTGGTCGCCGGTGTGGGTCCCGCGTCGCGCAGCATCCGTTCGTCGTCGGCGAGCAGATCGTGCGCCAGCTCGTGCAGACGTTGGGCCAGCTCGGGGTGACCGTCGGGATGCCAGCCGGCAAGCAGCTCGGCCAGTCCGTCGCGGCGGGCGGCGGTGAGACGGTCCAGAGCGGCCCGGCCGGCCGGCGTCAGCGCCAGCACCTCGTCCTCGCCGGCACTGCTCTCGGCCAGCAGGCCGCGTTCGACGAGGCGTCCGACGAGGGGCTCGAGCGTGGCGCGGTCGATGCGCAGCCGCTGCGCGAGGCCGCTCAGGCTCGACGCCGGATGCTCGTCGAACCGGTAGAGCAGCCAGGTCGGCCGGGGCTCGAGGTCGACCGAGGCCCGCGCGCCCAGCCGCCGGTACATGTCGGCCCGGTTCTCGCGTTGCAGCAGGGTGTTGAGCTTGCGCTCGACCTCCTGCAGCGAGGTGCGCCCCTGCGCCGGCACGAAGGTGTCCCCGGCGGTGTGCCCGGCGTCGCCGCCGATCGCGGTGCGCAGCTCGATCTCCGGCAGCAGGAGTGTCAGCCCGAACGCGATCACACCGACCGGAACGGCGGCGAGGAAGACGGTCTGCAACGAGGCGGCGTAGGCCGACACGAAGGCGGCGCGGACCGCGGCCGGCAACGCGCCGAGCTGCTCGGGGCTCACGCTGGCGCCGGTGAGCCCCGCGGGCACGGCCTGGCCGGCCAGCCGCTGTGCCAGGTTCCCGATCAGCACTCCCGAGAAGATCGCACCGAACACGGCGGTGCCGAACGACCCGCCGATGGACCGGAAGAACGTCACCCCCGACGTCGCGGTACCCAGGTCGGTGTAGTCCACGGCGTTCTGCACCGCGATCACCAGCACCTGCATGACCCCACCGATACCCACACCGAGCACGAACATGAACAACCACACCAGCGGGGTCGGGGTGTTCTGGTCCACGGTGGAGAACAGGTACAGGCCCACCGTCATGATCGCGGTACCGGCGACCGGGAAGACCTTGTACCGACCCCACCGGGAGATCAACTGCCCCGACCCGATCGAGGTCAGCAGCAGCCCGCCCATCATCGGCAACAACTGCAGGCCCGAGCTCGTCGAGCTCGCCCCCTTGACGACCTGCAGGAACAACGGCAGGAACGTGATCGCGCCGAACATCGCGAAGCCGACGGCGAAACTGATCGCAGCGGCCACGGAGAAGACCCGGTTACGGAACAGACCCAGCGGAATGACCGGCTCGCTCGCGTGGTGCTCGACCACCACGAACACCACGAGCAGGACGGCGCTGGCCGCGGCGAGCCCGACGATGAACGGCGAATCCCACGGATACGTCGTGCCTCCCAGCGTGGTCACCAGCACCAGAGCGGTGGCGGCCACGGCCAAGGTGACCGTGCCGAGATAGTCGATCTGCCGCCTGACCCGCCGCCCGGTCGCCGGCAGCACCGCCGCGACCACCACCAACGCCACCGCTCCGACGGGAAGATTGACGTAGAACACCCACCGCCAGGACAGGTGGTCGACGAACAGCCCACCGATCAACGGGCCGACTACGCTCGTGACACCGAACACAGCACCGAAGAACCCCTGGTACTTGCCGCGTTCCCGCGGCGAGACGACGTCCCCGACGCTCGACTGTGCGCCGACGATCAACCCGCCGCCGCCCAGGCCCTGGATCGCGCGGCAGGCGATGAGCTGACCCATCGTCTGGCTGAGACCGGCAAGCACGGAGCCGACCAGGAAGATGACGATCGCGGCCTGGAAGAACACCTTCCGCCCGCGGAGATCGCCCAGTTTGCCCCACAACGGGGTCGAGACCGTCGAGGCGAGCAAGTAGGCGGTGACCACCCAGGACAGGTGGTTCAAGCCACCGAGCTCACCCACGATGGTCGGCAGGGCGGTCGAGACGATGGTCTGATCCAACGCGGCGAGAAACATGCCCAGCAGCAACGCACCGATGATCAGCAACCGGGC
>NZ_JAOPWR010000133.1 GCF_025965585.1 Pseudonocardia sp.
GTCCTGGCTCAACCTGGTCGAACGCTGGTTCGGCGAGCTGACCACCAAGAAGCTGCAGCGAGGCACGCACCGCTCGGTGCGGGCGCTCAACGCCGACATCCGTGACTGGATCAAGACCTGGAACGACCACCCTCGGCCCTACGTCTGGACCAAGACCGCCGACCAGATCCTCGACAGCATCGCCCGGTACTGCGAGCGAATTAACGACTCACGACACTAGACGAACAACAGGTCCCTGACACGCACGAGGAAAGATGGCCGACCTCGCACGGCTCGTCGAGTGGGCCACCTCCCTCGCTCCGCTGCGCGCGCACCGGTCACTCAACCCGCTTCCTCCAGCAGCAACATCGATCTCGACGCCGCTGGCGGGTCATGGCGGAACGCGCTTCGTGCCGACCGACCGGCCCGGGGTGCGGTAATGGAGTCCGACCGACGAGGGCATCGCCGCGGCGGTCGCAGCCCGCGTCCCCCCGGTCGTGGCGCCCGTTCGCCCTGGCGACCTCGTAATCCTCGACGGCGCGCTCGCCGCCCCCGGGCCGACTCGGTCCGGACGACCCTGATCGACGGCCGCATCGTCCACGAAAGCTGACCCCCACGTCGCCGAGTGGTCAGGGACGGGGCTCACGGGGCAGGCCGAGCCCGCGCTCCGCGATCTGCGTGCGGAGGATCTCATTGGCCCCACCGGCGATCGTGTACGCCCGGGCGTACAGGTACGCGTCCTGCCACCAGCCCCCGGCCCGGACGGCGGGGTCGGCCTCCGTCAGGATCCCGTCGGTGCCCTGCAGCCCCACGCCGAACTCGGCCATGTCGTGGTTGAGCTCGCTGAAGAAGATCTTGCCGATGGCCCCGTCGGCCGGCTCCTCGGTACCGCTGAGCATCCGCGACTGCGTGAGGTGCACCATCGCCGCGTTGACGTGCACCCGCGTGGCGAGCTCGCCGATCCGTTGCCGGGTGGCGCTGTCGTTGAGAGCCGGCCCACCGCCCGCCGTGCTGCCCCCGGCCAGCTCGAGCAGGTCGTCGAGCACTGCGAACAGCTCGACACCGTGCGCGGCTACGCCGGAGCGCTCCCTCCCGAGGCTGCTCATGGCGACCGTCCAGCCCTGGTTCACCGCGCCGATCACGTTCGACGCAGGAATGCGGACGCCGTCGAGGAAGACCTCGTTGAAGTCCGTGGTGCCGGTGATCTCGCGCAGCGGGCGCAGGTCCACGCCGGGCGAGCGCATGTCCAGGGCGAAGGCCGTGATGCCCTTGTGCTTGGGGGCGGCCGGATCGGTGCGGGCGAGCAGGTAGCCCATGTCGGAGTGCTGGCCGTTGGTGGTCCAGACCTTCTGACCGTCGACGACGTACACCGCGTCGTCGCCCTCGCCCTCCAGACGCGCACGCGTCTGCAGGCTCGCCAGATCCGATCCGGCTCCGGGCTCGCTGAACAGCTGGCACCAGATGTCCTCGGCGGAGCGCATGCGCGGCAGGAACCGGGCGCGTTGTTCGTCGGTGCCGAAGTCGATGATCGCGGCCGACGCGAGCGACGCCGCACCGATGGGCTGCCAGGTGCGGGCCCGGGTGATCTCCTCCACCACGATGTGCGACTCGAGCGGGTGGGCGTCCGGCCGTCCCCCGTACTCGACCGGCCAGTCGATGCCGAGAAATCCCGCCTCGTGCAGGGCGGCGGTCCACCTTCGGATCTCCGGCATCAGCTCCGGCTCGGGGGCACGGACACCTGCGTGCCTCTTGACACCCGGTGCGTTCTCGGCGACGAACGCACGGACCTTCTTGCGGAAGGCCTCAAGCTCCGGTGGGGACTCCAGCCGCATCGCTACCCAGCTCCAGTGCTCGTCGGGCCGCACGGTGACTCCGTGATGGGGCTACTCTAACCCCCGAGGGGTCGGCGTGTACCCACATTGTGGGCGGAAACCTCGACCGCTGACCGGTTAGAGGATACTTTGTTCAGGTGGTGGCGCCGGACCGACGCCCTCGACGACGAGCAGGTGGTGACAGGTGGACTTCGAGCTCAGCGACGAGCAGGCCATGCTGCGGGACGCGACGCGGGACCTGCTGGGCGACCGGTCGCCGATCACCCGAGTCCGGGCGCTGCTCGACGGGGACGAGGAGATCGACGCCGACCTCTGGCGGCTCGGTACGGAGCTCGGCTGGACCGGCCTGGCGCTGCCGGAGGAACACGGGGGCTCCGGGCAGGGCCTGGTGGAGCTCGCGATCGTGGCCGAGGAGATCGGGCGTTCGCTCGCACGTGGGCCGTTCCTGGTCTCGGCCGTCGTCGGCGCGGCCGTCGCGCGGGGAGGGTCCTCCGAGCTGCAGGCCGAGGTCCTCCCGGCCCTGGCCGACGGATCGTTGTGGGCCACCTGGGCCTTCGCCGAGCCGTCGTCGCCCTGGACGCTCGACGGGATCGCGGCGACCGCCGTCGCCGATGGCGACGGCGGGTTCGTTCTCGACGGGGTCAAGACCGCCGTCCAGGACGCCGGGGCTGCGCGCTGGCTGCTCGTCACCGCTCTTCTCGACGGCGCGCCGGTCAGCCTCCTGGTCGACCGCGACACCCCCGGGGTGACGGTGCGGCGGCAGCAGGTCCTCGACCTGACGCGCACGTTCCACGAGGTGCGGTTCGACGGGGTCCGGGTGCCGGCCGGTCGCAGGCTCGACGGCGACGCGACCGACATCCAGCGGCTCGCCGACGATGCGGCGGTGCTCGGCTGCGCGGAAGCCGTCGGGGTGATGGACCGGGTCGTGGAGATGACGGTCGAGTACGCGGCCATCCGGGTCCAGTTCGGCCGGCCGATCGGCTCGTTCCAGGCGGTCAAGCACGGGGCCGCCGACATGGCTGTGGACGCGCTGGGCGCTCGGGCCGCCGTCTACTACGCGGCCATGGCCGCGGACGCCGGCACCGCGGACGCTGCGGCGGCCGCCTGCGTGGCCGCGTCACACATCTCCTCGACGATCGGCGCCGTGGCCGGCGAGGCCCTCCAGCTGCACGGCGGGATCGGCTTCACGTGGGAGCACGATCTGCACCTCTACCTGCGGCGGGCGAAGGTGGACGGTGTCCTGCACGGCACCGCACCGGAGCACCGCGAGCGCCTCGTCCGGCTCATGGGGCAGATCCCGATGCCCGTCTGACCGACCTATCACGGAGCGCAGATGACGATGAGCGTCGCCGCGATGATGGACCTCGAGCAGATCGAGGTCGATCTCTTCCGCGGCACCAGCCAGTGGCCCCCGTCGCAACGGGTCTTCGGCGGCGAGGTCGCGGCCCAGGCCCTCGTCGCGGCCGGGCGGACCGTTCCGAAGGAACGGATGGTCCACTTCCTGCACGCGTACTTCCTCCGGCCGGGCGACGCCTCGGTGCCGATCGTCTACCGGGTGGAGCCGATCCGCGACGGCCGCAGCTACACCACCCGGCGGGTGACCGCGCAGCAGCACGGTGAGGTCACGTTCACGCTCTCAGCCTCCTTCCACCTGCCCGAGGACGGTTTCACCCACCAAATACCGCAGCTCGTGGCGCCCCCGCCCGAGGCGCTGCCCGATCCCGACCCGTCAATGGCGGGCGGCGACGAGCTGACCCGCGCCTGGTTCAGTGGCCTGGCCGACCGGCATCCCTTCGAGCTGCGCTTCGACGGCGAGCTCCCCCGGGTCGCCACCGGTCGCGGCGAGCGCGTGGCGCCGCGGCAGCGCTTCTGGTTGCGCTGCCGGGAGACACTCCCGGACGAGCAGCTCGTGCACAGCTGCGCGGCGACCTACGCGTCGGACATGCTGCTCCTTTCGACCTCGGTGGCCCTGCACGGCACCATGTTCGGGGCCCCCGACGTGCAGTTCGCGAGCCTCGACCACGCGGTCTGGTTCCACGGCCCGTTCCACGCCGACGAGTGGCTGTACTACGACCAGGAGAGCTCGTGGGCGGACGGCGGGAGGGCCCTGTGCCAGGGCCGGATGTTCGACCGGTCCGGCCGGCTCGTGGTCAGCGTGATGCAGGAGGGGATGATCCGCCGGCGATGACCGGACGCGGTCGCCGTCAGGCCGACCCGGTCCGCCGCCGGAACCCCGGCCCGCGCCGGAACAGGTTCTCCTGGGCGAGGCTCGCCACCGGTGTGCCGTGCTGGTCGTGCAGCGTGCCGGTGTACCAGCCGCGGCCGCCGGCCACCGTGCCCGGCGCCAGGTCCATCACCACCCAGTCGTCCATCCGGACCGGACGGTGGAACCAGACGGCGTGGTCGAGAGAGGCCCCCGAGTGGTGCTCGTCGTCGTCGAAGGGAGCCAGGCCGGTCGAGATGTCCGAGAGGTAGGTCAGCACCGCGGCGTGCCAGAGCTGGTCATCCGGCAGTGGGGCCGTGCACCGCGACCAGAACCGCGTCGGCCAGTCCGCATCCGGGAACGGCTGCTCCGGCAGCCGGCCCTCCATCGACACGAGCCGGGGGATGGCATACGACGCCAGGCCGTCGGGCGGCCCGTCCGCCGGGGGCGTTCCGACGCGGTGGTCCGGGCCGTCCCCCGGGACGTGGAACGACGCCGACATGTTGAAGATCACCTCGCCGCGCTGGATCGCGACGACCCGGCGGGCGGAGAAGGATCTGCCGTCGCGGTCCCGGTGGACGCGGAAGACCGTCGGGTGCGAGGCGTCGCCGCCGCGCAGGTAGTAGCCGTGCAAGGAGTGCGGCAGCCGGCCCTCGGGCACGGTCAGCCCGGCCGCCCGCAGCGCCTGCGCGGCGACCTGGCCGCCGTAGAGCGGGAACGGGTCGTCGAACACGGCCGTGCTCCGGAACAGATCGCGCTCGAGGGGTTCCAGATCCAGGAGCTCGAGCACGTCCACTGCGGGCACGACCACCCGCAGGGTCTCGTTGCTCGTCGCCGTATCCGTCATCGCGAGGGCATCGCGGGGTCGCGCGGCAGGCCGAGGACCTGCTCGGCGATGGTGTTCCGCTGGATCTCCGCAGTGCCGGCGCCGATCGTCGAGGCGCGGGTGGAGAGGAACCCCCCGACCCAGCGGCCCCGCTGGACGGCACGCTCGTCGTCGCGTGTCAGGAGCCCGTCGGCACCCAGCATGTCGACGGCGAATTCGTGCAGGTCCTGCTCGAAGGCCGTGATGAACAGCCGTGACGTCGACGAGGCGGGGCCGGGCTCACCGCGGGCCATGATGTCGGAGATGGTGCGCATGCCGGTGTAGCGCATGATCCGCACACGGACCTCGAAGTCGGCCAGCCGGTCACGGACGATCGGGTCCGCCGTGGCGCCGCGCTCGCGCGCGAGCTCCGTGAGCTCGCTCAGGACGCGCCGGTACAGCGCCGCCTGGTTCATCGCGCCGGCCGCACGCTCGTGTCCGAGGCTCGTCCGGACCAGCGGCCAGCCCTCGTTCTCCTCGCCGATCCGGTTCGACACCGGCACCCGGACGTCGGAGAAGAAGATCTCGGAGAAGTGCGTACCGCCGGTGAGGTCTCGCAACGGCCGCACGGTGACCCCGGGTGCGTGGGCGTCGATCAGCAGGTAGCTGATCCCCTTCTGCCGCGACTCCTGCGTGCCCGTCCGGACCAGGGTGAACAGGATGTCGGCGTAGTCGGCGTGGGTGTTCCAGACCTTCTGGCCGTTGACGATGTACTCGTCGCCGTCCCGTCGCGCGGTGGTGCGCAGCGACGGCAGGTCCGAACCGGCCTCGGGCTCCGAGTAGCCCTGGGCCCAGACCTCGTCGCCGCGCAGCATCGGGCGCAGGAACCGCTCCTTCTGCTCCGGCGTGCCGTAGGTGATGATCGTCGGTGCCGCGATGCCCAGGCCTGTGCCCTGCGGCCCGGGAAGCCGGGCCCGGGCGTGCTCCTCCTGGTAGATCACCTGCCGCGGGAAGTCGAGCGCCATCCCGCCGTACTCGCGCGGCCAGCTCGGGCCGGCGAACCCGCCGTCGAAGAGGGTCGCGAGCCACGCCTTCTGCCACGCGCGCTGCTCGGTGTCTCCACGGGGCCGCCTGCCCGGGTGGTGGGCGACGAGAAAGGCGCGGAACCGGGCGCGGAACTCCTCGTCGGTCTCGGTGACGGTCTCGGACGGCGCGGTCAATGAACCGGTCATGGTCAGATCCCCACGAGTTCAGCGAGGCGACTGCGGTGCGCCGCGGGGGCGCCGAGCAGGAGCTCGGAGGACTTCGCCCGCTTGAGGTGCAGGTGTGCGTCGTGCTCCCAGGTGTAGCCGATGCCACCGTGGATCTGGATGGTCTCCTTGGCGGCGTGCGTGTAGGCCTGCGCGCAGTACGCGCCGGCGACGGCCGCGGCGATCGCCAGCTCACCGTCGTCGGAACGCTCCGCGGCGACCGACGCCGCGTGGTAGACGGCGGACCGGGCGGCCTCCACCTCCAGCAGCATGTCCGCGCACTTGTGCTTGATCGCCTGGAACGACCCGATCGGACGGCCGAACTGCACCCGGATCTTCGCGTACTCCACGGAGAGGTCGAGACACGCCTGTGCTCCGCCGACCTGCTCCGCCGCCAGGGCCACGATCGCGAGGTCGAGCACCTCGCGCAGGTAGGCCGATGCGTCACCGGTGGGTCCCACCCGCACCGCGGCGGCGTCGGCGAGGTGCACGTGCGCCAGCCGGCGGGTCGGGTCCAGCACGGTGAGCGCCGAACACGTGACGCCGTCCGCGGATGCACCCTCGACGGCGAACAGGCCCGGTCCCTCATCGGTCCGCGCGGCGACGAGGAGGAGGTCGGCAGTGCCGCCGTCGATCACGAACGTCTTGGTGCCGTTCAGCAGCCAGCCCTCGCCCTGCACGACGGCGGTGGTCCGGATGCCGTCGAGGTTCCAGGACGAGCCCTGCTCGCTCACGACGAGGGCCGCGGTCAGCGAGCCGTCGGCGAGGCCGGGGAGCCAGCGCGTGCACGCGGCCTCGTCACCACTGATCGTCAGTGCCTGTCCGGCGAGCGCGATCGAGGCCAGGAAGGGTGCCGGCAGCAGGGCCCGGCCCATCTCCTCCAGCACGATGCCGAGCTCGACGGGCCCGTAGCCGGCACCGCCCTGCTCCTCGGGCAGGGCCAGTCCCTGCAGCCCGAGCTGGGTCGCCATCTGCGCCCAGAGCGCGGGGTCGCGACCGGAGTCGGACTCCATCCAACGGCGCACCGCCTCGCTCGGCGACTTGTCCGCCAGGAACCGGCGCACCGAGGCGCGCAGCTCCTCCTGCTCGTCGGTGAAGGTGAGGGTCACCGGTGTCCTCCGCTGCTCCGTCGGTGTCGACCAAAAAGAGGATACTTCATTGCCCCGGAGTCAGCGCCCTCGCCAGACGGGAGGACGCTTCTCGGCGAACGCGGTGGCGCCCTCCTTGGCGTCGTCGGAGCCGAACACGGGCGCCATGATCTCCGCCTGCCGGACCCAGCCCTCGGCGAGCGACCAGTCGGCACTCCCCCGCGCGATCTCCTTGGTCGCGGCGACGGCTAGAGGACCGTTCGCCGCGATCGTCGTCGCCATCGCACACGCGCCCTCCAAGGCACCACCCTCGTCGGTCACCCGGTTGACCAGGCCGACCTCGGCCGCCCGCTCGGCCCCGAACGGCTCACCGGTCAGCAGCAGCTCTAGGGCGATCGCGAACGGAACGCGCCGCGCCAGCAGCAGCGCCGCCCCCGCGCCGGCCACGAGCGAGCGCTTCACCTCGGGAACGCCGAACCTCGCCGTGCGCGCCGCGACGACCATGTCGCAGGCGAGCAGAAGCTCGAAGCCGCCGGCCAGTGCCCACCCCTCCACCGCTCCGATCAGGGGCTTCCTCGGGGGTGTCTGCGTGATGCCGCACAGGCCCCGGCCCTCGATGGCGGGCGACTCGCCGCGCAGGAACGCCTTGAGGTCCATACCCGCCGAGAAGACGCCACCGCCACCGGTGAGGACGCCGGCCCACAGCTCGTCGGACGCGTCGAGCTCGTCGACCGCCTCGGCGATCCCCTGGGCGACCGCGGCGTCCAACGCGTTCTTCGCCGCGGGGCGGTTGATCGTGATGATCTGCACCGCACCGCGGCGCTCGACGAGCACCTCGTCCGACACTGTGACTCCCTGGGTTCGCTACGAAATGAGTAACTTCTTCTACCGCATTGCCACGTCAAATCTGAAGCGTTCGAGCTCGTGGGCGACCATGCCCTCCAATGTCGCCGCCGGCGGCTCCGGCAGCGTCACCGGTTCCTCACGGGAGGGCAGCAGGACCACCGCCGTGCCCGGGGTGGTGATCTCGCCCCGCTGGTTCTCGCACCAGATCTTCAGGTGCACCTCGTGGCCCGTGTCGGTCCGCTGCTTGTCCACGACCTCGCCGCGGACCCAGGTGGCGTCGCCGATGTAGTTGAACTTGCGGTGCTCGCAACGCAGCTTCCACAGCCAACCGTCGTCGCCGATCCAGTCGGTGACGAGGTGGGCGAGCCAGGTCTCGCGCATGCCGCCGTAGTCGTAGGAGTTGGGCAGGCCCAGCTCCTGCGCACGCGCGGGCTCCCAGTGCAGCCGCTGCACGGTGTCGGGGATGTTCATCGCGTTCGGGGGGTAGAGCCCCGGGGCCTTGCGGCGCACGTTCGCGGCGATCTTGAAGTTGCCGGGAGGGGTGAGCTGCATGCCCCAGCCCAGGTGCCACACGACGACGTCGGTGACGGTCAGCGGACCCTTGACCTTCGGCTGCATCACGTCGCCGACGGTCACGTCCTCCCAGTACCGGGGCTCGGCACCGCGCCGGGTCTCTGCGGCGTAGGCGGCGTCGATCTCGGCGAGCTGCTCCGGGGTGTAAGGGTGCTGTTCGAGCTTCTCCTTGGCCCGCTTCTTCGACGTGTGCCGCTCGGCGTTGATCCACGTCCCGCGGCGCACGGCGTGCATCTCGCCCACACCGTTGGTGTAGAGGTAGTCGTGGGTGATGTGCGCGGTCCGACCACCGAAGCTCGACGTCTTGGGCTGCACCCCGACCTGGGCCTGCAGCACACGGCACCGGTCCCCCAGCTGCAGCGGCCGCCACCACTCGAACTCCATGACGGCCTGGTAGGAGCCCAGCCCGGCGAACGGGTCGCCCTTCAGCAGCGCCTTCGTCTCCGGGTCCGGCTTCGGCGCCGCGTCCTCACCCATCGTGTAGAGGAACGTCGGTGGAGCGATCAGAGCACCCCACCTGGTGCCCGCCGCGTACTCCGGGTCGCAGTAGAGCGGGTTGTCGTCGCCGTAGCCGTAGGCGAAATGCCGGGCACCGTCCTGCGACACCTCGAGGTTGTGCGGCTTGTTGTACTGGGGGTTCGGCACACCCAGCCGCAACCGCGACCGCGCGATCGACTCGTCGGTCAACACACCGAACGTCTCCGCCGGCTTCTCCTCGGTGCTGGTCATGTCAGGACTCCTTCGGTTCGAGGGGGTTCAGGGTCGCGCGCACGAGGTCGAGCAGGTCCACCCGGCTGACCTTGGTCGACGGCGTGCGCGGCAAGGCGTCGACGACCAGTACATGGCGCGGCACCTCGTAGGGCGTGAGCTCGGTGCGGCACAGCGCGATCAGCTCGGCCACGTCCGGCGCCGGGTGTCCGGGTTCGATCTCGACGGCCGCCACCGGAACCGCGCCGAGGCGCTCGTCGGGCAGGCCCGCGACTGCGGCCTCCCGCACCGCGGGGTGCGACTCCAGGACCCGCCGGACCGTGTCGGGCTGGACCTTGAAACCGCCGCGGACGATCGCGTCGTCCGCCCGGCCGACGATCCAGACGAAGCGGTCGTCGTCGATGCGGGCCAGGTCGCTGGTGCGGACCCACTCGCGGCTTCCCCCGGCGGACTGCGCCGTCCGGACCTCGAGCAGACCGCTCTCCCCCACCGGCATCTCGGCGCCGTCCGTGCCGGTGACCCGGAGCTCGACGCCGGGGAAGGCGCGGCCCGCGCTGCCGGCCTTGGTGTCCCACCACTTCTCGTGCAGCGGCATCGTCCACCCGGCGACGGCACCGGCGAACTCGGTGGCGCCGTAGGTCATCAGGACCCGTACGCCGTAGCGGCGGAAGAACGCGTCGGCGAGCTCGGCCGGGCAGGCGGTGGTTCCGGAGGTAACGACCTGCAGGCTCGCGAGCCGCTCCGGCGGGACGCCGGCGTCCAGCACGCTGCGCAGCGCCGCGGGAACCAGACCGGCGGCACGCAACTGGTGCCGCTCGACCGCACCGACCCAGGGCTCGAGCTCGAACTTCGGCATGAGGACGATCCGCCGGCCCGCGTAGAGCGTGGACAGGACGCCCCACAGCCCGCCGATGTGCACCATCGGGGTGGCGACCAGCGAGACCGAACGCGACAGCAGCCTGCCCTCCCGCGGCACCTGACCGCTCGAGGTCAGCGACCCGTCGAGCTGGCGGACGGTGAGCCGGACCCGCTTGGGCGGCCCGGTGGTGCCGGAGGTCAGCATCTCGATCGCGACGCCCGGACTGGTCGGAGGATCGACCAGAGCCGCGCCGCCGAGCTCCCGGACCTTCCCCTCGACGTCGAGCTCGACCGCGAGACCGGACGCGGTGACGGCGTCGAGAACCCCGTCCCGGGACAGCGGCTCGGGGCCACCGATCACGATCGGGAGCTCGCTGCGGGCGATGTCGGCCGCGAGCCGCACGGCGGGCTGCAGCGGGCTGAGGGTAACGACGCACCTGCCCCCGGCGAGCACCGCTGCCAGCACGGCGACGTGCTCGGGCCGGTTCTCCAGGATCATGCCGATCCGGGCGTCGGGCCCGAGACCGGCCTGCTCGAACCGGCTCTCGATCTCCTGCGCGATCAACCGGATCGCCCCCCAGCTCCACCAGGTGCCGTCGTGCTCGACGGCCTCCGCGTCGTCGGGGGCCTCGCGCAGCAGCTGCGCGAGCCGGTCACGGATCCCCACGGTCACTCCCGTTCCTCTCACGTGTTCGACGGTGTGCGGGACGGGACCTCGAGCCCGGCCACGACGTCGCGGCGGACGAGCTTGCCCGTCGGTGTCCGGGGCAGCTCCGGCCAGCACTCGATGCGTTCGGGCGTCTTCGAGCCCCGCAGCGCCCCGCGCACGCCCGACCGCAGCTCCTCCAGGTCCGGGGCCGAGCCGGGCCGCGCGACGACGACCGCCTCGATCCGCTGGCCCCACTCCTCGTCGGGAACCCCCACGACGACGGCGTCAGCGACGTCCGGATGGCGCAGCAGGACGTTCTCGATCTCCGCCGGGGCGATGTTCTCCGCGCCCCGGATGATCGTGTCGTCCACCCGGCCGCCGACGAAGAGGTACCCGTCCTCGTCGAGCCTGCCCTCGTCGCGGGTGTAGAACCAGCCGTCCGGGTCGACGGTCGAGCCCTTGCCCGTGTACTCCGTGGAGACCTGGTCGCCACGGACCCAGATCTGCCCGGCGACGCCCGGACCGACGCGCCCGCCGTGCTCGTCCCGGATCTCGATCTCGATGCCGGGCACCGCACGACCGGCCGACGAGAGCCGGGCCTGAACATGGTCGAGGTCGGAGCTCAGGGCCGCACGGTGCTCGTCGGGACCCAGCACCGTGATCGTCGAGCTGGTCTCGGTGAGCCCGTAGGCGTTGACGAACCCGACGTGCGGCCACTCCTCCAGGGCACGCTCGATGACCCGGGCCGGCATCGAGGCCCCGCCGTAGGCGAGCGACCGCAACGACGGCACCGACCGGTCCAGACCGTCGGCGTCCATCAGCCGGGTGAGCATCGTCGGCACGACCATCGCGTTCGTGACGCCCTGGTCCCGGACGAGCTCCAGCCAACCCTGCGGGGTGAACGCCTCCAGCACCATCGTCCGGCGGCCGGCGAACAGGTTCGTCAGGGCGTTCGAGACGGCCGCGATGTGGTAGGGCGGCACGCTCATCAGCGCCGCGTCGTCCGCGTCCGCACCGGCGAACTCGACCGTGCCCAGGACGTAGGAGACGAGGTTCTGGTGCCGCAGCACGACGCCCTTGGGCGCCGAGGTGGTGCCGCTGGTGTAGATGATCACCGCGGCCGAGTCGGGGTCGACGAACTCCTCGACGTCGTCGGCGGCGGGGCCGGCCGCCGCGTCGAGCCACTCCGCCGGGGTCTGGGCCGCCAGGCCGGACTGCTCGACGATCGCATGCTGCGCTGGATCGGCGACGACGTGGGCCCGCGGATGGCGGGCCAGCAACGCCGTGAGCTGCTCCGCGCCGAGCCGGTAGTTGACCGGCACGAGCGGGACTCCGGCGCGCGCCGCGGCGAAGAGGGCCACCGGAAAGGCCGGGCCGTTGACCGCGAGGTAGATCAGTGAGTCGGCACCCCGCGAGCGCACGAGACCGGCGCCTCCGGCGGCCAGGGCGCGGAGACGCTCGGCGGTCAGGCCGTCGCGGCGGCGTCCGACGACGATCCGGTCGCCGAACACGTCCGCGGCCATGTCGAGCAGCATCGTGACGTTCATGGCGCCTCCTCTGATCTCTCTCTGGTCGCCCGCTCAGTCGGACGCGGGAAGCGGTTTGGCGTCCTTGAGCGGCAGCGCTGCACCGGCGACGGCGAGGGTGCCCCGGCCCGGCTTTGTGCAGAGAAGCTCGATGCCGTGCTCGTCGTCGGCGTAGCGCTTGCCGAGTAGGGTGCCCTCCATCTGGGCGGGGTCGGGGTCGTTCGTGGTCCCGGCCTCCGGACCCCGTGCGTCCACCATCGCCGCCCCACCGCAGGTGAGGTCCACGTCGTCGACACCCCACCGGATGACGACGACGGTGGTCGGGTCGACGGTGCTCGCGAGGGTTGTTCCGATGCGCGGCTTCATCGCGGCGTCCTCCGTGTGGCTCCATGCGCGTGCGTCTCACACCACCATAGGCGACATCGACTATTGAGTACACCCTTTAATTGAGGATACTCTCGGCCCATGCACCTCGGACAGCTCGCGGCACTGACGCCCGACAAACCCGCCGTCGTCATGGCCGGTGGCGGCCCGACCGTGACCTACGCCGACCTGGACCGCCGGAGCCGGGAGTTCGCCGGGCTGTTGCGTGCCCACGGACTCGGTCCCAAGGACCACGTCGCCGTGCTGATGGACAACACCCCGGAGTTCCTGTCGGTGGCCTGGGGCTGCCAACGGTCGGGCGTGTACTGGACGCCGGTGAACTGGCACCTGACCGAGGAGGAGGCCGCCTACGTCGTGCGGGACTGCGGCGCGCGCGTGCTCGTCGCCTCGGAGCAGGTGGCCGCGCTCGCGGGACGGATCGCGGCCGGCAACACGGGTCTCGACGCTGCCGTCGTGACCGGGCCCGGACGGGACGGCCTGGAGGGGCTCGACGACGCCCTCGCGCGCGTGGTCGACACCGACGCCCCGGCCGAGGAGGTCGAGGGCACCTACTTCTTCTACTCCTCGGGCACCACCGGCATGCCCAAGGGCATCAAGCCCGACCATGCCTTCCCCCCGTTCGGGACGGGCCTGACGATCGACCACATCATGGCGTCGGCGTTCGGGTTCGGCCCCGGGTCGGTCTACCTCTGCCCCGCGCCGCTCTACCACGCCGCGCCCGCCGGATGGTCGCTGGGAACCCAGCGCAACGGCGGCACCGTGGTCGTCATGGAGAAGTTCGACCCGCTCGAGTGTCTCCGCGCGATCGAGCGGCACGGGATCACCCACGTGCAGTTCGTGCCCACCCACTTCGTCCGCCTGCTGAAGCTGCCCGAGGAGGTGCGCTGGGGGTTCGACCTGTCCAGCCTGCAGGTCGTGGTGCACGCGGCCGCGCCGTGCCCACCCGAGGTCAAGCGCCGGATGATCGACTGGCTGGGCCCGAAGATCCTCGAGTTCTACGCGGGCAGCGAGGGCACCGGGATGACGATGATCGACTCCGCGGACTGGCTCGCCCACCCCGGCTCGGTCGGCCGCGCCGCCCAGGGCACCGTGCACATCGTCGGCGACGACGGCACCGAGGTGCCCACCGGCGAGATCGGGTCCATCTACTTCTCCGGCGGAGGCACGTTCGAATACCACAACGACCCGGAGAAGACCGCCGCCGCGTTCAACGAGCGGGGCTGGACGACGCTGGGCGACATGGGCCACCTCGACGACGACGGCTTCCTCTACCTGGCCGACCGCCGCACGGACCTCATCATCTCCGGCGGTGTGAACGTCTACCCCGCCGAGATCGAGGAGGCGCTCATCATGCACGCGGCCGTCGCGGACGTCGCCGTCGTCGGCGTACCGGACGACGAGATGGGCCAGTCGGTGCGCGCGGTCGTCCAGTGCACACCCGGTGTCGCCGGGACGCCCGAGCTCGCCGAGGAGCTCGTGCGGGGCTGCCGGGAGCGGCTGGCCGGCTTCAAGTGCCCCCGCTCGGTCGTGTTCGTCGACGAGCTGCCGCGGCTGCCCAGCGGGAAGCTCCTGCGCCGTCGCGTGCGGGAGGAACAGGCGGGGACCACCCGCTGACCTCGACCGGTCGGGCCACCCACGCTCCCGGCGGGTGTCAGTCGTACCAGGCCGACAGCGCCTCGAGGTGGCGGCGCATGCGGTGGCGGGCGACGCCCTCGTCGCCGTCGAGCAGGGACTGCAGGATCCGCTTGTGGATGTGCTCGACAGTGGCCGCGGCGTCCGGACCGGGGGTGGGGCTCGCTGTGTTGGCAGTGTGCCGGGACCACAGCTCGGTGAGTATCCGCAGGAACAGCACGAGGACGGGGTTGCCGGAGAGCACGGCGAGCTCGGTGTGGAAGCGGTCCGCTCCCGTGCGGCCGGGCGCGGTGGGCTCGTCGGTGCGTGCGATGGCTGCCGTCAGCCGATCCGACACGTCGGGATCATCGCGGCGGGCCATCACCTGCCCCAACGTCCCGAGCTCGATGGCCTCGCGTACGGCCCGCAGGTCCTCCGGCGTGACCCCACGGTAGTCGAGGTAGAGGGCCATGGTGTCGATGCTCGCGTCCGGCTCCGGGGCGGTGACGACCAGTCCGCCACCCGGGCCCCGGCGCATCCTGGCCACCGCGTGGTACTCGAGCAGCCGGACGGCCTCGCGGAGCACGGCACGGCTGACCCCGTATCGGGCCAGCAGATCGCTCTCGGAGCCGAGAACGTGTCCGATCGGCCATCCACGGCGGGCGATCTCGTCGTGGATGCGCCCCGCGATCACCTCGGCGAGCTTCGCTCCGGGAACCTCGGCGGTCGACCCACCCGCGCCTCCGGCCCGTGGCGCCCGCTTGCCGCGCAGCGTCCGCAGCTTCTCGCCGACCTCGACGAGGTGCTGGGACGTCGTACCCGCGGCCCGGCCGGTGTCACCGGCGATCACGGCCTCGGTGATGGCGAGATGGCTCTCCCGTGAGGTCGCCTTTCCCGCGGCCAGCTCGTCCTTCGTGATGCGTCGCGTGGTGCTGACGTAGCGGCTCGTGAGACGGGTCAGCACATCGATGAACAGATGCAGAGCCGGGTTGCCCGACAGCTCACCGATCAGGACGTGCAACAGGTCCTGGGAGTCCAGGCCCGGCTCCTCGTCACGGGCGACCTCCTGGGCGAGGAGGTCGCGCAGCCGGGCGATCCCCTCCTCCGTCACCCGATCCGCGGCGAGCGACGCCGCGAGCGGTTCGAGCAGGAGCCGCGCCTGCATGAGGTCCTCGGCGCCCAGACCGATGAACTCGAGGTAGATGACCAGTGCGCGGGTGGCCGGCCCGGCATCGGGCGCACTCACGATGAGCCCACCGCCCGGACCGCGACGCATTCCGGCGACCTGGTGGTGCTCCACCAGCCGGACCGCCTCGCGCAGGACCGAGCGGCTGACGCCGTACCGTCCCTGCAGGTCCTGCTCGGAGCCCAACACGTCGCCCACCGGCCACCCGTTCCGGATGATGTCGGCCTCGATCCGCTGTGCGACCTGCGCCGCGAGCTTGTCGGCCGGGGCGTCCGCGGCGTCGTCCGCCGGGCGGAAACGGGTCGGCGACGAGCCCCCCGCGCCGACCGGTTCGTCGGCCACCTCCGACTCGAGGCCGGCGCGTGCGATCGACACGTGACTCCTTACCCAGCAACGCTCACCAGAGATCCTGATCCTCATCCTAGCCGTCGAACGCGGATATGATCTACGGACGCCCCGGGTGGCGGGCGTGGGCTCCCGTCGACGACGAACTGCGACAACGCCGACACACTGACAGTCGGCCGATATTTCGTATACTCTAATCGGACTCGCGGCGGCGTGCAGCAACGGAGGACTGATGGACCTGACCACGGTGATCTACGAGGTCGACCGGCACGTGGCCACGGTGACACTGAACCGGCCCGAGGCGATGAACAGCTTCAACCAGGCCATGTGCGACGAGTTCGCCGAGATCTGGCGCACCGTCAAGGCGGACGACGACGTGCACGTCGTCGTCCTGCGGGCGGCGGGCGACCGGGCGTTCAGCACCGGGGTGGACGTCAAGCAGGGCATCGACCAGGCGTCCAACGTCTTCAGTCAGACCGATCCGGGCGAGCAGCTCTCCCCCAAGCTCAACCAGGTGTGGAAGCCCGTCGTGTGCGCGGTCAACGGCATGGCCGCGGGCGGCGCCTTCTACTGGATCAACGAGTCCGACATCGTCATCTGCTCCGACGAGGCAACGTTCTTCGACCCGCACGTCAGCTACGGCATGACCGCTGCGCTGGAGCCCATCGGTCTGGCCCGGCGCATCCCGCTGGGCGAGACGCTGCGCATCGCGCTGCTCGGGCTCGACGAGCGTCTCTCCCCCGAACGGGCCATGCAGATCGGGCTCGTCAGCGAGATCGTGCCGCGTGAGGAGCTGTGGAAGCGGGCCGACGAGATCGCCGGCCTCATCGCGGCGAAGCCGCCTGCCGCGATCCAGGGCACGGTCCGGGCGATCTGGGAGTCGCTGGACTCCACCCGTACACAGGCCCTGCGCACCGGCCTGTCCTACACACAGATCGGCAACCCGGTCGGCCAGGCGGAGGTCGAGCGCAGCTCGGTACCGCGCCGGACCTGGACGCGGCGGTAGGTGAGCGCACCGGTGACATAGCCAACCCGCCGAGCATTCCGTACCCTCTTTGTGGTCCAGTGGTCTCGTGCAGATGCCGGTCGACCACTCCGCAGCCCCACCACCCGGGCCTGCCGGCCGAGGCTGGGGACTCGTCCTCGGGGGCGGCGGATCGGTCGGCATCGCCTACCTCTCCGGGGTCCTGCACGGGCTCGCCGACGCAGGCCTGGATCTCGGGTCAGCCGAACTCGTCGTGGGCACCAGCGCGGGCGCCCTCGCCGGCGCGATGCTGCGGCGCGGCGCGGCGCCCCAGGACCTGCTGAAGCTGGCCGAGGTGACGCCCGATGCCGACGACGGCGCGACGGACCCGCGGCGGCACTTCGAACCCGCCTGGCGGACGCCCCACGAGCTGTGGCGACGGTCACTCGGGGCCAGTGCCGTCGCGGCCCGGTCCTACCTGCGGGCTCCCCTGCCGATGCCCTCCCCGTGGACGGAGGCGACGTTCCCGGGCGGCCCGTTCCGGCCGCGCGGCAACCGCATGCCGGAGCTCCTCGGGGACGAGTGGCCCGCGGACCCGCTGTGGCTGATGGCCGTCGACCTGGCCTCGGGCGGCGGGTGCCGCTGGGACGGGACCCCGCCGACCACCGCCATCCCCTGCACGCGGCCGTCATGGCCAGCTGCTCCGTGCCGGGTTTCTACGAGCCGGTCCGCCTGGGCCGTCGGCTGCTGGTCGACGGCGGCGTGCGTTCGTCGGCCAGCATCGACTACGCGGTGCGGTACGGGTGCAACCGGCTCATCGCGGTGGTCCCGCTGGGGCACGAGCCCCCGGGACGGCCGCGGCTGTCGCACCGGTTCATACGCTCGACGGCGATGGCGGCCACCCGGCGTGAGCTGCGTCGCGCCGGCGATCGCGCCAGGGACGTCCTGGTGATCCAACCTGCGGCCGAGGACCTCGCGCTGCACGGCACGAACTTCCTGCGCAGCGACGGCAACGACGAGGTCGCGGAGCGAGCCCACCACCGCACCCGCATGCTCACCGTGCACGACGACGTGCGGCGGTTCCTGGCCGAGGCCCAGGATCCGGAATCACCGATCTCCGGCGACGGGCGAGGCTGAGGGGGACTCGACGGCCCTGCGTCATGCGGGCGGGGTCAACCCGGCAGCGGCCACGATCTCGGCGAGGTGCGGCGCCAGTCGCACGCCCTGCGCGTGGGCCGCCGCGTAGGTGGCGTCGGCACACGCCATGTCCATCACGACGCGCCAGCTCCGCCCGCCGGCCGCGACCACGTCCGGATCGGGACGGATGATCGCCACCGAGCCACCGTGCCGCGACCGCCACCGCCTCGCCTCGCCTCGCCTCGCCTCGCAGCCGCATCTCCCAGAAACCACCCTGCCGGCCGAGGACACCGCGAGCCAGGGGCGCCAGGACCAGAAGCAGGTCGGCCGAGGGAGCACGATCGGCGGCCGTGTTCGACACCGTGCCCGCGTCGTAGAGCAGACGGCCGTCGACCGGATGGCCGTAGGCGAGGCCCCACGGAGACGACGATGCGGCCACGACGTCGGCGAGGCGGTGCCGCCCACCATCGACGAGGACACGACGCGGCAGCGGCAACGACAGGCACACTCCGGTCACGCGCGGATCCCTCGCATCCCCGAAGATCCGTTCGGTGATGCGGTGGCCGCGCACCAGCTCGCCGGCGGGCTTCGTCCGCTCCACGTAGCACCAGGCCTCGGCGACCGTCGACAGCGGTGTGCCGGTGACCAGCGCCGCGGCGGCGTAGGAACCCGCAGACAGGCCGGTCATCGACAGTTCCAGCACCGGGATCCCGGCCTCCGCGAAGGCATGCAGGACACCCATGTGGAAGGCGATGCCGAAGGCACCGCCACCCCCATGGACAACGCCATCCGGGCGGACGACCGCGCGGGCTGCGCGGTGTCCGTGCCACTCGGTCGTCGCACGACCGACCTCCTCGTCCGAGATTGCACGCGTCACAACCCGAGGTCGCGGCCGAAGACCTCCTTCATGATCTCCGTGGTGCCGCCGTAGATCCGCGTGATCCTGGCGTCGGCGTACGCGCGGGCGATCGGGTACTCGTTCATGTACCCGTACCCGCCGTGCAGCTGCAGGCACCGGTCGACCACCCGGCCCTGCAGCTCGGTGCACCACCACTTGGCCTTGCTCGCGTCCACGGCGGTCAGGTCCCCGTCGTTGAGAGCGCGGATGCAGTCGTCGACGAAGTGCTGCGCGAGGTCGATCTCCGTCGCGATCTCGGCGAGGACGAACCTCGAGTTCTGGAACGACCCGACCGGCTTCCCGAACGCCGTGCGCTCCTTCACGTAGGTCAGGGTCATCTCCAGGGCGCCTGCGGCGGCGGCAGTCGCCGCCACCGCGATGCCCAGCCGCTCCTGCGGCAGCCGGTCGACGAGATGCGCGAACCCGCCACCCTCCCGACCCAGCAGGTTCGCCACCGGCACCCGGACGTCGGTGAACGACAGCTCCGCGGTGTCCTGCGCGTGCTGACCGAGCTTGTCGAGGTTGCGCCCGCGCGCGAAGCCGGGCGTTCCGCGCTCGATCACCAGCAGGCTCATGCCCTTGTGTCGCTGGGTCGGGTCGGTCTTGACCGCGGTGATCACCAGATCGGCGTTGATCCCGTTGGTGATGAACGTCTTGGCCCCGTTGACCACGTAGGAGTCCCCGTCACGGACGGCTGTGGTGGTCATGGAGGCGAGATCGGACCCGATCGCCGGCTCCGTCATCGCGATCGCCGTGATCAGGTCGCCCGAGACGATCCCGGGGAGCCAGCGCGCCCGCTGCTCGTCGCTGGCCAGATCGAGGAAGTACGGCAGGCAGACGTCGTTGTGCAGGGTGATCCCGTTGCCCGAGCCCGCGACGCCGGCGCGCATGAGCTCCTCGGCGATCACGGCGTTGAACCGGAAGTCCGGCGCTCCTCCCCCGCCGAACTCCTCGGGCACCGCCATGCCGAGCAGCCCCTGGGCGCCCGCGGCCGTGTACAACTCGCGCGGGGCGATCCCCGCGGCCTCCCATTCCGTGTGGTGGGGCGTGATCTCCTTGGCCACGAAGGTCCG
>NZ_JAOPWR010000234.1 GCF_025965585.1 Pseudonocardia sp.
GATCGTCTTGTGGGAGACGAGGTGGCTGATGCCGGTGGCGAGGGCGACGGCGGCCATCAGCGGCAGGATGATCGAGTACTGCCCGGTCAGCTCGAACACGATGACCAGTGCGGCCATGGGGGCGTGGCTGGCGCCGGCGAACACGGCCGCCATGCCGATGAGGCCGTAGGCGCCGGGGGAGATGTGCAGGGCGGGGAAGGCGGCCTGCATGGCGAGTCCGAACGCCGTGCCGGCCATGGCCCCGATGAACAGAGACGGGGCGAACACCCCGCCCGAGCCGCCGATGCCGATGGTGAGGCTGGTGGCGATCATCTTGCCGAGGAGCAGTACGAGCAGGAACCCGATGGCGTAGCGGCCGTCGATGCCGTTCTCGAGCACCGGGTAGCCGACGCCGTACATCTGCGGCAGCGCCAGGAGCAGTCCGCCGAGCAGGATCCCGCCGACGGCGGGGCGGAGCCATTCGGGTCCGCGCCAGACCCGGTCGCAGGCGTCCTCGATGAGGTAGAGGACGCGGGCGAAGGCCCACCCGAGCAGTCCGGCGCCGAGTCCGAGCGCCGCGTAGAGCAGGTACTCCAGCGGCGAGTGGAGGGTGAAGGCGGGCAGGACCAGGAACGGTGCGCTGCCCAGCACGGCGCGTCCGACGACGGCGGCGGTGACCGAGGACAGCGCGATGACGCCGAACGCCTCGGCGGTGAAGCTGCGCAGGATGAGCTCGAGGGCGAAGAACACGCCGGCGATGGGGGCGTTGAAGGTGGCGGAGATGCCGCCGGCGGCGCCGCAGGCGACCAGCAGCCGGATCCGGTTCGGGGGCACGCGCAGCCACTGCCCGATCGAGGAGCCGAGGGCGGAGCCGATCTGGACGATGGGTCCCTCGCGGCCGACCGAGCCGCCGGACCCGATGCACAGGGCCGAGGCGAGTGACTTGACGATGGCGACGCGGACGGGGATGCGGCCGCCGTTGCGGGCGACGGCGAACATCACCTCGGGAACGCCGTGGCCGCGTGCCTCGGGCGCGAACCGGTTCACGAGCGGCCCGTAGAGCAGTCCCCCGAGTACCGGGGCGAGCAGCAGGAACCACACGCCGAGCCCGGGCACGTGCGGGTTCGCCACGCGTCCGGCGTCGCTGTAGTCGGACGTGCCGGTGAACAACTCGGTGAACCCGAGGATGAGGTAGCGGAACACCACCGCGCCCAACCCGGCACCCGCTCCGACCAGTATCGCGAGCCCGACCAGGCCGGGCCCCGACCCGCGCAGCCAGTCATGGGGTCTGCCGATCAGCTGCCTCCAGCGGGTGGGTGTCGCCGTGATGTGCCCGGCCGCGGTTGCGTGCATTCATATATGTTTGCATAGAGCAATGGCAGCCGGTCGGTGATGTGGTCGTCCACACCGCGGCCCGTTACCGACGAACGAGGTGAAGGGTGCGCCGGGTGGTCGATGTGACACCGGACCATGTCGTCCCAGCGGGAGCTGCCGGTGTGGCCGGTCAGGGCGCCGAGCTGGTGGACGCCGTGATGACGGCGAGCCGGGTGCTGGTGGCGATCGCGGCGCGGTCGTTGGCCGCCGCGGGCGACGTCACGCTCCCGCAGTACCGCGCGCTCGTAGTGCTGGCCACGCGCGGGCCGCAGCGTGGGACCGACCTCGCGGAGGCACTCGGGGTGAACCCGTCGTCGGCCACCCGGCTGCTGGACCGGCTCGCGCGGGCCGGCCTGGTCCGGCGCACCCGGCTGCGGGCGGACCGTCGTGCGGTGCGGGTGTCGCTCTCGCCGCAGGGCCGCGACCTCGTCGCCCAGGTCACCCGCCGGCGGCGCGAGGAGGTCGAGCGACTGCTCGCGGCGTTGCCGGCCGAGCAGCACCAGCTGGTGATCACGGCGCTGCACGCGATCGCCGACGCCGCCGGGGAGGCGCCCGAGCGCGACCTGGCCGTCGGCCTCGGGTGGTACTGAAACCCACGCCTGACCACTTACCGTCACGAACCGGAGGCGATCCCCACGTCCACGCCCACGACCCGACCCCCAGCCACCGACCCGTCCGTGTCCCGCAGCTACGAGATCCGGGTCGGGGGGATGACCTGTGCCGCGTGCGCGTCGCGGGTCGAGCGGAAGCTCAACAAGCTCGACGGTGTCGCGGCCGTCGTCAACTACGCGACCGAGCGTGCCCGGGTGGAGTGTCCGGCCGACACCGATCCCCGGGTGCTGATCGACCAGGTCGAGCGGGCCGGATACACCGCCCGGCGTGTGGACGATGTCCGCGGCGGCGAGGACGGCCCGGTCCGGTCCCGGGTGACCGAGCTGCGGTTGCGGCTCGCCATGGCCGCGGTCCTGGCCGTACCCGTCTGCGACCTGTCGCTCGCGCTGTCGCTCTTTCCCGAGCTGCGCTTTCCGGGCTGGCAGTGGGTCTGCCTGCTGCTCGCCGGCCCGGTGGTGACGTGGTGCGCGTGGCCGTTCCACCGGGCAGCGCTCAACGGGCTGCGGCACCGCACGTCCTCGATGGACACCCTCGTCTCGGCCGGCATCCTCGCGGCCACCTTGTGGTCGCTCTGGGTGATGGTGAAGGGCGGCCCGGTGGAGCCGGGACTCGGTCGCGGGCTGGCCGTCCTCGGCGGCGGCGACCACGCGCTCTACCTCGATGTCGCCGCGGGAGTGACCACGTTCCTGCTGACCGGGCGCTACGTCGAGGCGCGGGCCAAGAGTTCCGCCGGCGCGGCGATGCGGGCCCTGCTCGCCCTCGCGGCGAAGGACGTGGAGGTACTGCGTGACGGAGCGGCTGTCCGGGTGCCGGTGTCGGAGCTGCTGGTCGGGGACGAGTTCGTGGTGCGCCCGGGGGAGAAGGTCGCCACCGACGCCGTGGTCGAGGAGGGCCGCTCCGCCCTGGACACGAGCATGGTCACGGGCGAGGCCGTGCCGCGCGAGGTGGTGCCCGGTGACACGGTGACCGGCGGCACCGTCAACGCCGGGGGCCGGCTGGTGCTGCGCGCGACGCGCGTGGGCGCCGACACCCAGCTGGCACGGATGGGGCGGCTCGTCGAGCGGGCGCAGGAGGAGAAGGCCGCGGCTCAGCGCCTCGCCGACCGGATCTCGGCCGTCTTCGTCCCCGTCGTGCTGGCCCTCGCCGTGGTGACCTTCGCCGGCTGGCTGCTGGTCGGTGGCGGCGTCGCCACCGCGGTGACGACGGCGGTCGCCGTCCTGGTCGTGGCCTGTCCGTGCGCGCTCGGCCTCGCGACCCCGACCGCCGTGCTGGTGGGCACCGGGCGGGGAGCCCAGCTGGGGGTGTTCATCAAGGGACCACGGGCGCTGGAGTCCACCCGCCGCATCGATACCGTGCTCGTCGACAAGACCGGCACGCTGACCGAGGGCCGGATGCATGTGGTCGACGTGTGGACGCTACCCGGCACCGGCCACGACGAGCTGCTGATCGCGGCGGCGGCCGTGGAGCACGCCTCCGAACATCCGATCGCGCGCGCGGTCACGGCGGCGGCCGCCGAACGTACCGATGCGCAGGCCCTGCCCGTTTCCGACTTCGCGGCCCTCCCCGGCCTGGGCGCGCGTGGCACGGTGCAGGGGCGTCCGGTCGTCGTGGGGCGCGACCGCCTGCTCCGCGACGAGGGACTTGACGTCCCCGAGGTCCTGCAGGCCGAGCGGGCGGCACGGGAGGCCCAGGGCGTCACGGTGGTGCTCGTCGGCTGGGACGGGGCCGCCCGGGGACTCGTCGCGGTCGCCGACCGGGTGCGGCCCAGCAGTGCACCTGCGGTGGCCGCGTTGCGCGCGCTCGGCCTGCATCCGGTCCTGGTGACCGGGGACAACGAGCGCACCGCGCGGGCCGTCGGATCCGAGGTCGGTATCGACGACGTCGTCGCCGAGGCGCTGCCGGAGGGGAAGGCGGAGGTCGTCCGCCGGCTGCAGCGCGAGGGGCGCTGTGTCGCGGTCGTCGGTGACGGCGTCAACGACGCGGTCGCCCTGGCGGTGGCTGATCTCGGCATGGCGATCGGGCACGGCACCGACGCCGCCATCGAGGCCGCCGACATCGTGCTCGGCCGCGACGACCTCCTCGTCGTGGCCGACGCGGTCGAGCTGGCGCGGCGCACGCACCGCACGATCCGCTGGAACCTGGCCTGGGCGTTCGGGTACAACGTGGCCGCGCTGCCGCTGGCGATGGTGGGGCTGCTGGGACCACTGGTCGCCGGTGCGGCGATGGCGCTGTCCTCGGTGTTCGTCGTGTCGCACAGCCTCCGGCTCCGCCGCTTCCGGCCGAATTCGGGCCTGCGCCCCGCGGCCGAGCCGACCCTCCCGGGGCCGTCCTCGTGAGGGACGGGGCGCGGCGGCCCGCGGTCGTCCGCTTCCGGGGTGCCGTGCCGTGGCTGCTGGGCGCGGCGGCGGTCACCGGCTGCCTGCTGGGGCTGTTCGCGCCGTCCGTCGGCGTCCTCTACGGCCTGCCCGATCTCGGTCTCCTGGTCGACGCCGGTCTCCCCGCGGCGCGGGTGGTCGCGATCGGCTCGCTCGCGGCGTTGATCGCCTGCCTGCTGCGGGCGGCCGTGCTCTCACCCGGCGATCCGCACGGCACGGTCTCACCCGAGGGGTTCGCGGGTCTGCAGGCGGCGCGGGCGTGGGCCGTGGGCCAGTTCGTGGCGTCGGCCGTGGTCGTCGTGCTGACCGTCGCGGAGAGCACGGGCGAGCCGGTCGGCCGCCTCCTGACGACACCGGCGGCCCTCGCCATCGGGATCGCCGAGCTCCAGCAGGCCGCGGGCTGGGCGCTGACGGCGCTCCTCGGCCTGGTGATCGCGGTGATCGCCACGGTCGGGCTGTCGTGGCGCACCGCCGTCGGGCTCCTGGTGCTCGCCGCGACGTCGATCGTGCCGGTCACCCTCACCGCCTCGACCAACGCCCAGCAGTCGCACGATCTGGCGGGTGACTCCGTAACGCTGCACGTGGTGGCCGCCGTGCTGTGGATGGGCAGCTCTCTCGCTGTCGTGGTGCACCTGCTGCGCCGTGATGACCCCGACGGCACGGTCCTGAGCCGGCACGGGCGGATCGCCACCGTCGCGCTGATCGTCGTCGGCGCCTCGGGGATCGAGTCCGCGGCGCTGGCCGTTCGGCCCGCCGACCTGCTCACCAGCTGGTACGGCGGGCTGGTCGTCGCCGGAGCGGTCCTGCTGGTGGCACTGGCGCTCGTCGGGCTGCGCCTGCGCCGAGCGGCGACCGCGGCGGGAACGCGCGCTGCCGCCGCACGGGTGGCCGTCCTCGAGCTCGCGCTCCTCGCCGTGGCGGCGGGTACCGGGACGGGCCTCATGCGGCTGCTGCCGCCCGCCGAGGCCGACTACGTCACGAGCAGGCTCGTCTACCTCATCGGCTACGACCTGCCCCCGCACCTCACGGCTGCCGACCTGCTGCTGCGCTGGCGGCCCGACCTGTTGTTCGGGCCCCTTGCGATCGTCGCGGCCGTCGCCTACCTGGTCGGGCTGGTCCGCCTGCGCCGCAGCGGCCGCTCCTGGCCGGTCCGGCGGACCGTCGCGTGGATTTCGGGGTGCGCGGTGCTGCTGGTCGCCACGTCGTCGGGGATCGGCACCTACGCGCCCGCGGTGTTCAGCGTGCACATGGTGCAGCACATGCTCCTGGCGACACTCGCTCCCGTGCTGCTCGTCCTCGGTCACGGTGTGACGCTCCTGCTGCTCGTCTCGACCGACGACGCGTCCCGGCGGTGGCTGAGCCTGCTCGACTCCCCGGCCGTCCGCGTCGCGCGGCACCCGGCCGTGGCCTGGGCGGCGGTGGCTCCGACTCTCTTCGGGCTCTACCCGACCGGCTACTTCGACGCGATCCTGCAGCAGCACTGGGCACACCTGGCCATGGACTCGGCCTTCTTCGGCACGGGACTGATGCTGTTCTGGCCGGTGCTGGGCCACAGCGTGTCCGGACGGGGGCTCCCGGCCGTCGGCCGGATCGTCATGATCTTCGCGGTGATGGGTCTGCACGCGGCGTTCTCGGCATGGCTCCTCGGCAGCTCCACCCCCGTGGGGGCCTCGTTCTACGCGTCGTTGCAGCTGCCCTACGTCCCCGATCTGCTCGCCGACCAGCGGCGCGGTGCGGTGCTCGCGTGGATCATCGGGGAGCTGCCTGTCGTGATCGCCGTGCTCGCGCTCGTGACGCGATGGGCCCGTGCCGACCGGGACGGCGCGCCGGCAGCGACCGGAAGCTGGGCGGGGCCGGTCACGGACGAGGAGGCCGGCTACCCGGAGGTCGCCGCCGCGGCGTCGGGCGAGGGCTCGGCGGCCCGGTCGTGAGCGCCGCGTGGGATCGCAAGGTGTTCGGCAGGTGAGCGCACCCGCGCGCCAGGCAGTCTGTGGGGTCCGTTCACCACCATGACGACGGACCCCAGCACGACGAAGGCCCCGCCGTTCGTCCTTTCGGCTTTCGGCGGGGCCTTCGGGTTCATGCGGTGGTCCGGACAGGTGGCCCACGCTCGTGGGCGCCGACTCTGGTGGTGAGGGGCCGCTCGGGTGGGGCCACGCCGCCACCTCCCCGAGACGGCGTGGCCCGCCGAGGCCCGAACGCGGAACCGACCGAGCAGATGACCAGACCGTGTCGCGGCGGGAGCAGCCGGCGACGGGCCCGGCGACGCGGATGGTTGGCGGCGATGAGGGCGTCGAACTCGGCCCGCAGCAGGCCGTGGTCGGCGCAGACGATGTCAGCGAACGTCGCTAGGACGGTGCTGGGGGTGTCCGTGCTGGACGGGTCTGCCGCATGGACTCTGGTGCGGAGCTCGGTTGTGGAGTGATCGCTCATGCCGTTGCCCTCCGGTCGCCAGGACTCAGGTCAGGTTCGGTCGGTCTCGCGTTGATCGGGGTCTCGACACTCGATCGGTCAGGCGCCGATCGTTCAGGCGTTGATCTGCTGGTGCCCGCTGTCGGCGTTGTTGATGGCGATCTTGCGGGGCTTGGCCTTCTCGGCGATCGGGATCCGCAGGGTGAGCACGCCGGCGTTGTAGTCGGCGGCGATGTGGTCGGTGTCGAGGGTGTCGCCGAGGAACAGCTGGCGGGAGAACACGCCCAGAGGGCGCTCGGCGACCTGCATCTCGATGTGCTCGTTGGTGGTGACCGGGCGGCGTTCGGCCTTGACGGTGAGCACGTTGCGTTCGACGTCCAGCTCGATGGCGTCGGGGTCGATGCCGGGCAGGTCGAAGCAGACGACGA
>NZ_JAOPWR010000238.1 GCF_025965585.1 Pseudonocardia sp.
GGGGTGGCCGCCGAGTCCGGCATGCGGATCGGCCCGACCAGCGACGGGTCCACGACCGGTCGTCCGCCCCTTCTCGCCACGGCGCGGAGAGTAGCCGTGCGACGATCATCACCATGAGGCTCCCCCGGCAGTCGGCCGCTGTCGCGATGACCGCGTTCCTCGCCGGCGCCGGCGTCACGCACTTCGTCTCGCCCCGGTTCTACGACCCCATGGTGCCGACGCAGCTGCCGGGCACCGCGCGGTTCTGGGTGCTGGCCTCCGGCGTGGCCGAGATCGGGGTGGCCGCCACGGTGGCCGTGCCCCGCACGCGTCGGCTGGGCGCGCTCGCCGCCGCCGCGCTGTTCGTGGCCGTCTTCCCCGCGAACGTCAAGATGGCCGTCGACCGGTCCACGCGCTCTCCCCGCGAGCGCGCCGTCGCCTACGGACGCCTGCCGATGCAGGTCCCGCTGCTGCTGTGGGCGCGGAAGGTCCGGCGGGACGCCTAGGAGATACCCGCCTCGGCACCGCCTGCCGCCATCTCGTCGAGCCCGAAGGCGGCCACGCCGTCGAGTGAGCCGGTGCCCCTTCACCCCGTGTTCGGCGGCGCGGCCCGCGCCCCTCTCGGTGATTACCGTCAGCCGCGCCGGAGTGCCCCGGCCAGGACGCTGGCGTGCGGCCGGGGGCGATCAGCGGGCGTAGCCTGCCGCGATGACCCGCTACGTGGTGCTCCTGCGCGGGATCAACGTGGGCAGCGCCAAGCGCATCGCGATGGCCGACCTGCGCGCGCTGCTCGCCGACCTCGGCTACACCGACGTCCGCACTCACCTGCAGAGCGGCAACGCCGTCGTCACCGGTGCGGACGGCGACCCGGACGAGCACGCCGGACGCGTCCGCGCCGGGATCGCCGACCGCTTCGACATGGACGTCCGCTGCCTCGCGCTGACCGGCGAGCGCGTGCAGGCGATCGTCGACGGCCACCCGTTCGCCGAGATCGCGGACAACGGCTCGAAGATGTTCGCCCACGTGCTCTCCGCTGCTCCGGACCCGGCGCTGCTCGCCGCGCACGATCCGGTCGCGCTCGACCCGCAGCACACGCGTCTCGGGGACCGCGTGCTCTACCAGTGGTGCCCGGACGGTCTGCTGGAGTCGCCGGCGGTGGGCACCTACGCGGAGAGGAACCTCGGGGTCGCGGTGACCGCCCGGAACTGGAACACGATGACGAAGCTGGTGGACCTGCTCGGCTGAGCTGCAGGTCGTGCCGACTCGCGGGCCGATCCGTGTCGTGTCGCTTCGCCGGGTGGGGCGTCGGCGGATCGGTCGGCGATCAGTCGGCGGGGACCGAGGCCAGGAGGGCGCGGAGGCCGTCGGCGTCCAGGAGGTCGGCGGGGCTGAGCGTCACGTTCTGGCGCACGTAGTGGAACGCGGCCCGCACCTGCTCCGGCCGGCACCCGGCGAGCGCCGCCCAGGCCAGCCGGTAGGCCGCGAGCTGCACGGACAGCGCGGGGAGCCTGCTCTCGTCCGGCAGCGCCCCGGTCTTCCAGTCCACCACCGTCCACGAGCCGTCGGGCTCGGTGAACACGGCGTCCATCCGGCCGCGCACCCCCACGCCGGCGACGACGGTCTCGAACGGCACCTCGACCTCCACCGGGCGGCGCTCCGCCCACACCGACCCGAGGAAAGCCTCCTGCAGCTCCTCGAGCGCCTCGTCCGGGGCCGCGCCCGCGTCCGCGGCACCGGGGAGCTCGTCGAGGTCGAGCAGCTGCGCGGCGCCGAAGCGCTGCTCCAGCCACGCGTGGAACGCCGTGCCCCGGCGAGCGTGCGGGTTGGGCGGCAGCGGCAACGGGCGGCGCAACCGGGACGCGAGCGCGGCCGGGTCGTCCGCCAGCTCGACGAGCTGCACCACCGACAGCTGCGAGGGCAGCGCGACGGTCGGCCGGGCCCGCGCGGCGGCCCGCTCCGCGAGCAGCACGTCGACGTCGGCGGCCCAGCCCTCCGGGTCCCCTTCGTCGTCCTCCTCGTCCGGGGGCGGCTCGTCGGACGGCAGCTCCAGCTGGGAGCCCGGCGATGCGGCGTCGGACCGGGCGGCCCGCCGCTCGTCGCGGGACCGTAACGCGGCGAGGACGGCGTCGGCGCCCGCGTGCACGTCCGCCGACCGCTCCCCGAGCGGGTCGGCGGGCCAGACGCCGGTGGGCGTGTCGAGCGTGGCCGGGTTGACCGCGCCGTCCTCCGGTTCCTCGGCCCACTGCTCCGCCGGATGGGCGCGGGCGGCCTCCACCAGGAACTCCGACGGCTCGCGCGGCTTCTCCCCCGCCGCACCCCAGCGGTGCCCGGACAGCAGCAGCACTCGTTCGGACCGCGTGAGCGCCACGTAGAACAGGCGCCGCTCCTCGGTGAGGCGCCGCTCGTCCAGCGCCTCGGAGTGGGCCTTCACGGCGTTCTCCAGCTGCTTGCGATCTCCGTCGGGAGGGAGGTCGGCCGCCGGCAGGTCGGCGGCGTCGCCCCGCAGCGGGACGGGCAGCTCGGCGGGGCTGGTCAGCCAGGTGCCGCCGATCTTGCGTCCGGGGAAGACCTGGTCGACGAGGTGCGGCACCGCCACGACCTCCCACTCGAGGCCCTTGGCGGCGTGGACGGTGAGCACCTGCACGCGGTCGGGCGTCACCTCGATCTCGCCGGGGGTGAAGCCGTCCTCGGCCTTCTCGGCGGTCTCGAGGTAGTCGAGCAGCGCGGGCAGGGTGGGCACCTCCGCGCCCGCGGCGAAGTCGGCCACCACGTCGGCGAACGCGTCGAGGTGCGCGCGGCCCACCGGGCCCGGGCGCGCCGCGGTCTCGGTGTCGAGCAGCAGGACGCGCTCGGCGTCGGCGACGAGGTCCGACAGCGGTGCCGCGCCCCGCGAGCGCAGCCATCCCAGCTCGCGGGCCAGCCGCCCGATCCGGTCGAACCCGGCGGGCGAGTAGGCCTCGGGTGGGCCCGGGTCGTCGAGGGCGTCGACGAGACCCGCCTGCTCGGCGTGCTCACCCGGCAGGGCCCCCAGGGCCAGCGCGGCCGGGGTGAGCGGGCTCCGGCGCGGCGGCAGCGGGGGCACCAGCTCGCGGGCGCGGGCCCACAGTGCGGCGATGTCGGCGACGCCAAGGCGCCATCGCGCTCCCGTGAGCAACCGGACGGCCGCGGGCCCGGCCAGCGGGTCGGCCACCAGGCGCAGAGCGCTGACCAGATCGCGGACCTCCGGGGTGTCCAGCAGCCCCCCGAGGCCGACGACCTCGACGGGCAGCCCGCGAGCCCGCAGCGCGGCGGCGATCGCGTCCATGTCGGCACGCCGCCGCACCAGCACGGCCGACGTGGGCGGCTCCGCGCCGCCCTCCTCGGCGCGACGCCACTGCTCGGCGACCCCATCGGCCATCCAGCCGACCTCGGCGACGACGTCCGGGAGCAGCGCCACCCGCACGTCCCCGGCGGTCGCGCCGGGCCCGGCCCGCAGCTCCCCCACGCTCACCCCGGCACTCCCACCCGGGGAAGCGCGCAGGGGGGCCGACGCCGTGTTCGCCAGGTCCAGCACCTCCGGCGGGTTGCGGAAGCTCGTGAGCAGGCCATACTCGTCGGCCGGGCTGTCGTCCGAAGCCGGGAAGTCGGTGCGGAAGCGCGTCAGGTTGCCCGCGCTGGCGCCGCGCCAGCCGTAGATCGACTGGCAGGGGTCGCCGACGGCGGTGACGGCCGGCCCGTCCGCGCGGACCCGCTCACCCGGCACCGTGCCGAACAGCGCCCGCAGCAGCACGCGCTGCGCGTAGCCGGTGTCCTGGTACTCGTCGAGCAGCACGGCACGGTAGGTCGCCCGCTCCACCGCCCCGACCTCCGGATGGGCCGCGGCGACCCGCGCGGCGATCGCGAGCTGGTCGGAGAAGTCGACGGCCCGCTCGGCCCGCTTCCGGGCGGTGAACGCCTCCACCAGCGGCAGCAGCGCCACCCGGGTGCGCTGCGTCCGGATCCAGCGCTTGTAGGTCTGCGACGGCTCGGCCCGCTGCCCCTTGCCGCGCGGCGCGTTCTCCAGCAGCGCCGTGAGGCGCTCGGCGTGCCGCCGCACCGCCTCGGGCTCGACGAGGTGCTCGCCCAGCTCCCCGGCCAGCGCCAGGAGCCGTTCGGTGACGGTGGCGGGCATGAGGTCGACGTCGAGGTCCTCGGCCCAGCTCGTGACCACGCGGTGCGCGAGCTGCCACGACGCGGTCTCCCCGAGGAGCCGGGCGGCGGGCTCGGCCGGCAGGCGCAACGCGTGCTCGCCGACCAGCCGGCCCGCGTAGGCGTGGTAGGTGGCGACGGTCGGCTCGCCCGCCAGCACTGCGGCGCGCCGCTCCCCGCTGGGGTCGAGCTCGTCGAGCAGGCGGGAGCCGGCCAGCCGGCGCAGCCGGGACCGCACCCGCGCGCCCAGCTGCTGGGCGGCCTTGCGCGTGAACGTCAGGCCGAGCACCTGTTCGGGCAGCACCTCGCCCGTGGCCACCAGCCAGACGACGCGCGCGGCCATCGTCTCGGTCTTCCCGGCGCCCGCTCCCGCGACGACCAGCGCCGGGCGGGCCGGGGCGGAGATCACCGCGGCCTGCTCCTCGGTGGGCGGTGGCACACCGAGTGCGGTGGCCAGCGCGTGCGGGGTGAGCTCCACCCGGGAGTTCTACTCCGACGGTGCGCCGGTCGGCGTGGCCGGGGCCGTCGGCGTGGTGGGAGGAGCCGGGATGGCGGTGCGCGGCGCGTAGACGTGCACCCAGTCGACGTCGAGGTTGATCTCGGCCGGCGTGGTGGCGTCTGGCGCCTCGATCCAGTCCTGCTTCGGGCCCTGGTCGAGCTGGATCGCGAGGTGCATGGGCTGTGTGGGGATGGCCGACTTGTCGGTCAGCTTGTACTGCTGCCGGCCGTCGACGTACCAGGTGATGCTGTCGGGCAGCCACTCGATGGCGAACGTGTGCCACTGCGAGAAGTTGCCGGGGAGCGCGGTGCCGACGGTGGTCTGCCCCTGGGGACCCGAGTGCACCACGAAGTTCGCGAGGTCCCGCTTCTCGTTCGGGACCTCCATGATGTCCAGCTCGCCGTCGGAGAGCTGCTCGGAGTCCGGCCACAGCAGGATCGCCGACCCGAACCCGCGCCCGAGGTCGGTCCTCGCCCGGAACTCCCAGCGGCCGTAGACCTGCCCGAGGGAGTCGGCCATGCCGCCGGAGATGCCTCCGTCCACGTTCCTGGCCGTGATGTGCAGGCTGCCGCCGGACTCGCTGATGGCGCTGGGGCTGCGCGTGCCGTTGCCGAAGGCGCCGACGCTGTTGTAGGTGCCCCACTTGGCGGCGTCGAGCGTGCTGCCGTTGAACTCGTCACCGCCGACGGGCTTCCACTTGGCGGAGATCTCGGCGGGCGTCTGCCCGGCGGCCGCCGCACCGCGGGCCGTGCCGCGTCCCGACGGGGTCCCGGTGGCCGGCTTCGGCTTGGCCTTCTTGGTGGCGCTGGGGACCGCCGTGGGCGTGGCCACGATCACGGTGGGGGGCGCGGCCGGCTCCGGCAACGCCTGGAAGAGATCAGGGGGTGGCCCGGTCGACGTCGAGTCGGGTGACGCACCGCAGGCAGCCAGCAACACCGCCACTGCCGCACACGCGATCACCGCGCGCGTGCGCGTGGAGACGCGGGACACGGGCAACCCTCCTCGCCACGCCGGTGGGGGAGCACAGGGAGCAGCGACGTGTGGCGGAAAGATTACCGGCAGCCCCAGCCGTCACGAAGCGGCCCACCTGAAGGTGTGCCGTAACCGCAACCCGAGTGACGGTGAGTGAGACGCATCATGGCTCCGTGACCTGCCGCCCTGACTCCTCCACCGGGCAGGCCGAGCGAACGGGGCAGCGGTCGCAGTCGGGGCCGACGCGCGCGATGAACTGCGACCCGGACGTCTCGTGGGCGCTGCTGCGCACCACCTGTTCCCAGTGGGCGACCGCGTCGTCGTCGAGCGGGGGCTGGACGGGTTCCTTGGCCTGGCCGTCGGCGCGCTGGTCGGCCAGGTAGATCAGCCGGGCCCCACCCGGCCGGGCGCCCTGGCCCACCAGCTCGCCGAACGCGCCGAGCGCCGCGGCCAGCTGATAGACCGCGAGCTGGGGATGCTCGGCCGCCGCCCGCGCGCTGACGGCGGTCTTGCCCGTCTTGACGTCGATGACGACGGGCCTGCCCTCGGGATCGACCTCGAGCCGGTCGACCCGGCCCCGCAGCCGCAGCCGCGGGCCCCGCGGCACCGCGGTGGGGGCCAGGTCCAGCTGCACCGGTTGCTCCACGGCGACGAGCCGCAGCCCGGCGTCGCGGCTCCCGCGCACCCACTCGTCGAACGCGGCCAGCATGGCCCGCACCCGGGCCAGCTCCCGCCGGGAGAACCACGGCGCGCCCGCGTCGAGCCGGGCCCACGCGGACGCCAGCGCACTCTCCAGCTCGGTGACCGGGGCCCCGTCCGCGCTCGCCTGCACGAGCGCGTGCACCAGCGACCCGGTGACCGCGGCCAGCGCCCCCACGTCGCCGCCCCCGTGGCGCTCGAGCACCCACCGCAACGGGCAGCGCATGATCTTCTCGATGTCGGACGGCGACACCGGCACGATCTCGTCCGGCCCGCGCAGCGGCTCCTCGCTGGACACCGGGGCGAGTCCGTACCAGTCACGGGGATGCGCGCCGGGCACGCTCGCCTCGGCGAGGCGCGCGAGCTGGACGGCGGCGCGCTCCCGGCGCCCGGCGTTCTCGGCACTGCCGTCGTCGGGGGCGCCGACAGCGCGCCGCAGCTCCCCCACCAGCTCGGCCAGCACCAGCGAGCGGCCCGGCCGGAACACCGGACGGTCGGCCTGGCCCGCAGGCACGGGGTCGAGCTCGTCGAGGAAGCGGGACGGCTGCTCGTCGTCGTCCTGGACGCCGCTGACCAGCAGCGTGTGCCGGGCCCGGGTGCACGCGACGTAGAACAACCGCCGCTCCTCGGCCAGCAACGGCGCCACCCGCGACACCGTGCCGTCCGGGTCGGCGACGCCGGCCACGAGGTCGACGAGCCGCTCGTTGCCCAGCAGGCTGCCGCGCAGTCGCAGATCCGGCCACGTGCCCTCCTGGACGGCGGGTACCGCGACCACATCCCACTCTCGGCCGCGGGCGGCGTGGGCGGTGAGCAGCGCGACGGCCTCCCCCTGCGGCGACCGGGCGGCCAGCGAGTCGCCGGGCAGCTGCTGGTCGGCGAGGTACTCGGTGAACCCCGCGACGGCGGCACCGGGCAGCCGATCGGTGTGCCTGGCGGCGGCGTCGAACAGGGCGAGGACGGCATCGAGGTCGCGGTCGGCCGCGGCGCCGACGGGCCCGCCCCGCGCGCTGGCCTCGCTCCAGCGCCGGCCCAGCCCGCAGGCCTGCCAGACGCGCCAGAGCACCTCCTCGGCGCTCTCCCCGTCGCGGACGGCGTCGCCGGCGACGGCCAGCAGCATGCCCACGCGGCGCAGCGGGGCGGTCTCCTGCGGTGGCAGGCTCGCGAGCGGGTCGGGGTGGCCGAGCGCCGCGGCCCGCAGGGCCTCCACCAGCAGTGGGTCGCTGCCGATGCGCTCGATCTCCGACGGCGGGGTGGCGTCCGGTGCCGCCGCGTCGGCCGAGCCGCTGACCGGTTCGCCGTCGGGGCCTGCGCCGCTCCCGCGGCCCGGCACGGGCTGCCCGGCCGCGTGCAGGCGCAGCAGGCCGCGACGCAGCCGGCGCATCCGCATCGGGTCGGCCGAGCCCAGCGGCGAGGTGAGCAGCGCCGTGGCCGCGTCGGCGTCGAGCAGGTCGGGACGGGTGGCGTAGCGCAGCACCATCAGCAGCGGCACGACGGCGGGCTGGCGGGCCAGCGGCAGCTCGTCGGCGGGCGCCGCGATCGGCACGCCCGCGGCGAGCAGCGCCCGGCGCAGCGTGGGCATCGAGCGCCGTGTGGACCGGGCGAGCACCGCCATCCGCGACCACGGGACGCCGTCGGTGAGGTGGGCGCGGCGCAGCTGGTCGGCCACCCAGCCCGCCTCCTGCGACGCGGAGGTGAACACGCGCACCGCGACGGTGCCCTTCGGACCCTCGGCGCCGGCCGGGCCCACGCGGGTGCGCCCCTCCCCCGCCCCGGGCAGCCGCGCCACCAGCCGCGCCCCGGCCGCGCGGACCGCGGGGGCACTGCGGTGATCGGTGGTGAGCACGACCGTCTCGGCCTCGACGGCGCGCAGGCCCTGCGGATCGGCGCCCCGGAAGTTGAGGACGGCCTGGTCGGGATCGCCCGCGAGCAGCACCGTGGTGGCCGTGGCGCCCAGCGCGCGCACCAGCTCCATCTGCTGGGGATCGAGGTCCTGCGCGTCGTCGACCACCAGGTGCCGGACGCGCTCACGCTCGGTCGCGAGCAGATCGGCGTCGGACGCGAGGGCGTCCAGCGCGGCGGCCACCAGCTCGGCGGCGTCCAGTGCGGGCGCGGTGGCCTGCGGCGCACCCCGGCCCGCGGCGCCGCGCAGCAGTGTGACCTGCTCGTACATGCGGAAGAACCGGCCCGCGGCCGCCCAGGCCGGCACGTCGTGCCGCCGGCCCAGCTCGTGGAGCTCCCCCGGGCCCAGCCCGCGCTCGGCGGCGCGCAGCAGCAGCTCGCGCAGCTCGGCGGCGAAGCCGGGCAGGCCCAGCGCGGGCAGCAGTCCGTCCGACCAGCCGGAGCCCTCGACGTCGCCGTCGAGCTCGCCGCCCAACAGGTCGCGCACCACGGCGTCCTGCTCCGCGCTCGCGAGCAGCCGGGGTGGAGGGTCCCCGTGCAGCGCGGCGTGCAGCCGGAGCACCCCGAACGCGTAGGAGTGCACGGTGCGCACCAGCGACTCGCGCGACGTGCGCCCGTCGCCGGCCGCGGCGAGATCGGCGGCGGCGAGATCGGTCAGGCGCTCGCGCAGCTCGGCCGCGGCCCGCCTGCTGCCGACGAGAACGAGCGTGCGCGACGGGTCGTCGCCCGCCCGCACCCGCGCGGCCACGGCCGCGAGCAGCAGCGTGGTCTTGCCGGTGCCCGGGCCGCCCACCACGCGCAGCGGCCCCGAGCGGTGCTCCAGCACGCGCAGGGCGGCGGCGTCCCACACCGGCTCCGGCCCGTCGGCGCGCGGCCTGCGGACGAGGCCGGGCGCCTCGGCGGCGAGCGAGCGGACGGTGCGGGTCACACCGAGGATGCAACCACGGACCCCCGACAGTCGTGCGACCACGCCCGTGGCGCAGCGACGACGACGATGCGGCCGACGACTCCGCCCGGTGCAGCCGCCGCGCGTCGCCCGAGCCGCCACGCTCCTGGCACGATCACGGGCGTGAGCCGCCTGCACGTCGACACGTTCGGACCCGACGACGCGCCGCCGGTGCTGGCCCTGCACGGCGTCACCGGCCATGCGCTCCGGTGGCGCGTGCCGGCCGCGGCGCTTGCGGAGTACCGGGTCGTCGGGCTCGACCTACGGGGGCACGGCAGCTCCCCGTGGACGCCCCCCTGGAGCATCGAGCAGCACGTCGACGACGTCCTCACAACGCTCGACGAGCTGGGCCTCGGCCCGCTGCCGGTCGTCGGCCACTCGTTCGGTGGGGCGATCGCCGTGCATCTCGCCCGGACGGCGCGCGAGCGCGTCACGCGGCTCGTGCTGATCGACCCGGCCCTCGGACTGGATCCGCAGGACATGCTGGAGACCGCGCAGGAGGTGTGCGCGGGCGAGTCGTACCCCGACCGGGAGTCGGCCCGCGCCGAGCGCGCCACGCGCTGGGAGGGCATCGACGACGCTCTGGTCGACGCGGAGATCGACGAGTACCTCGTGCAGGACGGCGACCGCTGGCGCTACCGCTACAGCACCCCCGCCGTTGTCACGGCGTGGAGCGAGATGGCCCGGCCCGCCGTGGTCCCGCCCGCCGACCTGCCGACGCTGCTGCTGCCCGCCACGAAGGTCGACTACGTCGACCCGGCATGGGTGGAGCGCGTCCGCGCCGAGCTGGGCCCGCTGCTCACCGTCCGCGAGATCGACACCGGCCACATGGTGCAGCTGGAGCGGCCGGCCGAGGTGGCGGAGGAGATCCGCCGGTTCCTGGCGTGAAGCTCGACGACGCCGCCGTCGAGCGCGTGCGGGAGGTCGTGCGGGCCATCCCGCCCGGGTCCACGTCCACCTACGGCGAGGTCGCGGCGCTGGCGGGGATGCCGCGGCAGGCACGGCTCGTCGGCCGCATCCTCTCCGAGGACGGCCACGACCTGCCCTGGCACCGCGTCCTGCGCGCGAACGGCACCTGCGCCCCGCACATCGCGGAGGAGCAGAGCGCCCGCCTGCGCGCGGAGGGCGTGCTGCTGGTGGACGGCAGGCTCCCCCGCCGGAGACGCTGAGGGGCAGGCCGCCCGCACCCACGCGCGCCTTCCCGCCCCCGCGCGCAGCTCCGCGCGCCGGTGACAGAACGCGCGCGCCGACTGTGCCCGTCGTCAGGCCGTGCGCCGGCCCACCGCGAGCGCCGAGCGGTAGCGGTCGACCACCAGGTCGAGCACCGCGTCGTGGTCCGAAAGCGGGGCCCCGACGACATCGGCCCCGCAGGCGTCGAGCTGGCGCTGGAACAACCCGGGGGCGAGCAGCCAGGACGCCAGGGCCACCCGCTGCGCCCCGCCCCGCCGCAGCGCGGCGACGGCCTCGCCGACCCGCGGGCCGCCGGTGGCGA
>NZ_JAOPWR010000243.1 GCF_025965585.1 Pseudonocardia sp.
CAGGCTCGACGACCCGACCCGACCCGACCCGACCCGACCCGACCCGACCCGACCCGACCCGACCCGACCCGACCCGACCCGACCCGACCCGACCCGACCCGACCCGACCCGACCCGACCCGACCCGACCCGACCCGCCAGCACCGGCCCGCCTGGTTTGAGGCGTTGGCCGACGACCTCCAGGCCCAGCTCGTCAAGGGGGCAGAACGTGGTTAGGTCAGGGCGGCTGGAGCCGCCAGCAGGGGTCTCGTCAGGCACTGTTCGTCAGGGGCGGGAGTGAATGCCGATGCCTCCGGAGACGGCGAGGTTGTTGCCGGTGATGTGGCTGGCTGCGTCCGAGGCGAGGAAGACCACGGCTTCGGCGATGTCGGTGGGGGCGCCGACGCGGCCGAGCGGGATGTCGCGTGCCCAGGAGTCGATCATTTCCTGGGGGACTCCCATCTTCGCGTAGGCGGGGGTGTCGACCAGTCCTGGGCTGACGGCGTTGACGCGGACGCGACGGGGGGCGAGCTCGAGCGCGAGCGCCCGCATGAGCGGCAGCAGGGCGCCCTTGGCCGCGGTCATGGCGGCTCCGAGCCCTTCGCCGGCGCCCACGGTGAAGACGACTGAGGCGCCCTCGTTGAGGAGCGGGAGCGCCTTCTTCAGGGTGAAGAAGTTGCCCTTGTCGTTGATGTCGAACAGGGCGTCGAAGGCGTCTTCGTCGGTTGACTCGATCGGGCCGGGCCGGGAGATGCCCGCGTTAAGGAAGAGCAGGTCGAGGGAGCCGAATCGCTGACGTGCCTGGTCGATCGCACGCTCGATGTCCGGCAGGGATCGCGCGTTCGCCTCGACGAGCGTGATGTCGTCGGGAAGTCCGGCGTCGGCGAGATCGCCGACACCGGTGACCAATACGCGGTAGCCGCGGGAGTGAAGCAGTTCAGCGGTCGCCTTGCCGATGCCGCTGGTTCCACCGGTGATCAAAGCTGTTGGTGCGGACATGAAGCATTCCTTTGCCGTTCGAGGAGAGCTGAGAGGTTGGGCCGCGAGATACGCGGCCACATGTGGCAGCATACGCCTGTGTGGCAGCCACTGCCACTTAGACAGCGAATGCCAGGCTGGCAGTGCGCGGCTATCCTCGTGACATGAAGCAGGAAGCCGCGACAGCGACGGGGACGCCGACCACCCTGCGTGACCGGGCGCGCCACCTAGCCACCCAGGACATCCTGGAGACGGCGTTGCGGCTGTTCACCGAGCAGGGCTACGACGAGACCCCTATTTCGCAGATCGCCCTGGAGGCTGGCGTCTCTCAGCGCACCCTCTTCCGCTACTTCGGCACCAAGGAAGACCTCCTCGGCGGCAACGAGGCCCGTTTCGGGCAGGTCCTGACGGCCGCGATCAGCGAGCAGCCCGCCGAGGCCGGGGCCTGGGCGGCCCTACGCGCAGGAGTCGCAGCCGTACAGGCCTTGCACGACAGCCGCGAACAGGCACTGGAGCGGTTCCGCCTCCTGCACAACACCGCCTCGCTGCGCGCCGGTTGGCTCGAGAAGCGACTGCGTTTCCAGGAGGACCTGCTGCCCCTCGTCAAGGAGCGGATGGACACTGCGGTGGGCGAGACGGATGCCAGAGCCCGCGCGGTGATCGCGACCGTGTTCGGGTGCCTGGACGCCGCATCAATGACGTGGGTCGAGAACGACGGCAAGGGCGACATCATGGACCTCTACGACGAATGCATCGCTGCCGTGCGCGGCTGCCCGCAGTGACCAATCAGTCCGGCAACCGTTGGACCGTGGAGAGCCTCGACGTGCTGGCGCCGCCCCGGGAGTCGGATTGCGCGCGAACCTCTAGTGCGTTGACCACGATCGTTCACCGGGTTGGCGACACGCCGAGTAGCGTCCCGCGCCACGGCGGCTGTTGATCTCACCCTCGATCCCGACATCGGGTCGGTTCGGGAGCGGGGGTCGGATGGCAGAACCAGTCAGAGCGCGGCGATTGACCGATGAGGAGGGTCGACGGCTGACCCAGATCGTGCGCCGTGGGCGGGGCAACCCGATCCGGGTCCGCCGCGCGACGATCATCATGGCGTCGGCGTCCGGCACGCCGGTGCCGGCGATCGCCCGGCTCGTGGCCGCCGACGAGGACACCGTCCGCGACGTGATCCACGCCTTCAACGAGCGGGGGCTGGCCGCGCTGGACCCTCAGTGGGCGGGAGGCCGTCCCCGCCTGATCAGTGACGACGACATCGCCTTCATCGTCACGACGGCCACCGCCCGACCTGCCACGCTCGGGTGCCCGTTCACCCGTTGGAGTATCCGCAAGCTGGCCGCCTACCTGGCCCACTGCCACCAGCGGCGGGTGGTGATCGGCCGCGAGCGGCTGCGGCAGATCCTGCGCGAGCACGGGGCGGCGTTCCAACGAACCCGCACCTGGAAGGAGTCGAACGACCCCGACAAGGACGCCAAGCTCGACCGGATCGAGGAGGTGACCAGTAGATTCCCGTACCGATGCTTTGAGCTTGACCCCCAGAGCCGGACACTGTGATGCTGACGGTGTGGGGTCAGCGAGCCTGCGGGGTGCTGCCCGTATCGTTTCGGTCGGCGATCCAACGCCATCCCATGGCCGCGCGTCGGGCGCGGCCCGACGCCGTCGAGACGAGTCGTTCCAGCGGTCCTTGGCCGAGGAAGTGGCGCCAGAGCAGGGCGAGGACGAGGGCACCGGCCAC
>NZ_JAOPWR010000278.1 GCF_025965585.1 Pseudonocardia sp.
GCCGCCAGGAGAATTCGTACAAAATTCGTTTGATCTTCGGTCTCAGCCGGAGATTTCAAAGGGCCTTGGCTATTGTTTCCAGTTCCCTATCGGTGGACACTTGCAGGTGGTCACTCGGCGTCTGGCCCTGACCGGTGAAGGGCGTGCGCTGGGGGCGCGACTCGACGTAGCCGCTGTGCTATCAGTAGATGCCGGTCGCTGCCGTGGGTGTGCCGCTCGCCGCCTGCGGGGTGTGGGCAAGGAGGGGTCTTCATCATGGGAGCCGTCGGACTGTTATTCGTTGGTGCCGTGCTGTTCATCAACGGGGCCATGCTCCTGGGGTGGGTCGAGCCGAGATCCGCTGCGCCGATGAACTTCTTCGTCGGCGCGCTGCAGATCATCACACCCACATATTTGATATTCACGGCAAATGGCAATGCGGATACCATTCTCATGGCGGCTGGGCTGTACCTGTTCTCCTTCACCTACCTGTATGTGGGGCTCAACCTTACGTTCAATTTGGACGGAACAGGGCTCGGCTACTTCTGCTTCTTCGTCGTCCTGTCGGCTCTGGTCTACTCCTACCTCAATTTCACACGCTTCGGGGATCCCGCGTTCGGTGTCATCTGGCTGTACTGGGCGTTCCTGTGGGCGCTGTTCTTCCTCGTCCTGGGGCTGAAGCGGGAACGTCTGACGAGGTACACCGGAGCGGTGTGCGCCATCCAGGGTTGGGTGACCGGCTGGGCGCCCGCGTTCCTGCTGCTGACCGGGCTCTACAACGGATACAAGAACCAGTTGGCACTCGCTCTCGCAGCCTTCGGGATCGTTGTCTTCGGTGTCCTCTACGTCCGCGAGCGGCCGGGCAAGGTCCCGGCGGCACCAGGCCCGAGCGGCGAACGGGTCTCCGCCGGAAGCAGCGGATTGGAACCCGAGGAGAGGTAGCCGGACTACGGCCGGAGCGCAGCTCACCCGAGTGCAGCTTCAGCCGGCCCGGCACATGCGCGGCGAGGCCGGCCGACGAAAACAAGTGGAACGGGCCGGTTATCCGCACCACGGCGTACTCGAAAAGTAGGGAGAGGATCGATGCCCGAAGTCGTGTTCCCGCTCGACAACACCAAGAAGTTCACCGAACAGCGGATCGTCGGCCACAACCGGTGGCACCCGGACATCCCGACGCAGGTGCAGGTCAAGCCGGGGGACGCGTTCCGGGTGGAGTGCCGGGAGTGGTTCGACGGCGCGATCCACAACGACGACTCGGCCGAGGACGTGCTGAACGCCCCGTTGCCCAGCGTGCACGTGCTCAGCGGGCCCCTCGAGGTACAGGGCGCACAGCCCGGGGACCTGCTGATGGTCGACATCCTCGACGTCGGTCCGGTCCCCCAGGAGGACTCCGGGCCGCTGGCCGGGCAGGGCTGGGGCTACACCGGCATCTTCGCCAAGCAGAACGGGGGCGGGTTCCTCACCGACCAGTTCCCCGACGCCTACAAGGTGATCTGGGACTTCCGCGGCGGTGTGGCGACCTCGCGCCACATCCCCGGGGTGTCGTTCACCGGCATCGTCCACCCCGGGCTGATGGGCACCGCTCCCTCGGCGGAGCTGCTGGCGAAGTGGAACGCGCGCGAGCAGGAGCTCATCGACACCGACCCGGAGCGCGTGCCGCCGCTGGCCCTGCCGCCGCTGCCCGACTCTGCCGTCCTGGGCAACCTGTCCGGGGACGAGTTCGACCGGGTCGCCCGGGAGGCCGCGCGCACCGCCCCGCCCCGGGAGAACGGCGGAAACCAGGACATCAAGAACTTCACGAAGGGGACCCGGGTGTTCTACCCGGTCTTCGTCGACGGCGCGAAGCTGTCGATGGGTGACCTGCACTTCTCCCAGGGCGACGGCGAGATCACGTTCTGCGGGGCGATCGAGATGGGCGGGTTCATCGATCTCGGCGTCGACCTGATCAAGGGTGGGATGCAGACCTACGGCGTCTCCGAGAACGCGATCTTCATGCCGGGCAACACACCTCCGCAGTACAGCGAATGGCTGGCCTTCTCCGGCACGTCGGTGACCCTGGAGGGCAAGCAGCACTACCTCGACGCCCAGCTCTCCTACCAGCGGGCCTGCCTGCACGCCATCGACTACCTGGCCAAGTTCGGCTACACCCCGGAACAGGCCTACATGATCCTCGGGGCGGCACCGATCGAAGGTCGCCTCTCGGGCGTGGTGGACATCCCGAACTCCTGCTCCACGGTCTACATCCCGACCGCGATCTTCGACTTCGACGTCCGCCCCGGCAAGGCCGGTCCGCACCAGATCGACCCCGGCCAGGGCGTGCCCAAGTCCAGTTTCTGACGGCTGCGGCGACGGGCGGGAACGGTGAACCGACAGCTTTCCCGCCCGTTGCCCCGTACCCCGCTGCGCGGTTCAGAGGCCGGTGAGGGACCGGGCGCCTGCGGCCGGGCCGGCTCCACCCACCGGTCGAGCGCGGACAGGACCCGGCCCCGGCCCGCGCGCCGTGGGCTGCTGCCCCGCCATGTCCGCGCCCGCACCCCCCGGTCCTGCTCCCCGGAGCGACTGCCTCGTCCGTTCGGCTCGCGATGGGAGGGCCCGAAAATGAGGATGACGCGACGGCAGCGCCGCCAGCTGGCTGCTCTGGGCCAGCAGCTCGCACAGGAGAACCCCGAGCTGGCCGCGCAGCTCTCGCAACCTGTACGACCGCCGCGGCCCGCCACTCGGGCGGCAGGCTCATCGTCACCTCTCGGCGTGGTGATCGGCCAGGTGCTGTTCGTTCTGGGGCTGCTGCTGGTGATCGGCGGGGCCCTGCTGTCGGCGCCGACGGCGATCACCCTCGGCGTCATCGTGCTGTTGACCTGCTGGGTGCCCTGGCAGTACGGCTCCGCCGCGCGGCGGAGATGATCATGGCGGGGTCCAGTGCGGAGGCCGCGAGCGGGGGCCCGCGACGTCAGATCCGCTGCGTCTGCGGGAGCGGGAGGTGACGGAGCTGTGCCATTCCCGCATTCGTCGTCGTCCGGCGAGCGCCCCGGATCCCAGCCGGAACCCGAGCCGTCCGGTACCGAACCGGGGCTCGAGCCCGCCGAGCCGTGCCCACGGTGGCGTGAGCCACGGTTGAGCACCGTGGTCGCGGTGGTCGCGGTGGGGGGGCTGGTGGGGGCCGAGGCGCGGTACGCGCTCGGGTTGGCGCTGCCGCACGGGCCCACGCAGTGGCCGTGGTCGACCCTGCTGATCAACACCACGGGATGTGTGCTGATCGGGGTGCTGATGGTGGTGATCACCGAGCTCGTCGACGCGCACCCGTTGGCGCGGCCCCTGTTGGGGGTCGGGTTCCTCGGCGGCTACACCACCTTCTCCACCTACACCGTCGAGATCGTGAACCTGGTCAGGGCCGGCCGCGCGCCGCTCGCGCTCGGCTACCTCGCCGGCACCCCGGTGATCGCGGTCCTCGCCGGCGCGGCGGGTGCCGCGGCCACCCGCGCGATCGCCACGCGCGTCCGCGTCATGCGCAGCGGCACCGCCCGGCCCCGCGCCGGTATGACCGCCCCGGATACGTCGGACGGGCAGGAGCCACAGTGATGAACGTCCTGTTCGTGGCGGTCGGCGCGGCGGTCGGCGCGCCGATGCGGTTCCTGACCGATCGCGCGCTGAAGCGGTGGTTCCCGAGCCGGTTCCCATGGGGCACCTTCGCGGTCAACGTGCTCGGCTCGTTCATTCTCGGCCTGGTCACCGCCTCCGCCGGGCCGGCGGTCGCCGCGCTGGCCGGCACCGGGTTCTGCGGGGCCCTGACGACCTACAGCACCTTCAGCTACGAAACCGTCGGACTGATCGAAAGTGGGCACCGCCTGACCGGGGCGCTCAACGTCGTGGCCAGCGTCCTCGCCGGCATCACCGCCGCCACAGCAGGCTGGGCGGTCGGTGCCGCCCTCTGAAGCACCGAAACGGACATGATCATGATCAACCGGGAGAAGCGGCGACGTCGGGTGTGCCCAGCTCCCACCGGCCCGAGCCGACCGCGCGCAGCCGGCGGGCCAGGTCGGCAGCGGGTCGCCGACGCGCTCACCAGCACACCGCTGCCCGACCCCCCGATGTGTTCCGAACTGGCCTCGCGCCTGGACGACCGGGAGTGGGAGCGAGCGGCGGAGCTGTATGCCGAGGACGTGGTGGGCACCAAGCTCCCGCATCGCGCCGACCGCCTCGTTCCGGAGCTCGCGTCACACCGACCTCCTGTCGGGATCGTGTGCAATATGGGGAAAGTTGTTCCGCCGACCGCGGCGGTACTTTTCGAGCACTTGCATGCAAACGGCGGGAAGGAAGCTTGTGGGAGAGCTGCTGTCGGGGCCGACCGCGCCGCGGGCCCGGCTGCGCGAGCTGCTCGCGGCCGACGCCCCGCTCGTCGCCCCCGGTGCCTACGACGCGCTGTCGGCCCGGCTGGTGGAGCAGGCCGGGTTCGACGTCGTCTACATGACGGGGTTCGGCACCACCGCGTCGCTGATCGGGCGGCCGGACGTCGGGCTGCTCAGCAGCACCGAGATGATCGACAACGCCCGGCGCA
>NZ_JAOPWR010000296.1 GCF_025965585.1 Pseudonocardia sp.
AGAAACGGCGCGACCTCGGGGAACACGCCACCGAAGGAGTGGTCAGGTGCTGCCGAAGGTCCGGGCCTATTGCGCCGTCGGCTCCATCGCCATGCTCGTCGTGAGCAGTGTGGGTCCGTCCGCTGCCATGGCGGCGGAGCTGATCAGTGGCCGGTTCCCGGCGGCTGTGTGTGCTGCGCTCCCGGACGGCGGCTGTGCGGGAGCCGCCGCCGCGGGGACCGCTGAGACCCCGCCCGCGAGCGCCCTCGCAGGCGGCTCTCCCGACGCCACGGGCTCCCCGACGACCTCGACCGGGGCAGGCGGGACGGTGGCGGAGTCCGCGTCGGTCCCGGCGACCACCTCCGGTGCCACAACGACGGCGACGGCACCGGCCACAGCGGCCCACCCCGCGGCCGCGGCACTCCCCGCATCGAAGGCGACGTCGACGGTCACGCCACTGCCGGCCACCTCCACCAGCAACAGCACCGCGAGCAACCGGGCCGGGTCCTCGTCGACCTCGCCCACGGCGTCGACCCCCGGCACGGCGGTCACCACCACCGGCGGCACCACTGCCGCCCAGATGTTCAACTGGGGCACCCCGTCCAAGGCCGAGAACTTCGACGCCGGGCTCGCCGACTGGGGTGTCTACAACGGCCAGGGGCACGCCGGGAACGGCACGCGCAGCCCGTCGGCGGCCACGGTCGCGAACGGTTTCCTCACGATCGCGGGCAACGCGCAGGGCGCCAGTGGCGGCATGGCGTGGAACTTCGGCGCCAAGTACGGCCGCTGGGAGGTCAGGATGCGGGCGCCCAGGGCCGACCCGGACTACCACGCCGTCATGCTGCTCTGGCCGGACGCGGAGAACTGGCCGGTCGGCGGCGAGGTCGACTTCGCCGAGATGTCCGACCCCACCCGGCAGACGACCGACACTTTCCTCCACTACGGCGCCTCGAACTCGCAGGTCCACGGATCCGTCGACATCGACGCGACGCGGTGGCACAACTGGGCCGTGGAGTGGACGCCGACCGGCATCGCGAACTATGTCGACGGCGTGCGGTGGTGGTCGACCGCCGACACCTCGATCCTCCCGCCCGGGTCGATGCACCTCACCCTGCAGCTGGACAACTTCAGGGGCACAGGGCTGACACCGTCGCAGATGGACGTCGACTGGGCCGCGTTCTACCCCGTCCAGGGCTCCGGCGTGGGGGTGCCGCCCCCCGACTCGGCCGGGACGCCCGTCACGCCGACCACCGCACCCACGACCACGACCACGCCGGTGGTCACGACGACCACGGTGCCGCCGACGACGAAGCCCGTCACGACCACCACGCCCCCGGTCACGACGACCACCACGCCCCCGGTCACGACGACCACCGCTCCCCCGGTGACGACGACGTCGGCGACCACGACGACGCCGGCACCACCACCACCGTCGTACGCCATCCCGAAGGCGGTGGCCCCGCCGACGACCACGGTCACCCCGAGCACCACCGTCACACCCACGACCACACCCGCGGCGGCACCCCCGTAGACGGCGGGACACCGCTCTGATCGAGCCCTCCTTTCGAACCGCATCCGTGGTGCCGTCGAATCGTTGGTGAGTCAACAACCGAAGGATTCCCGACCACCGGAACTGATGGCACCCGATCGAGTGACAACGACGCCCGCAGGACGGTACGAGAAGCCGGTCCTGATCATCGACGACCACGAGCTCGTCGGCACCTCGCTGATGCTGAGCCTGCGCTCCGAGGGGCTCGTCGCGCACTGGTGCGGCACGGCCGGGGGAGCCGACGCCATCCTCGCCGAGGCGCGCGGACTGTCGCCGGGCCTCGCCCTGCTCGACCTCGACCTGGGCCGCGACCGGCGGGGCGCCGTCCTGGACGGGGTGCGCCTCGTCGCGCCGCTGGTCGCCGCCGGGTGGCGGGTCATGATCCTGTCCGGCAGCGGCGACCACGTCCGCATCGGCGGGGCGCTCGCCGACGGGGCTGTCGCCTGGCTGCCGAAGAACGCGCCGTTCCCCGCGCTGCTGCGGTCGGCGCGGGCCGCGGCGGACGGGCGCGAGGTGATGGCTCCCGAGCGCCGGCAGAAGCTGATCGACCTGTTCCACGAGCAGTCGTCGGTGCGGGCCGAGCTCCACTCCAAGATCGACAAGCTCACGCAGCGGGAGCGGGAGGTGCTCGCGGAGCTGGCGCAGGGCCACCGCGCCCAGGCGGTGGCCGACCGTTTCGTCGTCTCGCTGGCCACCGTGCGCACCCAGATCCGGGCGATCCTCGTGAAGCTCGAGGTCAGCTCGCAGCTCGAGGCGGTGGCGCTGTACCGGAGGGCGACCGGCCGCTGACGCCGCGACGGGGCCGCTGACGGAGCGATCATCACAGATCGGCTCTATGCTGCGACCCGTCCGAGGTGGCCGGGGTGATCCGGAGGTGTGAGCAGTTGGCGGACGGTGTGCTCGCGTCGCGCGGCGCACGCTCGCTGCGCTGGTCGTCCCGCCTGCTCGCCGACGTGCTCGTCGTCGCCGCGCTGTGCGCCGTGGTGGTGGTGCTCCTCGAGGCCGACACGGTGCTCGCCGCTCTGCCGGTGCAGATCACCGGCAACATCCTCACGCTGAGCGCCGCCGCTGTCGGCGCGGGATCGGCGATCCTGGCGGTCGTCGTGTCGCGGCTGCTGGGGGAGGCGAAGCTCGCGTGGGTCGCCGCGGCGCTGGTGCTGTACTGCGTGGTCGTCCTGCCCTGGGCCACCCTCTCGACCGCCGACCTGGACGTCTCCCATCGCGCCTCGCGCCTCGTGGCGTACGTCGTGGCGCTCGTGCTCCTGCTGCTCTCGACCCGGCCGCCCCGCTCCCTCGGGTTCTGGGGCGGCTGGGTGATCATGGTCGCGGGCGGGGTCTGCGCGCTCGCAGCACTCCGGCTGCCCGACTCCGCGCCGCTGCGCTGGTTCGTGGAGGGCCCGCTCGTCACCGTCGCGGTGCTCGTCGGGTGGACGGCCGCGGCCGTCTCGTTCGCCGTCGCGGGCATCCGCAGGCAGTGGACCCCCTGGCTGCGGCTCGGGCTCGGTCTCGTGGTGCTGGCGATCGCGCAGATCTACCGCGTCGGCATCACGACGCCGACGATCACCACGAACCTCGCCTTCCCCGCGCTGCGGCTCGTCGGGCTCACCGTCGTGCTGGTGGGGCTGGCACAGATGGTCCAGCGGGCGATGGCGACGATGCGGTCGGAGCACTGGCAGCAGCAGGAGGAGCTCGCGGTCGCGGCGATCCACATGGAGCGGGCCGGCGAGCTCGCCGCCGAACGCGACCACGAGCTGCGCAACGGCCTCGCCGGGTTGGCCGGCATCACGCACCTGCTCAGCGCCGACACCGGCGGCGAGGACCACGAGCGGCTCAAGCACGCCGTGCTGGCCGAGCTCGGGCGCCTGCACCGGATCCTCGACGGCGGGGAACCCGAGCCCGACGTCGGCCCACCCCTGGCCGAGTACGCCGTGGCGCCGGTGCTGGAGGGGCTCGTCGCGCTGCGTTCCGGCGACCGCGGACCGGACCTCGACATCGTCCCGGGGCTGCGCGCGTGCGGGGAGTCCGCGGTGCTCGCCCAGGTCATGACGAACCTGCTCGCCAACTGCGATCGTCACGCTCCAGGGGCCGCCGTGCAGGTCAGGGCCCGGCGCCGCGGCGCCGACATCGTGGTCGAGGTCCGCGACTCCGGCCCGGGGCTGCCGCCGGGCGCCGACGCCGACGCGCTGCTCACCCGCGGTGTGAAGGACGAGTCCGCGGGCGGCTCGGGCCTCGGGCTCTACATCAGCGCCCAACTCCTCGCCCGCGAGGGCGGCACGGTGCGGCTGCGCACCGTCGACGATCCGCGGGGCTGCCTGGCAACCGTGACGGTGCCCGCGGTGAGTGAACAGTCGCCGGCAGACTCCGATCTGCTGACGGCTCCTCGCGCCTAGTCACCGAACGTCCACCATTTGCGAGACTTCATCAGTACTGGTGATGCTCCGGTTGAGCCGTTCGTTGCATACTGTTGTGA
>NZ_JAOPWR010000318.1 GCF_025965585.1 Pseudonocardia sp.
CCCCGGCTCAGGCGCCCGCGACCCGCGACGCCCCCTTCACGACGCGCTCGAGCCGCTGAGCGCGGAAGAAGGCCCACATGACCGTGGCCGCCCGCGGGCCCGCGGGGTCGCTGAACGAACCCCCGGCGCGGCCTCCCGACCAGGCGTGACCCAGCCCGGCGACCACCCAGTACTCCAGCACCCGCCGTCCCCGCGCGGAGTACCAGCGCACCCGGGTGTAGCCACGTCCGTCTCCGGAGTGGGCGGCGTCGCTGCGGCTGCGCGTGATCCGGCCTGGATCGCGAGGGTCCGGGCGGGCGGCCCCGCGCATCGCGAGCCACTGGTCGGCGACGCGGTCGCCGTTGGCCGGGTTCACCACGCGGTCCCGCGTGCCCTGGACGACGATCAGCGGCGCCATCGGCTCCCCACCCGGCTGCGGCATCGCGGTGCGCGCGGCCATCGCCGCGAGGGCCTGGCCGCCGCGCGTCGCCGAGCGGTAGGGCGGCGCCGAGTGCGCCCCGACCGCGGCGAACACGTCGGGGTAGGTCGCTCCCAGGATCAGCGCCATCGCGCCGCCCGCCGACAGCCCGGCCACGTAGACGCGACGCGGGTCGGCCCGCCACCGCTCCTGCTCCTCCAGCACCCGGGCGACGATCGCCGCGAGCAGCGCGGGCTCGCCGGAGCCGCGACGCTGGTGGGACGCCTCGTACCAGCGCCAGCAGCGCTGCGGGTGGTGGCGGCTCTCCTGGTGGGGCAGGACGAGCAGGATCCCGTTGCGGTCGGCGACCGCGGTGAACCGCGTGGCGTCGGCGAACTCGGCGGGCGTCTGGGTGCAGCCGTGCAACAGCATCAGCAACGGTGCCCGCGTGCGGCGGCGGTACCCCGCCGGAAGGTAGACGTCGTAGGAGCGGCCGCCCAGCGGCGCCCGCCCGTGGACCCACTGCCCCGCAGCCGGTCGGGCGGCCCGCGGGCGCGGGGGCCTCACCGGGGGCTCGCGTGGCCGCGGGACGGGGAGGCGCCGGACGGGGAGGCGCGGGACGACGGGCTTCGGCAGCGACGGCAGCACCGGTGCGGCGGCGGACCGCCGCCGGCGGGCGCGGCGTTGCCACATCGGCTGCACCAGCGCTCCGAACAACGACCTGCGCGTCCGGCGCGGGATCCGACGGCGGGGCACCGGGTCAGGGCGCCTTCGCCGTCGAGGCCGGGCCGGCGTTCGCGGGGCGGCCGGAGGCGGCACCGGGAGTCCCGGGCAGAGCGGCACCGGCCGCGTCGATCTGGGCTGCGTCGATCTGGGCTGCGTCGATGTGGGCGGCGCCGATGTGGGCTGCGCCGATGTGGGCTGCGCCGATGTGGGCGGCGCCGATGTGGGCGCGGGCCCGTTCCCGCCGCTCGGGCGGGAGCTCGTGGCCCCGCAGGTCGACGGTGACGGTGCAGCTCTCGGCGTCGAGCACGGTGCGGGTGGGCAGGCCGAGCACGCGCAGCAGCCCGAGCATCGGCGAGTTGGCGCTGAGCACGTCGGCCACCAGCGTGTCGAGCCCGCGCTCCCGGGCGACGTCGATCAGGCGTTCCAGCAGCGCCCGGCCCACGCCCTGGTGCTGCAGCGCGTCGTCCACGACCACGGCGATCTCGGCCGAGCTCGCCCCGGCCCCGCCCTCGTAGCGCGCGACGGCGACGAGATCGCCCGGCTCCCGGACGGCCACCAGCGCGAACCGCCACTCCTCGGCCACCCGCGTGAACCGGGCGACGTCACCGGGCGAGAGGTGCGGGCGGGCGCCGAAGTAGCGGCGGTAGATCGTGTCGGCCGAGAGCCGGGCGTGCAGCGCGACGAGCGCGCCGGCATCACCGGGGCGGATCGGCCGCACCACGAGCCGGTCACCGCCTCGGAGCAGGAGCTCGTCCCCGCCGCTCACGGCGCTACCCGCGCGCCGCGTCGAGCACCGCACCGGCCGCGGCGGCCGCCCGCTTCGCCGCCTCGTCGACGGCGAGAGCGTTGAACTCCGGCGTGTTGACCTCCACGCACCACGGCCCGTCGAACCCGGTGGCGAGCACGGCCCGCACCAGGCCGACGACGTCCAGATCGCCCTCCCCGGGGAGCATGCGCGCCGCACGGGCGTGGCGGAGGAAGTCGTCGTGCACGAGCGGGCCGTCGTTGAGCTGGACGGCCGCCACGCCGCCTGCGGGCAGGTCGGCGAGCAGGCCGGGGTGCGCACCGCCGTTCCAGAAGTGCCAGACGTCGACCATGAGCCCGGCGCTCGGGGCCCCGGCCCGGCGCAGCAGCTCGACGGCCGTGTCCGCGTCGGGCAGGGCCGACCATGGGAACGCCTCCAGCGCCAGCGTGAGCCCCCGTTCGCCGAGCCGGGTGGCCAGCGCACCGAGCCGCGTCGCGGCGGCGTCGAGATCGAGGGTGCCGCCGCGGAGCTCCCCGGTGGAGACGTGGCGGCCGCCGAACGCGTCGGCGGTCTCCTCGATCGCGGTCATCGTGGCGTCCAGCTCCGGGACGTCGACGTCGAACGCCCACCCGGAGAGGAACTCGATCTCGACCAGCTCCAGGCCGGTGTCGGCCAGTACCGCCCGCATGCCGTCGGCGTCGAGGCCGGACGCGACGGTGCGTGCCAGGTCGCCCGCGTGCAGGCCGATGCCCGCGAACCCGCCGTCCGACGCGGCCCGGCAGCGCTCGGCGAACCCGTTGCGCGGCGGCTGGGCGAAGCCGCTGCCGCTGAGGGTGAAGAAGCTCGCGACCAGCCGCGGCTCAGCCACGGAAGGCCGCCACCTCGACCATGAACCGCGCGTTCTCCCCCACCCTGCCGAACTCCGGCGACTGGATCGCCGAACGGGCCGGTCGGTGCTCGCCGAAGCGCTCGGCCCACACGGCGTTGAAGACCGGTCGGTCGCGCTGCAGGTCGCGCATGACGATCCCGACGCGCACCACGTCGGTCAGCGACGCGCCGCCCGCCTTGAGGATCGCGGCGAGGTTGGTGAAGATCTGCTCCGCCTCTGCGCGGGCCTCCTCGGGGATGGCGTGCCCCACCGGGTCGGCGCCGAACAGGGCCGACACGTGGATCCAGCCCCCGGCCTCCACGGCCTGCGGGACGGGCCCGGTGTGCGTGGGGGCGTCGTCGGTGTGGATGACCTTCACCCGTCCTCCCAGTTCACGATGAGCTCGCGGCGCGCACCGAAGCGCTCCAGATGCCGGGCGAGCACGTCCTGCACGTGGGCGAGGCCTTCGGCGTCGGGCGCGTCGGCGACGAGCGTCAGCGCGCCCTCCCCCGCCGTCACGGTGCCGGTGCCGTAGCCGAACACGAGCCTGCCCCCGTCGGCGTCGTCGCCGACGGTCTCGACGGCGTCCTTGCGCCCGAGATGGGCGAGCAACTGCTTGGCGTAGCGGGCGGGTGCGTCGGTGGCGACCACCGCGGTCGAGCGCACGACTCAGGCCCCGTACACGTCGATGGCGCCGAGCTGGTCGAACTCGAACGTCACGCTGCGGTCCGCCACCACAGGCACCGGGGCGGTCACGCCGCCGGAGAAGACGATCTGCCCCGCCCGCAGCTTCTCCCCCTCCGCGACGAGCTGGTTGGCCAGCCACGCCACCGACGCCGCGGGGTGGCCCATCACGGCGGCACCGGCGGCGGTCATGGCCACCTCGCCGTCCACCCGCACCACGGCACCGAGCAGCCGCAGGTCCTCCAGCTCGTCGGGCCGCCGGGCGACGGGCCCGAGGTAGAACGCGCCGGCGCTCGCGTTGTCGGCGACCACGTCCGACAGCGTGAACTGGAAGCTCTCGTAGCGGGAGTCGAGCACGTCCACCGCCGCGAAGACGACCTCGGTGGCCGCCAGCACCGACGTGATCGTGGCCGGCCCCTCGATGTCGCGCGCCAGCAGGAACGCGATCTCGCACTCGACCCGCGGGTGGATGAAGCGGTCCAGGCGCACCGGCTCGCCGTAGGTGGAGATCATCCCGCTGGTGACCCGGCCGTAGAGCGGCGCGTCGAGCCCCATGGCCTTCTGCTTGTTGCGGCTGGTCAGGCCCAGCTTCCAGCCGACGAACGTCTCGCCGGCGTCGAGCTTGGACTGCACGAACGCCTTCTGCGCCTCGTACGCCGTCTCGACCGGGATGTCGGGGTGCTCGTCGCTGAACTGCGCGATGCCCTTGCGCTCCCGCTCGGACGTGATGAGGGTGTCGGCGATCTCCTGCGCGGTGATGCTCATGCGAGTGCTCCGTTCGAGAAGCGGACCGTCACGGCGCCGAGGTGTGCGAACTCCGCCCGGAACACGTCGCCGGGCTCGACCGGCGCCATCTTGTGCACCGCTCCCGGCAGCACGACGTCGCCGGCCTTCAGGCCCTCACCGAAGCTGCCGAGCTTGTTGGCCAGCCACGCGACGCACCGCGCGGGGTTGCCGAGCGCGGCGGCGCCGGCGCCGGTGTCGATCAGCTGCCCGTGCCGGGAGACGACGACGCCGAGCAGCCGCAGGTCCAGGTCGGCGACGGGCCGCATCCGGCCGCCCATGACGAGCAGTCCGGACGAGGCGTTGTCCGCCACCGTGTCGACGAGCCTGATCCTCCAGTCCGCCACCCGGCTGTCCACGATCTCGACGGACGGCAGCGCGCCCTCGATCGCCGCCAGCGCGCGGGCCGTGGTGATGCCGGGCCCGGCGAGGTCCTCCGCCATGACGAACGCGAGCTCGGCCTCCACCCGCGGCTGCACGAGCCGCCCCAGGTCGACCAGGTCACCGTCCTCGACGAACATCTCGTCGGTGAGCACACCGAAGTCGGGCTCGTCGACGCCGAGCATCTGCTGCATCGGGCGCGAGGTCAGGCCCACCTTCCGGCCGATCACCCGCTGCCCGGACGCGACGCGGCGGGCGATGTTGATCGACTGGATCGCGTAGGCGTCCTCGAGCACGAGATCGGGGTGGCGCTCGGTCAGCGGGACCACCGGCTTCGCGGAGCGGTCGGCCTCCCACAGCTCGTCTGCGAGGTCCTTGTGCAGGGTCACCCTCGGAGCCTGTCCCGGGCATCCGGCCCCGGACAACGCCTTCGCGGCCCACTTCCGGGGAGCGGGAACGGGCTCAGGTCTCCCCGAGCGCCGCCAGCCGGTCCGGGAGCTGTCGCCGGGAGGTCACCCCGAGCTTCTGGAAGGCGTTGCGCAGGTGGTACTCGATGGTCTTGATGCTCACCACCAGCTCGTCGGCCACCTCTCGGTTGCTGCGGCCCCCGGCCGCGAGCCGGGCCACCACGAGCTCCTGCGACGTCAGGTCTGTGCCGTCGCGGCCACGCCGCGCGGCCGGGTGCAGCCCGGACGCCGCGAGCTCCTTCGCGCAGCGCTCGGAGTAGGGCACCGCACCCAGCGCGGTGAAGCGGGCCTCGGCGGCGGTGAGCAGGTCGGCGGCCCGGCGGCGGCGCCCGAGCCGACGCAGGAACCCGCCCGCGGCCAGCTCCACCCGCGCCCGCTCGAACGGCGCCGGCAGATCCTCGGTGGCCTCCAGCGCGAGGGTGAAGGCGGCATCCGCCGCGTCGGTCCGGCCGGCCGCGGCCTCCACGCGGCCGCGGGCCCGGGCAAGCCTGCCGATCGCCGTGCGACGCCCCCTGTCGCGCGCCGCCTGCTCGTGCGGGCCGAGGAACGCATCCGCGGCTGCGACCCGCCCGACGGCGACCAGCGCATCGGCGTAGAGGTCCTGCCACGGCCAGAAGCCCGGTTCGTCGGCGGCGTCGCGGTGCTCGAAGCGCAGGACGGGTTCCAGCGCTGCGACCACGGCCGCGGCGTCCCCGCGGGCCTCACCGATGCGCGCCCGGCCCATCGCCAGCGCCACCGCCGACCGTTCGTAGCCCGTGGGGTTGCCCGCCATGGCCCGCACGTGGCCCTCGGCGGCGGCCCAGTCGCCCCGCGCGGCGGGAACCAGCACCGCGATGCCGACGACCGCCGACTGCATGAACCCGAAGTCGGACTCCAGGTTGATCGCCACGGCCCGCTCCGCGTGCACGAGCGCGGCGTCCCACCGCCCGGCCATCCACTCGGCCCGGGCGAGGTACGCCAGCGCGTAGGCGGAGGTGTTGAGGATGCCCAGCCGCGCCGCGGCCGCCGCCACCGAGGCGAAGTCGTCGATCGAGCCGTCGAGGTCGTCGTCGACGAGACGCAGCACACCGCGAGCCGAGCGCGGGTTGAGCCAGAGGTGGTCGGTGTCGCCCGGCCGCTCGTCGGCGGACGTGGCCTCCGCGGCCGACTCATTCGTACGCCCGGCGTAGCCCAGGCCGTGCAGGAGATAGGTCTGGGCGACGGCGTGGGTCGAGGTGCCCCGTTCGGTGACGGCGAGCGCCCGCCGGCACCAGTCGACCGTCGCAGCGGCGTCGAGGCGGCCGTAGCAGTGGATCGCGGTGAGGAGGGCTGTGAGGGCCTCCGCCTCGGCGTCGCCGCCGCGCGCGGCCCAGGCGGCGCCGAGCAGGCGGGCCGCGCGGTCGGGATCGTCGGCGGCCGTGGCGAGCGCCCCGAGCGCGGCGTCGCGCATCGGGCCCGGCTCGAACGTGTCCACCCGGTCGGCGACCGCCACGGCGGTGGCGGCGTCGCCCCGCAGGAGCGTCCAGATCACCGCCCGCAGCACCCGGCGCTGGGCCTCCCGCGGATCGGGGCTGAGCCGGGCGGCATCGAGAAGGTGGGCCGACGCGCTCTGCCAGGCCTGTCTGCGGGCCTCCTCGTCGGCGAAGCGCGTGAGGTCGGCGGCGAGATGCTCGTCGGGTTCGGCCGCGGCGGCCACCCGGTGACGCAGCACGGCACCCCGGTCGCCCGGGCTCCTGTCCGCGAGCAGCCCGGCTGCGGTGAGGTGCAGGTCGTGGCGCCGGGCCGGGCCGAGCGCGTCGTAGACCGCGGCGCGGACGAGCGGGTGCGGGAACGACAGCGTCCAGGGCGGGTGAGCCTCGTCGGCGTGGAGCAGGTCGTGCGCGGCCGCCGGGTCCAGCGCGGCCAGCCCGTCGACGCCGGCGAGCGCGG
>NZ_JAOPWR010000343.1 GCF_025965585.1 Pseudonocardia sp.
CCGCGCTCACCGGCCTCATCAGCAATGCGGGCGGCGGTCGTCGGGCGTTCGTCGATGCGACGGGCACGCCGGTGGCACTACCGGCCGCGATCCGCCGCGTGGTCGCCACCGACGATGTGGTCGGCGCGCTGCTGCTCGGCCTGGGCGCGCCGATGGTCGGGTGCGCGGGAACCCTCGACGACATCGAGGCTGACGGCATCCAGGCTGTCGGTGCGGCGCGCGCGCCGGACCCACAGGCCGTCGCGGCGCTGCGCCCCGACGTGATCGTGACCGGTGCCGTCGACCGTCTGCACGACCTCACGGACGTGCGGCTGGTCGAGGCGCTGCGGCAGGTGGCGCCCGTCGTGGCGGTGGATGTCAACCGCCCGGCGGTGGCCACGGCGGATCTGCGGGCCTTGCTCGGCCCCGTCATCGGCGAGCGGCCGCCGGCCGAGACCGTACCCGACCGTCCGCCCGCTCCGCCGGTGAAGCGGCCCCCCGGCCCCCCGGTGACGCGCCCCCAGCTCTGGTAGCGCCGGCCCGCGCCTCACCGGTGGATTCGGCTGCGGCGGGTCCGGCCCATCGTCGCCTGCAGGACGACGGTGCACAGCGGTCGCCGTTCACAGGGCCGGGGGCCGGGGTCATCCGGAGGGGCGTCGAGCCGGTGTCGCGGCCAGCGCGAGGAGCACCGCGCACTCCGCGTGTCGCAGCCGGTCGCGCTCCGGGGCACGCTCGAAGGCGTCGACGAGCGAGCCCGCGAGGTACGACTCGGGCAGCCGGGGGTTCACGTAGCTCTTGCGGCACACCGCCCGGGTGTTGTTGAGCCGGGCCGCGGCGGCGTCGATCGCGGCGATGATCTTGTGCTTGGCGTCGGTCGCGGACCGCGGTGGGCCGAGCCCGACGAGGACCTCCGCGGCGGTCACGGATCCGCCCCACGTCCGGAAGTCCTTGGCCGTGAACACCGCCTCACTGACCGCCCGCAGATAGGCGTTCACCTCGGCGGACCCGACGTGGACGATCCGGCCGTCGTCGTCGACGTAGGAGAACAGCTCCTGGCCGGGCAACTCGTGGCAGGCGTGCACGACCGACGCCAGCAGCGGGTCGCTCAGCCGGACCCGCTGCTCCTTGCCCGACTTCGCGCGGAACTCGAACCGCACCGTCGCCGGGTCCTCGATCGTGACATGCTCATGGCGCAGGGTGGTGAGCCCGAACGACTGGTTCTGTCGCGCGTACTGCTCGTTGCCGATCCGGATCAAGGTCTCGTCCATCAGCCGGATGACCGCGCCGAGCACCTTGTCCCGCGGCAGGCCGGGCAGCTCGAGATCGGTGTCGATCCGCTGACGCACGGCGGGGAGCGCCTCGCCGAACTCCATCATCCGGTGGTACTTCGTGGCGTCGCGCACCTCGCGCCAGCGTGGGTGGTAGCGATACTGCTTGCGCCTGCGTGAGTCGCGGCCGGTGGCGAGGATGTGGCCCTGCGGCGTGGGGCTGATCCATACCCGTGTCCAGGCCGGGGGAATGCCGATCGCGTCGATCCACGCGCGGTCGTCGGGGTCGGTGATCGCGGTGCCGTCGGGCCGGCGGTAGACCCAGCCGTCCGCGACGGGCTCGCGCGTGATGCCAGGCGCCGCGTCGTTGACGTACACCAGCTCCGCCATGGCCAGGGATTCCGAGACCGTCCCGTTCGCGCTCTCCGCCACAGTCGCCTCCGATCGATGGCCTCAAACCCCGAGCCGGGCGACCGGGCGAACTGGAGCCCGGCCTCACGCCGGGCTCCAGCCGTGCCCGGCCGACCCCACGGTCGGCCTGCGACCGGGGAGCGGACAAGCAACCCGCACGACGCGCTGGTGAGAGCCACGCCACGCAAGGCACCGTCTGCCTACCCAGCCGGACGCGCTGCGACACATCGCCGCCGTCGGCTGCGCTGAGCGGCAGCGGACAGCCACCACGAAGGCTGTCGACCTGGCCGGTCCGCGAACGGCCGACGACGCGTTTGACGACGTCGTGCACATGCCCGAGCCGAAATCCCCGGCTACGCCCCGCGCGCATCGGCCGAATCCGGATCCCACCGCGATACGGGGCCCAACGCTGCTCCGACAGGACCCCGCTACCACGGTCAGCGCACCGAGGGGGCCCGTGGTCGGGCAGCCACATCGGCGTTCGACTCCGCCGGGAGAGGCGCCGAAGCCGTCCAGAGCACCGAACAATCAGCACCTACGCGACCAAGCGACGGTCAGCCGGGACGTCCGGGCCGGGAACGACGACCGGAGCACCTACGCGGTCTGCCGGGCCGTCTCGCACGGGAAGCCCAACCGGGAATGCGTAGCCCACGGTCCCACGGGCTCGAGGCCTGCCGAGACCTCGATCTCGTGCGCAAATGGACGAGCAGGCGCTCCGAGTTTCGGAGTCGTAGATCTTGCTCTACTCTCCGGCGACCACTCGTCGGACAAAGGGGCCCGCATGATCATTCTCGGACTCATCCTGCTCGTGATCGGATACGTCGCGGGCATCAGCCTCCTCTACTACCTCGGCGGCCTTCTGCTCGTCGTGGGAATCGTTTTCCTGATCCTCGGTCGTACCGGGCGTGCAGTGGGAGGCCGTGCCAACTGGTTCTGAGCCTTCCGAAGGGCCGCCGGAAACCATTGCACTGTGCAGGGTGCCGTGATGTCCGGCGTCCCACGTTCGGCCGCCCCGATCCGAGGTACGGGTCGGGGCGGCGGCCCCTCGTCACGGCTTCCGGATGAGAACCTCGCCCTCGAGGCCGTCCGGGTCGCGGAAGAACATGCTGCGGATGGCGCCGCGGTCGTTGACGGTGCCGTCGCTCGCGCCGGTGTCGACCAGTCGACGGCGGATGGCGGCGAAGGCCTCGGGGGATGCGGCCTGCAGGCCGTTGTGGTCGATGCGCCACTGCCCCACACCGACGACCCACCTCACTAGGCCAGACGCTTCACCCGGTAGGCCACCGGCCCGCTGCCGCACAGGTCCAGCCGGACGAGCCCTACGAGACCGTGCCGGGACTCGTAGCCGTGGGCGAGGTGGACCACCTTGTCGACCGCCCGGTCCACGACGACGTCCACGACCTCGTCCGCCGAGCGCA
>NZ_JAOPWR010000387.1 GCF_025965585.1 Pseudonocardia sp.
TGCGCGAGCTCGATGCGGTGAGCCGTGAGCTGCTGGCCCGATTGTGGGCCGCGGGTGCCGGCCCGGTCGATCCGGCGGGTCCGTTGGTGTTCGATCTGGACTCCACGATCTGCCCGGTCTACGGCCGCGGCAAGCAGGGCGCCGGGTTCGGCTACACCAAGGTCCGCGGCTACCACCCGCAGCTCGCGACGCTGCCCGAGACCGGGCAGGTGCTGTTCTCCCGGCTCCGGGGCGGCCCGGCCGGCGCCGCTCGGGGCGCGAAGTCGTTCCTCACCGAGACGATCAGCAGACTGCGCGCTGCCGGGGCGACGGGCCAGTTGACCGTGCGTGCCGACTCGGCGTTCTACTCCCGCGCGGTGCTGACCACGGCTCGCAAGTTCGACGTCCGGTTCTCGGTCACCGCCCGGCAGGACAAGAGGATCCGGGCCGCGATCGCGGCGATCCCCGACTCGGCGTTGAAGCCGATCCCGTACTGGCTGTCCACCCCGGAGGTGTCCGGCGCCGATGTCGCCGAGACCGCCTACACCTGCTTCGCCCACACCCGCGACGCGCCCCGGTGCGGTTGGTCGTGCGCCGGGTGCGTCCGACCCCGGGCTCGCAGCTGGCGTTGTTCACCGACTTCGACTACCACGCCATGGTCACCGACCGCGACGGTGACCTGCTGCAGGTCGAGGCCGATCACCGCCGCCACGCCGCCTGGCTGGCGCTCGCGGTGACCGCGCACAACCTGGGCCGCCCCGTCGGCGCGCTGGCCGGCATGGCCCGGGCCACCGCGGCGACCCTGCGCCGGCGGCTGTTCACCATCCCCGGCCGGCTGGTGCACACCGCCCGCCGCCTGCATCTGCGGCTACCGGCCAACTGGCCCTGGGCCGAGGCGTTCCTCACCGCCCTGACCGGCATCAACGCCCTCCCGATGCGCAGCTGAACAGTCGACGCCCTGTCCGCCCACGACCCGAAAGACCTCGGAGACGCCGGCCCGACCGGCAACCCGATCATGCCCAATTCCGATTCCGAAACCGTCCAGACCCAGATCCGGCCTTATCGATCATCAACTCAGCTGGACGGTGCATCCGGGCTTGACCCCCTTGGTCACTATGACTCTGTAGGGTGCCTGACCTGCTGAAACAGCGGTGGCTCACCCTGTTCCTAGCCTGGGGGCGTCTTGGGGGTGGGAGGTCTTCACTTGGTTCGCATTCTGGCGGGGCGTGTGGTCACGGCGGTGGTCACGGCGGCATCGTGGATGGGGCGCGACCGGTCAGACGGGCTGTGCGGCGCGAGCACTCAAGTGGCAGGCCGGTGCCTGCGTGCGGGGGCTGCCGCGGCGACAGCGGGGAGGGGCCGAAACGGCTTACGACAGTGCCCGGCCGACTCATAACCCAGAGGTCGTAGGTTCGAATCCTACCCCCGCAACTACGCAAGTGGGCCACTGACCAGCACGGTCAGTGGCCCTCTTGCTTTTTGTGTGCTCAGGCCAGGGGCGACTCGATGCGGCCCGGCTGTGTCGCCGCGGAGCCGGGCTCCACCGCTGCAGGGTCCGGTCCCGGACGGCCTGCCGCGGCCGGCGGAGCTGGGGCGGGGGTAGAGCAGAGCCGCGGCTCGAGGAAGCGCAGCGCCCACACTGCGAGCGCGGCGATGAACAGCGCGATCGCCCAGGGCAGCATGGCGTCGCCCAGCCGGGCGTGCGCCAGCACCAGCGCCGTCCGCTCCATTCGGTGCAGCAGCCACACGCCCGCGTTCGTCGTCAGCGGCCCCCTGATCAGGGTGACCAGCGCGAGTACTGGCAGGCCGATGCCGAGACGGCAGCGCACCGCGGGCCAGAACGCGGCGAGCACCCCCTCGCGTGCTCGCTGCCGCAATGGCGGCCGGGTGAGCGCCCGGCAAACTCGGGCGCGCGGCCGACCTCCCCCAGGGTCGTTCGGCCCTGACAGTGGGCACGGTCCGGCTCGAGGACGGCTGGGTCGCCCGACAACTCGAATCGTTCCCAGCGGGTGACAGCACCGTTGGCGGAACCGGCTGCTGGCTGCCCGCCTGCTGGGCCCGTCGTAGGTCGCCTTGTCGGTCGCGGGGATGTAGTTCTGGTCAGCCGGGCACGGCGTAGGCGACCACGTTGTCGGCGTATTGGCGGGTGTGCTGGTCGAACGAGCCACCGCAGGTGACCAGGGCCAGGCGCGGTGGCCCGTCGGTCGTGAACAGTTCCGGTGGCAGCGCGGTCTTCGGGAAACTGCGCACTGCGCGCACCACATAGCCCTGTGTGCCGCGGTCCGTCCTGAGCCGTACTTGGTCACCGGGGCGCAGTGCACGCAGGTGGTAGAAGGCGCCGGGCCCGTCGCGGGCGGTGTCGACGTGGCCGTCCACCACGACCGTTCCGTGTCCGCTGCCGGGCCGGGCGCCGGCCTGCCACCAACCGAGTACACCGGGGTCATCGGGAACCCGCAGCGCGCCGCCCGGCTCGACGTCGACCGGCACGACGGGGGCGTCCACGCCCAGCGACGGCAGTCGCAGCTGCTCCGGGGTCGCCGGCGCCGCAACCGGCGCGGGCGGGCCCGCGATCGGCACCGTTGACGGAGTCGGTGCTGCCGTGGGCACGGCTCCGCGGTTCGGTGTGGCCGCCGCGGCGCTCCACCAGCCGATCAGGCCGATGGTGATCATGGTCAGGCCGGCCAGCAACATCATCCAGGGCAGCCGTGGGCGCCGGTGAGATGCCGGCACCCGCGGCGCACCGGCTGTTCTCACGCTCGGCGCCTCCGGGTGAGCAGTTGGGCCCCGGCCCCGACGACGAGTAGTGAGCCGCCCCCGAGCAGGGCATCGACCAGCTCGGGAGACGCCCACGGCGCCGCCGTGCCGCCGGAGCCGGCGCTCACCCCGCTCGGCACGCCGCCGATTTGCTGCAGGTCACTCTGCAGCAACTGCAGGTGCTTCTGAGCGACCGGCAGGTAGCTGCTGGCGAACTGCTTGACCGCGGCGTTGCTGCCCGAGGAGAGCTCCTGCTGGGTCTGGCTGATGGACTCTTGATGACCGGAGATCTCGGGCTGCAGGTAGGTGAGGTCGAACGCGGTGCCGGTGGCTGCCGTGAGCTGCTGCAGCACCTGCTGTTGCATCTGACTGGGGGCGCTCGGCAGGGTCACCGAGGTGTTCTGTGCGATGCCGCGCAGCTGGGTGAGCGCCTGTTGGTGATCACTGATGAGCGTCTGGGCGGTCTGTTTGATGGCGGCGGTCGTCCCCCGTTGGGCGGCGAGCCCTCCGGCCGTGATCTCGGTCAGATCGGTCTGCGCGTTCTGCATGATGTACAGCCGATCCTGGTCGGAGAGCTGCCCACCGGTCCCGGGCGCCCCGGCGCTGCTGCTCGGTGGCGTGTTCATGTCGGTGCCGGGAGGTGGGGGCGGCGTGGTCTGCGCTGCGGCGACCCCGCTGCCGAACATCAGAGCGGCTGCACCGAGCATGCCGGCCGCGGCGACGGCGAACCTCATACGTACCCCTTCCGGTAGGGAGGACGCCGAAGCCGCCGCCCTCCTTTCGGCCAACGGGCGAGGTACTTACCCCCGGACTGAGACCCGAAACACGGGGCCCGTGCGGCCGGTCGGAAAGCGGATCGGGCCCTCTTCGCCACGGGGTACGCGCGGGACGTGCTCATCGCAACAGACGCACGCCTCGGGGGCGGGCGTCCAAGCATGTCATTTTGCTGGTTGTCACTCCGCCCGACCAACAGCATCCCGGCGCTCAGCGACTGACCCAACAAGAGAGATCACGCGCCCGCCGTCGAACACCACGCCTGCGGACTTGACCCACCGAGCCTGTCGGTGTGGGTAGAGGGAATGGGGCGCCCCGCGCCGAGCCGCCCCTCCGGAGGCGGTGGTCCTTGACTTCCTGCACGGTCCTGCCGTCGCACGTGATGATGTCGCCTACGCAGATCTCTCAACCCCCTTTGTCGCTATGACTCTGTAAGGTGCCTGACCTGCTGAAACAGTAGTGACAGTGTGAGTGGCAGTCGTTGGCACCTGTCACTCACGCTGCTTCTGGGCCTGGGCGTCTGAGAGCAGGAGGTGTTCGCCTGGTCAGGCGCTCTGGCGGAACGCGTGGTCACCGCGGTGGTCACGGCGACGTCGCGGATGGGCCGTGACCGGTGAGACGGGCTGGGTGGCGCGAGCACCCAAGTGGCGGGCCCGCGCCTGCGTGCGGCTGCCGCGGCGACAGCGGGGAGAGGCCGAAACGGTTCACAACCATGCCCGGCCGCCTCATAACCCAGAGGTCGTAGGTTCGAATCCTACCCCCGCTACTACCAGCAACGGCCCCTCAGGATCTCGTCCTGAGGGGCCGTTGTCGGGTGCGCTCCGTGATCTCGTGACGCGCCTACGTCGATAATCGATCCGTTAGGTTCCGGTTGTCAGGCGTGCACGGCGGCCCCACCATCCTCGGCGGCCGGCTCCGCCGGGCGGCCACATCTGTCTTCTGCGTCGAAGATCGGAGTTGGGTTGGACATTCAGGAGATCCCGACGGAGGAGCGCCTGGTCCCCGGCGACCTCATCGCGACGCTCGCCGCACGCGCACCGGCCCTGGGCCCGAACCCGACCGACTGGCCGGGCCTCACGTTCTACCGCTTCACCGCCCCGACCGCGCCGCAATGGGACGACGTCGGCGCGCTGGCGATCTGCGTGGTGGCGCAGGGCCGAAAGGCCATCACGGTGGACGACGTCCGGCACTGCTACGACCAGTTCCACTACTTGGTGATGCGGCGCAGCATGCGGTTCCAGGCCGAGATCGTCCAGGCGAGCGTCGAGAAGCCGTACCTCTCGTTCGTGCTGCAGGTCGACCCGTCGCTGGTGCGGCGGATCAACGCCGACATGATCGAACGGGCGGCCACGACGTTCCACCGGCCGCCCGTCGACGGCCGGGACGCCTACGTCTCGCCGCTGGACCTCGACCTGCTCGGCGCGGCGCTGCGGTTCGTCAAGTCCGTGGCGCAGGCCCCCGACCGGCGGGTGCTGGCGCCGATCTACCTGCAGGAGATCGTCTACCGGGTGCTGCAGTCCGAGCAGTGCGACCGGCTCATCGACGCGGCAGCTCAGGAGAGCGCCCGCAACCCCGTCTCCGATGTGATCCACTACGTCAGCGAGCGGTTGAGCCAGCCGCTGACCATCGCCGATCTCGCCGAGCACGTCAGCATGAGCCCGTCGACGTTCGCGCACCTGTTCCGCGACGCCACCGGCATGTCGCCTTACCAGTTCGTGAAGCGGATGCGGCTCGACCGCGCCCGCGGGCTGCTCGTGGACGGCACGCTGAACGCCAGCGAGGTGGCCAAGAGCGTCGGCTACTCGAGCCTGTCGGCGTTCATCACCGAGTTCAAGCGTCACTTCGGGGTGACGCCCCGGGCCTACGCCGAGGCGCAGCGCGGCGGGGTGGCACTGCGGGTGGACCGGGCCACCGCACCGGTCTGAGCCGGCCGCAGGAATCCGCAACTTCTCCGCAGGAATCCCGGTAACCGCGGCCCGGCTCGGTTCCTAGTGTTCTGGGTCACACCAGGACACGGGAGCGCCCATGCCGCGACTGCTCTACCTCGTCACCAGCGCCCGCGAGATACGTCTCGCCGACGGCACACCGCACGAGACCGGCTACTTCGCCGAGGAAGCCGCCGTCCCCTACCGGAGGTTCACCGAGGCGGGCGTCGACGTGGTCGTCGCGACGCCCGACGGGCAGCCGCCGCACGCCGACTCCTACGGCCTGCAGCCGATCTTCCACATGCCCGACGAGGACGAGGACTTCCTCGGCTCGGTCACGCGCACGTTCGCGCGGGACGTCGACGACATCCGGCTCACGCTGCGCCACCTCACCGCTCTCGGGCTGGGGGCGTCGCGGCGGATCGTGCTCGCGATGCGCGACGCCGGGATGCCGCTCGAAGAGGCCCGCGTGCTGGTCAGCCGGTCCGCGAAGACCGCGTGGCGGGAGGACCGGCAGCTCGCCGACGTCCTCGGCGAGCAGGACACGCCGCTCTCGCGCGCCGACATCGACGACGCCGTCACCGCCCACCTCGACGCGAGCCAGGCGATCTCCGACGGTCTCGCCGCCGAGCTCGCGGCGATCCCGGGCTTCCAGCGTCCGGTGGATCTCTCGGCCATGACCGACGAGGAGATGGCCTCCTTCGACGCCGTCTTCGTGCCGGGCGGGCACGGGCCGATGGTCGATCTCGCCGACAACGCCGACGTCACGCGGCTGCTGCAGATCCTGCACCGCAGGAACGCCACGGTCGCGGCCCTGTGCCACGGGCCGGCCGCGCTGCTCGCCGCCGGTGGGCGTGACGACGGCGAGTGGCTGTTCGAGGGCTACCGGCTGACGTGCTTCACCGACGAGGAGGAGGACCAGACCGTCACCGGGAAGCTCGGGATGCCCTGGTACCTCGACACCGCGCTGAAGAACGCCGGTGCCGTGTTCGACGACGCCCCGGCCGCGTGGGTGTCGCACGTGGTGGTGGACCGCAACCTGATCACCGGGCAGAACCCCGGCTCGTCGGAGTCGGTCGCCGATGCCGTCCTGAAGTCCCTCGCGGTGCTGTGAGCGCCGGCGATCTCCTCCGTCGGCTGCTGGGCCGGCGGACCACTCCCGAGGAGCAGATGCCCATGACCGCGACCGAGGTCGTGCACCGTTTCTTCAGCGCTCTCGGCGACCACGACGCCGACGCCGTCCTCGCCCTCCTGGCCGCGGACGCCGACATCGAGGTGCTCCCGGCCGACGGGCGGGTCTCCATGGACCCGGCCGCCTCGGGGCGTGCGTACTTCGCCGCCACCGTCGGGGCGTTCCCCGACCTGACGGTGGCCGTGCAGCGGGTGGCCGAGCTCGGCGACGGAACGGTGCTCGCCGAGATCTCGCTGGAGGGCACCCAGGCCGCCGACTACCTCGGCGCCGTCAACCAGGAGAAGCACCTCGACCTGCGCCAGGCGTGGCTCCTGACCGTCCGCGACGGCCGGATCACGCAGGTCAAAGGCTTCTGGGACGAGAACCAGCTCTTCCGGCGCCTGGCCGTCAAGCGGCTCGACAAGATCGCGATCGTGGAAGGGGCATCCGCATGACGACCACCGAGGTGCGCTCGCCCGCGCAGACGGTCGAGGCGTTCTTCGACGCCTACCGCCGCCACGAGGTCGACGAGATGACCGACCTCTGCACGTCGAACGCCGACTTCTCCTACGTGCCCGTCGAGATCTGGGGTCGGCAGCGGGTGGTCCGCGGCGACGGCAAGGTCGCCACGATCGGCAAGACGCTGTGGACCGGGATGATCACGTCGTTCCCGGATCTCTGGAACAGCGTCGCCTCGGTGCATTCGAGCGTGGACGGCAGCGTCGTCGTCGCCGAGGTGACCCTCGGCGGCACGCAGGCCAGCGCCTGGGCCAACATCTCCGCCCGCGGCGGCAGCTTCGCCGAGCCGCACCTGTTCGTGTTCCGGTTCTCCAGCCCTGATGACAGGTCCGGGAGCCTGATCGACGGGATCACCGCCTACTGGAACAACGCCAGCATCAGCCGCCAGCTCGGCCACCTCGAGATCGACTGAAAGGGATCGGCGATGACCCTGCTGAAGCGCGAGGAGTTCCAGCACCTCGTCCGCGAGGTCGACTGGACGCTGTCGTACGTGGACGACGACGCCGTCTACCCGGAGTGGATGTCCGGCACCGGGAAGGTGCCGCGCGAGGCCTGGAAGGACTGGGAGGAGGACTACAAGGTCTCCTACCCCGAGTACGTGGCCACGCAGCGGGAGAAGGAGAGCTCCGCCTACGCGGTGAAGGCCGCGCTGCAGCGCTCCACCGCGTGGGAGAACCTGTCCGAGGGCTGGAAGTCGTCCACGAAGATGCACTTCGGCGGCGTCACGCTCGTGGAGTCCGAGGCGGCGCTCGCCGAGCTGAAGATGGCCCGCTTCGGGCTGAACGGCTCGTGGCGGAACATGGCCGCGTTCGGCGCGCTCGACGAGATCCGGCACGCCCAGATCACGCTGTTCTTCGGCCACGAGTTCGTGGGGCGCGACCCGCAGTACGACTGGACCCAGAAGATGTTCCACACCAACGACTGGGTCGCGATCTCCCTGCGCAACCTGTTCGACGGGATCATGGTGACGTCCAACGTGGTCGACATCGCGGTGCAGGTGCCGCTGACGTTCGAGACCGGGTTCACCAACCTGCAGTTCGTGGCGCTCTCGGCCGACGCGCTGGAGTCCGGCGACGTCAACTTCGCCAACATGATCAGCTCGATCCAGACCGACGAGGCCCGGCACGCGCAGCAGGGCGGCCCGACGCTGGAGATCCTCGTCGAGCACGACCCCGTGCGCGCGCAGTGGGTGATCGACAAGGCGTTCTGGGGCTCGGCCCGCGCCTTCGCGGCCCTGACCGGCCCGGCGATGGACTACTACACCCCCGTCGAGCACCGGAAGCAGAGCTACCGGGAGTTCATGGAGGAGTGGATCATCGACCAGTTCGTCCGCACGATCGAGGACTACGGGCTGAAGAAGCCCTGGTTCTGGGACGAGTTCATGAAGGGCCTCGACACCTGGCACCACGCCCTGCACATGGGCCTCTGGTACTGGCGTCCGACGCTGTGGTGGAAGCCCACGGCCGCCGTCAGCAAGGACGACCGCGACTGGCTGCGCGAGAAGTACCCCAACTGGGAGACCGTCTTCGGCGACAAGTGGGACGTGATCATCGACAACGTCAACCGCGGCGACATGGAGTCGACGCTGCCGGAGACGCTGCCGTGGCTGTGCAGCACGTGCCACCTGCCCTGCTGCAACGCCACCCTCGGCTACGACGGCAAGTGGCGGGTGCGCGACCACTCGCTCACCCACAACGGCGTGAAGTACCACTTCTGCACCGCGGGCTGCCGGCAGATCTGGTGGAAGGACCGCGACAACCTCAACCACCCCACGGTGATCGACCGGTTCCTGGCCGGCGAGATCCAGCCGATGGACGTCGGCGGCATCCTCGGCTACATGGGCCTGACGCCCGACGTCATGGGCGACGACCCGGACTACTCCTGGGCCGCGGACTACAAGGACCGGTTGATCGTGCCCCGCGTCCCGGTTGCGGGGTCCTGATGACCACGGCTGAACCCCAGTTGGTGCCGCTCAACGCCATCTTCGCCGAGGACTTCGTGCAGATCCTCGTGCCGATCATGTCCGACAACACGATCGGTGAGCTGGCCGACGCGATCGCCCACCACACCGAGGGCAGGCGGGTGCCGAAGAAGGACCTGCCCAAGGTCGTGTTCCACGAGGGGAAGCGGCTGGACCCCTCGATCACCGTGGCGGAGGCGGGCATCGGCCCGCTCGACCACGTCCGCGTCGAGTACGAGGAGTCCTGATGGATCATCCCGTGGGCCCTGTGCTCCGGATGTGCGACGAGGTCGAGTCGGTGGTCGCCGCGATCCGCGACGACAACCCCGACATCGACATCGAGGTGGTGGACCGCGGCGCCTACGTCCGTGTGCAGGGTCCCGGCCGCGTCCGCGTCACGGAGGCGTCGCTGCAGCACCACCTCGGACCGTCGTTCGAGCTGCGCTCGCTGCAGACGATGCTCTCGTCGTTCGCGGGCCGCATCCGCACCAGCAGCGACGAGATCTCCTGGGAATGGGCCACCAAGCGGTCGGGAGCCAGCGCATGACCACCCCGAAGAGGCGCCGCACCTGGAGCGCGTTCGGCGACGTCCGCCGTGTGCCGAGCGAGTACGAGGTGGTGACGCACGAGACGAACTGGACGCTGCGCGAGGGCCGCAAGGTCCCGTTCGAGCAGAACCCGTCGTCGCCGGCGAACCTGTGGTTCCTCACCTACCGCGAGGGCTCGCCGCTGAAGGTCGACGACTGGAACGCCTTCCGCGACCCCGACCAGATGACCTACCGAACCTATGTCGGCCTGCAGGACGACGAGGAGACCAAGGCCGAGGGGCTGCTCACGCAGTACGCGGACGCGGGCGCCGACGCCGCCCTGTCGGGGGGCTGGGTGTCCGTCCTCGGGCGGCTGCTCGCCCCGGGCCGGTACCCGCTGCACGGCGCCCAGCAGGTGCAGGCCTACATCGGCCACATCGCGCCGTCGTCCTACATCACGAACGCGGCGGCGTTCTCTGCCGCGGACCTGCTCCGTCGCGTCACCCGCACCGCCTACCGGACCCGCGAGCTGCAGCTGGCCCACCCCGGCAGCGGGATCGGCGAGAACGAGCGGCGGATCTGGGAGGACGACCCGGCCTGGCAGGGCGTCCGGAAGGCGATCGAGACCGCGCTGATCGCCTACGACTGGGGCGAGGCGTTCACCGCCATGAACCTCGTGCTGCTGCCCACTCTCGACGACGTGCTGCTGACGCAGTTCGGCACCGTGGCGAGGGCGAACGGGGACGAGCTGGCGTGGCTGCTGTCGAACCTGCTCGCGGCCGACGCCCGCCGCCGGGAGCGGTGGAGCGCGGCGCTGGGGGCGTTCGCCGTCGAGCAGCGCCCGGGAAACGCCGAGGTGCTGCGCAAGTGGGTGGACCGCTGGTCGGCGCGGGCCGACGACGCGGTCGCCGCACTGGCGCCCGTGCTGTCGTCCGCGCCGCAGGGGGCACCCGCGGTCGACGACGTCGTGGCCTCGGCGCGGGCGGCACGGTCCCGGGTGCTCGACGCCGCGGGTCTGGGCGCCGCGGGTCTGGGCTCAGCGGCAGCGGTCGGCTGAGCGTGGAGGGCGTGACGGCGAGCTGGGTTCCCGCGCTGGAGCTCGACGAGCTGTGGGAGGGGGAGATGACCGCCGTCACCGTCGACGGCACGAGCGTGCTGCTCATG
>NZ_JAOPWR010000410.1 GCF_025965585.1 Pseudonocardia sp.
CCCCGCGCGCGCCGTACCGGTCCGGTGACATGCCGCTGCTCACCCACGACGAGACGGGTGCGGCGTCGGTGGCGCGGAACGACGCCGCCGCGCGCACCCAGGTCGTCGCGGTCGCCGAGGGGCCCCCGGCCGCGCGCTCCGGCGGTCAGAAGGCGAAGGGCCCCGGCCGTCCGAAGACCACCTGGCAGCGTGTGCGCCGCTGGCTCTGGCTGCTCCTCGCGCTCATCGTCATCGGCCCGCTGCTCGCGTTCGTCATCGGCTGGATGATCTTCAAGGTCCCCACCGCCGACGACGCCGCGCTGGCCCAGACCGCCACGTTCACGTTCTCCGACGGTCCGCCGATCGCCGTCGTGCGCCCGGAGAACGGCAACCGCACCAACGTCACGCTCGACAAGGTGCCCGTCGACATGCAGAACGCCGTGCTCGCCGCGGAGGACCGCACGTTCCGCTCCAACCCCGGCTTCGACATCATGGGCATCGGCCGGGCGGTGTTCAACCAGCTCACCGGCGGTGTCGGCGGCGGTTCCACCATCACGCAGCAGTACGTCAAGAACGCCACCGGCCAGGACCAGGCCACCCTCTGGCGGAAGTACAAGGAAGTCGTGATCTCGGTCAAGATCTCGAAGGAGCAGACGAAGGACCAGATCCTCGAGAACTACCTGAACACGATCTACTTCGGCCGCGGCGCCAACGGCATCCAGGCCGCCTCCAAGGCGTACTTCGGCAAGGACGTGGGCCAGCTGACGCTGTCGGAGAGTGCGTTCCTCGCGGGCACCATCCAGTCGCCGTCCAGCACCGACGTCAACCGCTCGAAGGCCCGCTGGACCTACGTGCTCGACCAGATGGTGCAGTCCGGCTGGATCACGCCCGCGCAGCGCGCGCAGCAGGTCTACCCGACGCTGCTGCCGCAGGCTCCCTCGCAGGGCGGCGTGCCCGGCGACGACCGCTACCACATCTACCAGCGCGCCGAGAAGGAACTCGCGGCCCAGGGCATCACGCCCGACCAGATCAACACCCAAGGCCTGACGATCACCACCACCGTCGACAGCCGCCAGCAGAAGGCGCTCGTCGACTCCGTCAACGCCACGATGAAGAACCAGCCCGACGACCTGCGCTCGGCCGCGGTGGCGATCGACCCCCGCACCGGCGCGATCGTCGCCTACTACGGCGGCTCGCAGGGCCTGGGTCTCGACTACGCCGGCGACGCCGCGCGCCAGCCCGGGTCGTCGTTCAAGCCGTTCGTGCTCTCGGCTGCGCTGCAGTCGGGGCAGGGCATCGGACTCGGCACCGTCTACAACGGCACGTCAGGCCAGATCCTCGCGGGCCGGAAGGTCAACAACTCCGACGGCGAGAGCTGCGCGCAGTGCACGGTGCAGACGGCCATGACCGAGTCGATCAACACGGTCTTCTACAAGATGGGCCTCGACGTCGGCCCGGCCAAGGTCGTCGACGCCGCGCACGCGGCCGGCATCCCGGCCGACCTGCTCCCCGTCGCCGACGGCGGTATTGCGCTTGGTGACCAGGAGGTGCACCCGATCGACATGGCGTCGGCGTACGCCACGTTCGCCGCCGACGGCGTCCACCGCGACCCGTACATCGTGTCCAAGGTCGTCGCTGCCGACGGCCGGGTGCTGCTCGACCGCACAGGCGGCGCTCCCGCGGGCACGCAGGTCATGTCGCAGCAGGTGGCGCGCAACATCACCGAGTCCATGCTCGACGTCGCGAGCACCTCGTCGATCCCGCTGTCGGGCGGTCGTCCGGTTGCGGCCAAGACCGGGACGGTGCAGCTCGGTGCCACCAACGACAACAAGGACACCTGGACCGTCGGCTACACGCCGTCGCTCTCCACGGCGGTCTGGGTCGGCACCGACAAGAGCGACCCGGTGCGTACCGGTGCCGGCAGGCCGGCGTACGGGCGCACGATCGCCGGGCCGATCTGGCAGGACTTCATGGACGAGGCGCTCAAGGACGTCCCGGACGAGCAGTTCTCGGACTTCGTGCCGATCGGCAAGGCACCCGCCCCCCCGACGCCGACCTACACCGCTCCGCCCACCACGGCGTTGCAGCGCAGCGGTCCCGGTTACCTCGACCCGAACACCGGCATCTACTACGCCCCGGACGGCACCGCCTACGGCCCGGACGGCAATCCCGTCTCCGGTACCGGCAACAGCGGCGGCAACGGGAACGGCAACGGCAACGGCGGCAACGGGAACGGTGGCGGTGGCGGCGGGAACGGTGGCGGGGGGTGACCCGGTCCGGTCGGGGGGCCGGACGACCCGCTCCGCCCGCACGCGTCGTCCCCACGTGGACCGAGCCGCTCGCCGCGGCCGCCAGCCACATGGTCGGCGGCCCGCTGGGCCGCCACGCGATCGTCGGCCGTAGCCGCTTCTGGACGCCGCTGCGCGTCGTCATGCTGCTTGCGCTCGTCGTGCTGTCCCTGGGCTTCCTGGGCAAGGCCAACTGCCTGCAGCAGTACCAGACCGCCGACGGCCCGCAGCTGGACTGGCGCAACGACCGCCAGTACGTCTCGCTGTGCTACTCCGACACCGTCCCGCTCTACGACATCGAGGGGATCGCGAGCGGGGCCGTGCCCTACCGCGACGCCTGGACCGAGGGCAGCGGCGCGGACGCGAAGGTGCGCTACATGGAGTACCCGGTGCTCACCGGGTTCTTCCAGTACGCCAACGCCCGCATCGCCGACGCCTGGCTGGCGGCGGCCACGGTGGTGCCGCTGCCCACCGCGCTGCCGGTGGTCGTCTACTTCGACATCACGGCGATCTTCCTTGCGATGGCCTGGCTCGTGGCCGTGTGGGCGGTGCGGTCGCTGCGCCGCTCCCGGCCCTGGGACGCGGCGCTCGTCGCGCTCTCGCCGCTGGTGATCGCGCACGCGTTCACGAACTTCGACACGCTCGCCGTCGGCTGCGCGGCCGCCGGGATGCTCGCCCTCGCCCGGCGCCGGCCGCTGCTGGCGGGGGTGCTCCTCGGCGTCGGCGGGGCGTTCAAGTTCTATCCGCTGTTGCTTCTCCTGCCGGTGCTGCTCGTCGGGCTGCGCCGGCGTGACATCGCCACCACCGCGCGCGTGATCGGCGCCGCGGTGGGCAGCTTCGTGCTGATCAACCTGCCTGTGGCGGTGGCGTTCACGCCCGGCTGGTGGGAGTTCTTCCGCCTCAACCAGAGCCGCCCCGCCGACCCCGACTCGCTCTACTTCGTCGTCAGCTACTTCACCGGCTGGGCCGGGTTCGACGGTCCGTTGGCCGCCGGCCAGACCCCCGTCGTGCTCAACACGGTGTCGCTGCTGCTTTTCGTCGCCTGCTGCATCGGCATCGCCGTGCTGGCGTGGAAGGCGCCCCGGACGCCTCGGCTCGCGTCGCTCGCGTTCCTGGTGGTGGCGTCGTTCCTGCTGGTCAACAAGGTGTGGAGTCCGCAGTACTCGCTGTGGCTGGTGCCGCTCGCCGTGCTCGCGCTGCCGCGCTGGCGGCTGCTGCTCACGTGGATGCTGGTGGACGCCCTGGTCTGGGTGCCGCGGATGTACTACTACCTCACGCCCGCGAACAAGGGCCTGCCGCCGGACTGGTTCCTCGGGGCCGTCGGGGTACGCGACGCGATGGTGGTGCTGCTGTGCGTGCTGATCGTCCGGTCGGTGCTGCGCCCGTCGGAGGACCCGCTGCGCGGCGTCGACCAGTCCGACCAGGACCCCGACTGGCCGGCCAGCGCGCCATCGGCCGCCGTCCCCGCACCGGAGCCGCCCGCATCGCTCACGACCGCAGGCGCTCGGGCAGGCGGCGCACGAGTTTGAGCGCCGACCACGTGGCGTCCACGGCGCAGACCTTGACGTCCACCCAGCCCAGCGGCAGGGCGTGGTCGCGCACCCCGTTCTCGGTGAGGTCGGTGGGCACGCCCGAGGCCTTCTTGAGCCACGCGACCCACACCGCCCCGCGCTCGGTGCTCCGCTCCACCGCGGGGGCCCAGCGCTTCCCCAGCGTCGCGACGTCGGGGCAGAAGAGCAGCTGTACGTCGTAGCCGGGGGCGCCGGCCCGGACGTGGTGCGGGGCCCCGAGCTCGAACCCGTCGGGCATCCCGACCAGCAGGACACGACTGGTGGGCGTCACGCCGAGCTTGCGGGGCAGCGGCGTGCCGGAGTAGCCGTGTGCCGCCCCACCGCTCGATGCCGGTGCCGTCATGCGCTCACGGTAGGGGGTGAGGCACGATCGGGCGGTGGAACGTGAGCAGGTGGCCCGGGCGATGCAGCGGTTCCAGCGACGTAGGGCCGACCGGCCCGACCTCAAGCGCTCGGCCGTCGGCATCACGCTCGTCCCCGAGCCCGAGGGCGTCACGTTCCTGCTCACGCGCCGCGCCACCACCTTGCGCGGCCATGCGGGTCAGTGGGCGCTGCCGGGCGGTCGCGCCGACGAGGGCGAGTCCGCGGGCGAGACCGCGCGGCGGGAGCTCGCCGAGGAGCTGGGCCTTGAGCTGGGCGCCGACGCCGAGCTGGGCCTGCTCGACGACTACGCCACCCGCTCCGGCTACGTGATCACGCCGGTGGTGTTGTGGGCCGGCACCGGTCCCGCGCTCACCCCGAACCCCGACGAGGTGGGCGAGCTGTACCGCGTGCCGCTGTCGGAGATCGACGTCGAACCCCGGTTCATCACGATCCCCGAGTCCGACGCGCCGGTGATCCAGCAGCCGCTGTTCGACCGGTTCGTGCACGCCCCCACCGGGGCGGTGTTGCACCAGTTCCGCGAGGTGGTGCTGCACGGCAGGCCGACGCGCGTGGCCCACTACGAGCAGCCCGTGTTCGCCTGGCGCTAGTGCCGCGCTAGAGAACGCTCTCCGAAACCTCGGCGGTGCGGGCGCGCCGGATGGACGCGAGGCGGTCCGGGATGGTCAGGAACACCACGAACAGCACCACCAGCAGCGCGGCCCTCCCCCACACTCCGACGGCCACGGCCTGCGCCCAGATGCCCTCGGAGATCCCGACCCCGACGCCGGTCTTGAGCGCGTAGAACCAGCGGAAGATGCCGATGCCCATGACGATGTCGACGATCAGGTAGCTCACCACCCACCGCCACGGCACGGCCAGCAGCACGAAGAACGGCAGCAGCCACAGCGTGTACTGGGGCGAGTGCACCTTGTGCAGCAGCAGGAACCCGCACAGCATCGCGGCGCTCACGCCGACCCACGGGTAGACGCCGTCGCGCCGCCACCGCCACCAGCCCACCGCCGCGGCGACCACGAACGACAGCAGCACGAGCGTGGGCGAGAGCCAGTTCACGAGGTGCTGGAACGCCACGTTGTCGGGCTCGGACTCGGGCCGGAAGCCCCAGTACCAGATGGAGTTGGTGGTCAGGTCGACCTTGCGCATCTCCTGGAACGTGAACGACGCTCGCCAGCCCGTGTAGCCGGCGAGCGCGAACGGCAGGTTGACCAGCACGACCGTGACGACGGCGGCCACGGCCACGCGGATCGCGCCGCGCCAGTCGAGCCGGCCCGGCCGCGACATCGTCAGGACGTACAGCGCCAGCGGCAGCACGAACGCGCCCGGGTAGAGCTTGAACGCGAAGCCCAGCGCCAGCAGCACCGACGCGATGACGCCGCGGTCGACGAGCGGCCGATCGGTGCGCCACCCGTTCATGACGAAGACCGCGGCCACCGCGCACGCGACCACGGGCAGGTCCCAGTTGTGGAACGCGTAGAGCACCAGCGGTGGCCCGAGCGCCCAGACCAGCGCCCGCCACCGGGCCAGCCTGCCGAGTATCCAGCCCGTGAACAGCCCGAACGGCGCCATGATCAGCGCCGACGCGAGCAGGAACTGTCCGTCGTTGCCGGCGAAGAGGGCACCCGCCCACATCAGCATGCCGGTGAGTACCGGGTACTCGACGGTGCCGCCCTGCAACTGCCCCTCGGGGGTGATGGAGCCGGACACGAACGGGAAGACGTGCTTGTCGATGTCACGGCCGAGCCACAGGTACTGGATGTCGGAGTAGCAGACGTCGCGGTCGACGCGGATGTCGTAGTCGGGCTCGCTGCGGCCCTGGGCGTCGAACTGCGGCCCGACGCAGCGCGCCTTGTTGGCGTACCCCAGCAGCAGCGTGGCACCGGTGAGCACGACGATCAGGATGAGCATGACGGCCGCGCCCGAGGGGCGGCGCAGCGTGCGGGGGCGGACGACCGGGGAGCGTTCGCTGCCCGTCTCGTGGACGGCCATGCGGGTCATGTCGACGTCCGGGCTGGACGGTTCACGATCCCAGCCGCTCACGCAGGAACGCGATGTCGGCGGCCTGGCCCTCGGCGGGTGTCTCGACGACGACGGGCGCGCCCGCGGCCGAGCACACCGCGGCCAGGACCTCGGGCGCGATGGTGCCCTGGCCGATGTTGGCGTGCCGGTCGCGCGCGGAGCCGAACCCGTCGCGCGAGTCGTTGAGGTGCACCAGGTCGATACGGCCGGTGATGGCCTTGGCCCGGTCGACGACGTCGACGAGGTCCTCCCCGGCGGCGAACGCGTGGCAGGTGTCGAGGCAGAACCCGACGCCGAACTCGCCGACGGCGTCCCAGAGCCGGGCCAGCGCGTCGAAGCGGCGGGCCATGGCGTTCTCCCCGCCCGCGGTGTTCTCGATGAACACCGGTACCGCGAAGCCGCCCTCGCCCTCCTGGCGCTCCATGAACTTGCGCCAGTTGTCGAAGCCCTTCGCGGCGTCGTCACCCCGGGTGACGTGGCCGCCGTGCACGACCAGGCCGATGGCACCGACCTCGGCGGCGGCCTCGGCGTGCTGCACGACCACCTTGCGCGACGGGATGCGGATGCGGTTGTTGAGCGACGCGAGGTTGACGACGTAGGGCGAGTGCACGACGACCGTGACGTCGCCGGTGCGCAGCTCGTCGGCCTGCGGATGCGACGGGGGCTTCTTCCACCCCTGCGGGTCGGCCAGGAACATCTGCACGATGTCGGCTCCGCGTTCCGCCGCCGACGCGACGGGGTCGTCCTCCCGCACGTGGGCCCCGATGAGCATGGTGTGAGACTAGTGGCGCCCACCGACGGTCCTCACCGCCACCGTCGTGGACCTGGCCGGGGGTACGCCCGTGCCCGGCTGCGGAGCCGCAGCTCCGCGCTGTTAACCTGGTCATTCGCGCGCCGGCCGGTGTCCCCCTGGACGCCGTTGTCGAGCCCCTGAGCAGCCCCCGGGTACGAGCAGGCGGTCCGATTCTGTCGGTGCGCGATGAGAACCTCCTGCCGCGGATCCCCCGCGGCCGATTCGAGTCCACAGGAGGTGAGTGGTTCTCATGCGTCATTACGAGCTGATGGTCATCCTCGACCCCAGTCTGGACGAGCGCACTGTGACGCCGTCCCTGGAGCAGTTCCTCACCGTCGTCAAGAACGACGGAGGATCCGTCGAGAAGATCGAGGTGTGGGGCAAGCGTCGTCTCGCCTACGAGATCCTCAAGCACCCCGAGGGGATCTACGCGGTCCTCGAGGTCGCCTGTGAGCCGGCCACGATCTCGGAGCTGGACCGCCAGCTCGGGCTCAACGAGTCCGTGCTGCGCACCAAGGTCCTGCGTCGCGAGCCCAAGAAGGCCCGCGCCCCGAAGGCCGCCGCGCCCTCCACGACACCTGCCACGGCCCCGACGACGGCCACGTCCGCATCCGCGGCGGTCGCCGCGGCACCGGCCGCCGGCTGAGGCGTCGACCATGGCAGGCGAGACCGTCATCACCGTGGTCGGCAACCTCACCGCCGACCCGGAGCTGAGGTTCACCCCGTCGGGCGCCGCGGTGGCCAACTTCACCGTGGCCGCCACGCCGCGAACCTTCGACCGCCAGTCCGGCGAGTGGAAGGACGGCGAGGCGCTGTTCATGCGTTGCAACGTGTGGCGTCAGGCGGCGGAGAACGTCGCCGAGACGCTCACACGCGGCATGCGCGTGATGGTCAGCGGCCGGCTCAAGCAGCGGTCCTTCGAGACCCGCGAGGGTGAGAAGCGCACCGTCGTCGAGCTCGAGGTCGACGAGGTCGGTCCCTCCCTGAAGTACGCCACCGCCAAGGTCAACAAGGTCAGCCGGAGCGGTGGCGGCGACTTCGGTGGCGGGGGCGGCGGCTTCGGTGGAGGCGGCGGCAACAGCGGCGGCTCCGGTGGAGGCGCTCCTGCCGACGACCCATGGGGCTCCGCCCCTGCCGCAGGCAGCGGTCCGTCGGCCGACGACGAGCCTCCGTTCTAAACCCCCCGTCTTTTCGAGCACACCCCAGGAGTACCCATCATGGCCAAGCCGGTCCTGCGCAAGCCGAAGAAGAAGGTGTGCGCGTTCTGCAAGGACAAGGGACAGGACATCGACTACAAGGACACAGGTCTGCTGCGGAAGTTCATCTCCGACCGCGGCAAGATCCGTGCCCGCCGGGTCACCGGCAACTGCCGCCAGCACCAGCGTGACGTCGCGGTCGCGGTCAAGAACTCCCGCGAGGTCGCCCTGCTGCCCTACACCTCCACCGCACGATAAGGGGCTGGGTCAGATGAAGCTCATCCTCACCGCCGACGTGCCCAACCTGGGCGCCCCCGGCGACATCGTGGAGGTCAAGGACGGTTACGGCCGCAACTACCTGCTGCCGCGCAAGCTGGCCATCGTCGCCACCCGTGGCGCCGAGAAGCAGGTCGCGTCCATCACGCGGGCCCAGAAGGCCCGCCAGATCCGCGACCTGGGCCACGCGAAGGAGGTCGCCGGCACGCTGGGCGCCCTGAAGGTCGTCATCAAGGCCAAGGCGGCGGGCGACTCCGGTCGCCTGTTCGGCTCGGTCACGGCGGCCGACGTCGTCGAGGCCGTCCGCGCCGCGGGCGGTCCGCCGCTCGACCGTCGCGCCGTCGAGGTGCCGTCGCAGATCAAGTCCGTCGGCAGCCACCCGGTCACGGTGCGGCTGCACCCGGAGGTCACCACCGAGCTCGCGGTGGACGTCGTCGCGAGCTGATGCATCGGTCGCCGATCGTCGGTGATCGTCACGCACCGTAACAGGGGCGGAACCTGGGCTTCGCGCCCTCGTTCCGCCCCTGTTCACGTTCGGCGGCCGCTCCCGGCGAGCCGCTCCTCGTTCGGGTGAGACGCCGAAGGTGACGCCGGTGTCGCCCAGTGACCTTGTGGATGCGCCCGGCGGAGAGCCGATCGGACGTCCCCCGACACGCCGAGGGAGAGCCCGTCGGCGTGTCGCGACAGCAAAGTTGTCCACACCCCCCTACAACGCTGTGATCTGTGTCGATGCACGTCAGAAAGGGGTTGTCCCCACTCCGTCCACAGGTCGGTCCCACTGCTCTCCTGGGACGGAGCGGATTCGTCCCCAGCCAGTCCCCAGGACCGTGCACAGGGCGGTTCGACTTCCCCTCCCGAGGTGCCTAACGTCGCCGCGCGAGGGACGAGTCTCGATCCAGGTGGCGGTTGTCGTTCACCTGGGCGTCGCCCCGATGTGGCGCGAGCATGTCGAACCTTTGTTCGATACACTGGCAATGGGGGTGACGCAGCGTATGGCCCAACCTGATGATCGCAGGCCCGACGATCGTCCGTCGAGGCCGCGTCCGGTGCGCGCCGCCGACGAGGTCTCGGAGCCGGGCGGTGGGTTCGACCGGCAACCGCCGCAGGACCTCACGGCCGAGCAGTCGGTGCTCGGCGGGATGCTGCTGAGCAAGGACGCCATCGCCGACGTCGTCGAGGTGCTGCGCCCGGACGACTTCTACCGTCCCGCCCACCAGACGGTCTACGACTGCATCCTCGATCTCTACGGCCGCGGTGAGCCCGCCGACGCCGTCACGGTCTCGGCGGAGCTGCAGCGCCGCGGCGACCTGATCCGGCTCGGTGGCGCCCCCTACCTGCACACGCTGATCGCCACGGTGCCCACCGCGGCCAACGCCGCGTACTACGCCGAGATCGTCGCCGAGAAGGCCATCCTGCGGCGGCTCGTGGAGGCCGGCACGCGCATCGTGCAGCTGGGCTACCACGGCGACAACGGCGCCGAGGTCAACGACGTCGTCGACCGCGCGCAGGCCGCCATCTACGAGGTCACCGAGCGTTCCACGAGCGAGGACTACGTGGCGCTGGAGGAGCTGCTCCAGCCCACGATGGACGAGATCGACGCGATCGCCTCCCGCGGCGGCGTGGCGCTGGGCGTCCCCACCGGCTTCGCGGACCTCGACGCCGCCACCAACGGCATGCACCCCGGGCAGATGATCGTCGTGGCGGCGCGTCCCGGCCTCGGCAAGAGCACGCTCGGGCTGGACTTCGCGCGCTCCTGCTCGGTCAAGCACGGCCTGACCAGCGCCGTGTTCTCCCTGGAGATGAGCAAGTCCGAGATCGTCATGCGCCTGCTCTCGGCCGAGGCGAGCATCCGCCTGGGCGACATGCGCGCGGGCCGCATGAGCGACGAGGACTGGACGCGCATGGCGCGGCGGATGAGCGAGATCAGCGAGGCGCCGCTGTTCATCGACGACTCCCCCAACCTCACGCTGATGGAGATCCGCGCCAAGGCACGGCGGCTCAAGCAGCGCAACGACCTCAAGCTGATCATCCTCGACTACCTGCAGCTGATGACGTCCGGACGCAAGGTCGAGTCCCGCCAGCAGGAGGTCTCCGAGTTCTCCCGGCAGATCAAGCTGCTGGCCAAGGAGCTCGAGGTGCCGGTGGTGGCGATGAGCCAGCTGAACCGTGGTCCCGAGCAGCGCACCGACAAGCGTCCGATGCTCTCCGACCTGCGTGAATCGGGTTCGATCGAACAGGATGCGGACATGGTCATCCTGCTGCACCGCCCGGACGCGTTCGAGCGCGACGACCCCCGCGCCGGCGAGGCCGACCTGATCCTGGCCAAGCACCGCAACGGGCCCACCAGCACCATCACGGTGGCGCACCAGCTGCACTACAGCCGCTTCGCGGACCTCGCCCACGGCTGACCCGCCCAGGTCGCCGGGCATCAGCAGCTCTGATACCCGGCATCCGCAGAATCGTGTTACGGTCACCCACGTCGCGGGCGGGGCGATGTCGGGAGCGGCGGTGTACCTGTGGCACTGCGACCGGGAGGGCAGGTACTCCGCTCTACGACGTGGAGGACCAGAACTAACTGCGCGGCATCCAGCAGACCGATGCCTCGGGGCAGGTCGCGTTCACCAGCATCTTCCCGGCGGCGTACTCGGGGCGCTGGCCGCACATCCACTTCGAGGTCTACAGGTCCGTTGCCGACGCGACGTCGTCGGGCAACGCCATGACGACGTCGCGGATCGCGCTGCCGGAGGCCGTGTGCGACGAGGTGTACGCCACCGACGGGCACCCCGCGAGCGTGACGAACACGAGCCGAACATCACTGACGTCGGGCAGCGTCTTCGGCGACGACGGCGGCGTGCGACAGAACGCGGCGATGAGCGGGACGGTGGGCGCCGGGCTGGTCGCGGCGCTGACGGTGCCGGTGGCGCGATCAGCGCACGTCGGTCTCCACCGTCACTACCGCAGCGGCTCGGCCGCCTCCACCGCGTCCAGTATCTCCACCGGGTCGCCGACGCGCAGGACGGCGCCGGGCGTGTCCGGCACGAGGTTCACCCCGAACCACACCTTGCCGCCCCACCGGCGGTGCCGTGCGAGCGTGCGCAGCGGCTCGGGGCCCTTCTCGGCGGTGGCCGGGTCGATCGTCGTGAGCACGCAGCGGCCGCACGCCTTCACCACGCGGAAGGTGGCCTCGCCGAGGCGCACGCGCCGCCAGCGGTCCTCCGACCAGGCCGGCGCCCCCGCGACGACGACATTGGGGCGGAAGCGCGTCATCGAGACGGGCTCGCCGACCAGCTCGCCCAGCGCGGCGAGCGACTCCTCGGTGGCCAACAGCAGCGGGTACCCGTCGGCGA
>NZ_JAOPWR010000415.1 GCF_025965585.1 Pseudonocardia sp.
TGCGGAGGTGCGTGACGTCCCGGCGGCTGCGCATCTACCCGCCCCGCCGGCGGCCCCGCAGGAGCAGCCAGTGCCGTCGCCGGAACATGTCCGGGCCGCCGAGGGTGGGCACACGCCGCCCACGCCCGAAACGGCGCCTCCGGTTCGGCCGACCCACGCGGGCCCCCCGCCGACCGTTGAACCCGGCCCGACATCCACCCCGGAGCCGACTGAGACGAACCCGCCGGTCATGACCTGTCACCCGGTGGCGTCGTGACCGCCTCGCCGAAGTCCCCCGACCCCGTGCTGGCCGACCCCACCACGGAGCGCCTCGTCACGCTCGCCGAGCTGGCCGCGTACGAGCCGCCGTGGGACGACCCCGCCCTGTACCGCGACTGGTCCCTGACCGGTGAGGAGGAGACGACGTGAGCGTGCGCGAGAACCTGCGCTGGAAGATCGCCAACCAGATGAACAGGCTGCCCGGTCAGTGCTGGACCGACCTCGTCATGTGGGCGCAGCACGGCCGCGAAGATGGTCAGCCCGTGCTGCCGACGCGTCCAATCGGTTGGGCCTGCCGCAGCGATATGGCCCGCAACGGCGGGTGCTTCTGCGGGAAGATCCGGACGGGGGAGGAGACGTGAGCGTCCTTCTCCGGATCGTCACCGCCTCCCTGGTCTGGGCCGCCGTGGCTGTGGTGGTGGGCCTGTTCTTGGGTGCTGTCGTGCACCTCGCCGACGAGAGATCCCTGATCGGCTGCCCTGACGCGGAGGACCAGTGAGTACCGACGACACCCCACCCCGCGTGTGGCTCGCAGATGGCCTGCTCTTCGTGGAGAGGTCGCACCTCAACTACGACCGCTCCAGCTACGACGTCGTGCAGGTCAAGCCCCATGTGTACGCGGGAGGCATCGAGGCTTCCCTCCCTGCTGATGCGGTAGAGCTGCGACCAGTCCCGGCACCGCCCGTGGCGCACGAGGCTCCGTGCGACTGCGGCTGTCGCGGCGTGAACGCGGTCCCGGACACCGGACAGGCCCGCGGGCTGAGGGTCATCCACCCCCGCGAGCGAGACGACATGGCCGCCGCGCTGCACAGCGCTGAGTGCGACTGCGGGGACCGGCCTCACCACGAGCGGGAGACCGGCGCGGACTACAACCAGCTGGCGACAGCTGCGATCAAGCACGCCCGCATCGCGTCGGGGGACACCGTCCAGGCCCCCAATCCGCTGGATGGCGCCGACGACCTCCCGCCCGCAGTGCGCATCCAGCTCAAGGATCGCCGGGATGTGGTCGAGGTGCTGCGGGAGTACGGGTACGACGCCGACGAGCAGCATGTGGCCGCCTCGGTGAGAGCAGCACTGCGGGGGCCGGCTGCCCCGGATACCGCCGAACCAGACCTCGACCCACTCGTGGAGAACATCGGCTTCGGTGTCACGAACCGCGAGTACGTGCCCCTGTCGTGGCGGCAAGCGCAGGAAGCGGAAGAGGCCGCCGCCCGTTCCCTGACTACCGAGGAGACCCGTGATGCCTGACCCCACCGAGAAGCCCACAGCCCGAGACCGGGCCATCGGCGAACTGATCGACGTCTTCGTAAGCGGCTCGACGGGGGAGGTCGCCGCGTGGCACCTAGCCGGGGCTGCCGTCGATGCCCTGCTCGCTCACCCCGACCTCCTGCGAGAGCTAGCAGGACCGTTCGGCTGGTGCACATGGTGTGGCGGCACCGTCTCCGTGCAGGCTGATGGGCTGATCGCCCCGCACGACGCCGTGTCGAGCGCCTGCTCAGGGTCGGAGACGAAGGACTACCGGACACTCTACGAGCCGGCCGTTGTCCCGGCTTCCATCTCTCTGCTGCCCGCGCCTGTCGAGACACCGGAGCAGCAGCCGTGACTGACGACCGAGTTAAGGAACGGATGGCGATCGACGGTGAACCAGCGTGACGAGGCGCTCGTGAAGGCGTACGAGCAGGGGATCGTGGCGGGCAGGCAGGCGGCCGCGCACGAGGCCATCGGACTGCTTCGCGGCCCGGACGCGCTCGCGCGCGAGGACGCGGCCCGGGACGTGGCGCGGGCATGGGCGGGTCCGATTGACGCGGCCGTCCGGGGTGCAGTCGTCCGCGGGGCGCCCGAGCTCGCCGAGGGCCTCGACCGGCTCGCGCATGGTCTGGACAACCCGCGCATCCGCCGGTGATCGTGCCCGCCACCGTGGCCTGCCTGCGCTGCCCGGCACCCATCCCGGTGGACGTGGCCGTGACGGTGCAGCGCTCGGGCACCGAGGTGGTCATCGACGCGCAGGTGGCCGACCTGCGGGCGGCTGTGCGACGCCTGGTGCTGCTCGGCGACTGAGCTCCGGCGTCGCGGGTCCCCTCCCCGGCGCCGGCCCTGATCCCCCGTCGTGCCCGTGCCCGGGTGCGGCGGGGGATCTCTGTCGTTGGAGGCAACCCTGTCGGGGGGTTGCGCGTCTTGTCTTATAGTGGCCACCTAGTGTTGTCAAGAGCGGCCACATTCGGCCAAGATAGGCCTCATGGCCAGCTACTCGAACTCCACCACCTCCCGCTTCTGCGGGTACCACCACCAGGCCGCCTCCCTCTGCGAGGCCGCCGAGTTCGCTGACGTCCTCGACACGTTGCGCGACCTCCACATCAACCCCGAGCTCGGCACCGAACACGCCATCCTCCTCGACGAC
>NZ_JAOPWR010000443.1 GCF_025965585.1 Pseudonocardia sp.
CAACACGACGACCGGAAGTCACGAGGTCCCGGACCTTGCGACGGAACTCCGGCGGGTATCTCTTCGGCATGCGGGTCGGTCCTCCGAGCTACTGGGATGAGTGATCATCCAGTAACCCGACTCCGGACTACCCGGGGCACATCACTCCTGACCTTGGAAACGAGGATGGAGTCATGCCGAAGGAACAGTCCCCGGGTAAGCCGACCACGCGGCGGTACTCCGAGGAGGAGAAGGCCGCCGCGGTGCGGATGGTTCGCACGCTGCGCGCGGAGCTGGGCACGATCACGGCACCGTGAAGCGGGTGGCCGATCAGCTCGGCTATGGGACCGAGTCGGTGCGGTTGTGGGTGCGCCAGGCCGATATCGACGACGGCCACCAGCCCGGGGTCACCACCGACGAGGCCGCCCGGGTGCATGAGCTCGAGCAGGAGGTCCGCGAACTGCGGCGGGCGAACGAGGTCCTCAAGCGGGCCGCGAGTTTCTTCGGGGCGGAGCTCGACCGCCAGTACCGCAGGTAGTGGCGTTCGTCGACGCCCACCGCGACGACGTCGTGGAGGGGCGCCGGCTCGGGGTCGAGCTCATCTGCAGCGTGCTGCAGGTGGCCCCGAGCAGCTACTACGCCGCCAAGACCCGCCCACCTTCGCCGCGAGCGCGCCGGGATGCGGAGCTGATCCCGCAACTGGTCACGCTGTGGGAGAACAACTACCGCGTCTACGGAGCCCGCAAGCTCTGCAAGGCCGCCCGCCGCGCCGGCCTCGATGGCGGCCGCGACCAGGTCGCCCGGCTCATGGGCCGGGATCGAGGGCGCCCGACGGACGAAGCGGGTCCGCACCACGCGCACAGATCCGGTCGCGGCCCGGCATCCGGACCTGGTCGAACGCCAATTCCGGGCCGACGGGCCGAACCAGCTGTGGGTCACCGACCTGACCTACGCCCTGGACCACGCCCCCACCACCGGCGGCACCCGAGCGTCGCTGCGTTGCCCCGCCGCACAGCTGCGCTCACCGGACGGCTGGGTGAAACACCGGCTCAGCCGCTGGCTCGACGACACCGGCCACCCGATGACCCCGCCCAGCGCATGGGCCACGATCCAGCACGACGTCGCCGCCACCCACGGCGCCGCGGCCGCTGCCCGGTTGCGCTACGGCTCACACACCCTCGAACCGTCTGACCTGAGGTTCCCCCGGTAGCTCGGAGACCGACGATCATGGCCGTAGGCCGTGAAGGGAGTCTCTGTGGCAGCACCGAAGAAGAAGTACCCCGACGAGCTGCGTGAACGCGCTGTCCGTCTCTACCGGGAGACGCACCCGCGCCCGGTGATCCGCCGGCTGGCCGAGCAGCTGGGCGTGCACCACGAGGCGCTGCGGAACTGGCACGCCGTTAATCACGGTGGCCCGGTCGCGCTCGATGCAACGCAGCGCGTTCTCGCCCGTGAAGTGCTCGAGGCAGGAGATGGAGCATCCCGTGACCAGCGCAGTCGCGATGGCCAGGAACGAGCCTCCGACGTGGAAGAAGGGCAGCGCGGCGAGGATGCGGTCCTCGGCCCGCACCCCCATCAGCTCGGCCATCGACGCCACGTCCGCCAGCGTGGTGTGGCGGTGCCGGGCGCCCTTCGGGAAGCCGGTCGTGCCGGAGGTCTAGACGAGGATGACGTCATCGGTCGGTTCGACGGCGGCGCGGGCGGCGGCGACTGCTGACTCGTCGCGAGATCCGGCGAACAACGCGTCGTACTCCGGGGTGCCGACTGCCAGCCCTGAACAAGAACAGCACGGTCAACGCACCAGCGACGACCTGCGGAAAGATCAAGCTCCAGGTGTGGCCGCCGAAGACCCGCGCCGAGAGCGCCTGCACCCACAACGCGCCGGGCAGCTTGTCCAGGCTCAACGTCCCAGCCGGGTCGAAGGAGCCGAACGCGAAGTTGTGTCAGCTCGACGTCATGCTTGCACGGCGGCCGCGTAGTACGGCTCGGGCGGAAGCTCCCCGATCGTCCAGCCGTACGCCACGGCGGTTCCTGCCACTACCGCGAGCTGCCCAGCGCGAGCCCAGCAGGGGCCGTCCCGGGATCCGATACGGAGCCGTCCGTGATCACCACGACAACATGATGCAGACCGCGGAACGCTCGTCCTGGTTGGGCTACCCGGGAGCGGAAAGCCGCCGCCCTGCCCCCACATGACCCGCTCGACAGGCGATTTGACCTGGTGCGATGCCAGCAGGAGGACAAGGAGGGCCCCCTCGCCGCGGGGTGGCGAGGGGGCCCTCCTCTTGTGCGTGCCCGGCCGGGTGTGTGACTACCTCGGTGGCCGGGCACAGTCAGCGAGAGAGGGTGGTCGGGGTCAGTTCACCCAGGACAGCGGGTCGCTGAACGGGCCACCGTTGTAGGTCAGGGTGTAGGTGCCGGGCTGGTTGTCCTTAGCGTCGAAGCAGACCTGACCGGAGGTCGTGCCACCCGGCGCGAGCTGCCCGGAGGACAGGCTGTTGTCGCCGCCGATCCCGACGTCGGTGATCGCACCGGCCGGGTTCTGCAGCTTCCAGTCGAAGATGTTGTAGGACGCCTGCCCGCTACCGGTGTTGCGGTAGCTGACCTCGGCGCACTTCATCGGGCCCATGAACTGCGAGGTCTTGCTGGTCAGCGGACCGGCAGTCAGCTGCAGATCCCCAGAGGTGAGGGTGTCACCGGGCTTACCGGGCGCCGTCGAGCTGTCCTGTCCAGACACGGCCGGAGCGGCGCCTACCGGAGCGGCCGCCGAGGGAGCCGTGCTGTTCGCGACCGCGGAGGTGAATGCGGAGGCGTACACGACGCACATGATCAGCCCGATCAGCGACAGGATCGTGCCGGCGATCGCGACACCACGGTTGGTGGCCTTGCCGGACCGGGCCCGGAAGAACCCGACGATGCCGAAGATCAGGCCGAGGATGACCAGCGGCCAGGCGATGACCCCGATGAACGGGATCAGCGAGAACAGGGCACCGAGGATGCCGAGCACCAGGGCGGTGGTGCCGAGCCCGTTCTTCGGTGCGGGCGCCGGGGGCTGCGGCACCCAGTTCTGCTGCGGCGGGCCCCACTGGGGCGGGACCTGGCCCTGCGGCTGGTGGTAGGACGGCGGCGGGGTGGTGGGCCGGTTGTCCGGCGGCTGCGAAGTAGTCACACCGGATGTTCGCCAAAACGTGGCCGGCCGTTTCCCACGGGACGGCCGAATACGCATTATTGATGAGATATCTGGCCCAGACTTGACTATGCCAGATAGCCGGTACCGGCTGCATCCTCGCCTAGACCAGATGCCCCTTGCTCGTGCGCCTGGAATCGACCGCGGGCATGAGCGGCCGCGGGTCGAGGTTGCTCGAGCACGACTGTCATACCCCCCATTATCGGCAACGAATATCGTTACCGATATCGATGGTGTAGCAGGGCGGACAGATCCCTCCTGGGGCGACGAGCCTGTCGTTATCGCTCGTCTGACCTTTCGAGGTCGGGGTGCGGTCCCCACATAGCGCCGAAGCGCGAGGCCAGCCTCAGGTATGCGGCCGCGGTAGGGGAATCCAGGACGAGCTCCTCGGCGGCGACGGCCTTGTTGAGCTGCTCGTAGAGGCGTTCGGCATCGTCGGTCCACGCGAGATCGAGCAAACCGTGCAGCCTCGCGAAGGAGGCGATCATGTCGGCCGGCGTCGTGCCAGCGACCGCAGCAGGAGGTGCGGCGTCGGAGAAGTCCACAAGCGCTCCGGTGATCTGCGGATCTCCGGTCAGCAGTCCAGCACCCAGCGCTCAGATCGCCTCACCCATTGTCGCGAGATCCGCGGCGTCGAGTTCGACCACGGAAAGCCGGAGATACTCGGCTCGCCACTCAGGGGCGAAGAGCCGCGGGGCCGTGCGCTCCTGAGTCGGCTTGAGGACCCCCCAGATCCGGTCCAGGGCCTCGAGCCCGAAGCCATCGGCAAGCACCGATGGCAGCTCACTTTCCAGCGTTTCGTCGACGAGCGCGATGAGCATCTCCGTGAGTTCGCTGACGACCTCGATGACCGCGTCACCGAGGTCGGGAACGACCACCTGCCTGGTATTCATCCTGGTCAGAAGCCTAGCGCCGGTCACCGACAATCCTCAGCCTGCTCGTTCGGGCCGGTCTCGCCCCTCCAGTGGATGAACCTGAGCGTCGAACCTGCGAACTGCGTCCTGATCCGGTCATGGGAGGACCTTCTGGTCGTGCCCGGGCGTGAAGTCGCGCTTGGTCTCCTGGCTGCCGCCGCACGCGCACTTGTGCACCGCGGGTTGGGCGGCCGCTTCGCGAACCCGCCGGCCGGTCATCAGGAAGCGGCGTTGGGTTCCGACCGCAGAACGGCCGCGACATGGCGTTGCTCGAAGAAGACAAGGCGCCAACTACCAGCCGACCATGCCGTGCGCGGCGCGCTGCCGGGCCGAGACTTCCGCCCAGTACGCAGCCTCCGCCCGCCGGCGCGCGAGCTTGGCTCGGTCGGCGTCGGTGAGGGGCTCGGCGG
>NZ_JAOPWR010000463.1 GCF_025965585.1 Pseudonocardia sp.
CAGGAGTGCAAGGACGAGGGCCGCGACATCACCGACGACGACCTCGACCAGATCCGCAACATCTGCCGATGCGGCACCTACCACCGCATCCGCGAGGCGATCAAGGCCGGCGCCGCGAAGATGTAGCACCGCACGACGCACCGAAGAGCCCCGCCGGACCCGGTCCGGCGGGGCTCTTCTCGGTACGGGGCGCGTCAGCCGATGCGGCGCACGAGACGGACGACCACCATGGTGATGACATACCAGATGATGGCGGCGACGCCGTAGTTCAGCGTGACGGCGATCTTCGGGTCGGCCGGGACGAACAGGTTGGACAGGCCGAGGTCGAAGTACACCGCCAGCTCCTTGACCGCCGCTGCGAACGTGTTGCCGAAGTTCGCGTCGAGCAGCGTCAGCACGATGTAGACGACGAGCACCGCGACGATCAACAGTCCGATGACCCTCAACACACTCGCCAGCAGACCTGCCCCGCGCCGGGCCGTGGTTCCCACAGTCATGACCGTCCTCCCCTGCTGGTTGAGGAGGTCATAGTGGCACGCCCCACCAGCCCTCCCTTACCCGTGAGTATCACCCGATCGGGTGTCTTCTCGACGGGACGGGGTTGCCGACCGGCCGGGGGTCGGCGCTAGTCTCGGACGCGTGGTGCGCCTGCTCCTTCGCCGCCGCGGCGGGGTCTGACCGACCGGCCCCTCGTCGCGGGTGTTCGGCGTGCGCCGGTCCTTCTTGTTGATCGGCCACCCGTACAGGAGTACATCCGTATGACCACCTCGCCCGACGCCTACGTCTCCGCCGCCTCCCAGAGCCGGCTGCGCACGCCCTCGCGTCCCGCACCCGAGGGCCAGCCCCTCTGGAACCCGCAGCGCGGCTCGGAGATGCCCGTCCACCGTTATCGCCCATTCCACGAGCTGGTGGAGCCGGTATCGCTGCCCGACCGCACCTGGCCCGACAAGCGCATCACGAAGGCCCCGCTGTGGTGCGCCGTGGACCTGCGCGACGGCAACCAGGCGCTGATCGACCCCATGAGCCCCGTGCGCAAGCGCCGCATGTTCGAACTGCTCGTCCGCATGGGCTACAAGGAGATCGAGGTCGGCTTCCCGGCCGCGAGCCAGACCGACTTCGACTTCGTCCGCGAGATCATCGAGCAGGACCTGATCCCGGACGACGTCACGATCCAGGTGCTGACCCAGGCCCGCACGGAGCTGATCGAGCGCACCTACGAGGCCTGCGAGGGCGCGCCGCGCGCGATCGTCCACCTCTACAACTCCACCTCGATCCTGCAGCGCCGCGTGGTCTTCCGCTCCGACCCCGCGGGCATCTCCAAGATCGCCACCGACGGTGCCGAGGAGGTGCTGCGGTTCAGCGAGAAGTACCCGGACACCGACTGGCGCTTCGAGTACTCGCCGGAGTCCTACACCGGCACCGAGCTGCAGTACGCCGTGGACGTCTGCAATGCGGTGTCGGCGATCTGGCAGCCCACCCCCGAGTCACCGATGATCGTCAACCTGCCCGCGACCGTCGAGATGGCCACGCCCAACGTCTACGCCGACAGCATCGAGTGGATGCACCGCAACCTGGAGCGCCGCGACGGCATCGTGCTGTCGCTGCACCCGCACAACGACCGCGGCACCGGCGTGGCCGCCGCCGAGCTGGGCTACCAGGCCGGCGCCGACCGCATCGAGGGCTGCCTGTTCGGCAACGGCGAGCGCACCGGCAACGTCGACCTGGTGACGCTGGGCATGAACCTGTTCACCCAGGGCGTCGACCCGCAGATCGACTTCTCCGACATCGACGAGGTCCGCCGCACCGTCGAGTACTGCAACCAGCTGCCCGTCGGCGAGCGCCACCCGTGGGGCGGCGACCTCGTCTACACCGCGTTCTCCGGCAGCCACCAGGACGCGATCAACAAGGGCTTCGACGCGATGAGGGCCGACGCCGCCGAGGCCGGTGTGGACGTCGACCAGTACCGCTGGGAGGTGCCCTACCTGCCGGTGGACCCGAAGGACATCGGGCGCTCCTACGAGGCCGTGATCCGGGTGAACTCGCAGTCCGGCAAGGGCGGCGTCGCCTACATCATGAAGTCCGAGCACCAGCTGGACCTGCCCCGCCGGCTGCAGATGGAGTTCTCCAAGGCGATCCAGCAGGTGACCGACACCGAGGGCGGCGAGGTGTCCCCCAAGGAGATGCGCGACGCGTTCGACATCGAGTACCTCGACCGCGTCACCCCGCTGAAGCTCATCCGCCACCGCCTGAGCAGCGACGGCGAGGGCACCGACGAGATCGTGGCCACCGTGCGGGTCGAGAACGACCTGCACGAGATCACCGGCAGCGGCAACGGCCCCATCGCGGCCTTCGTCGACGCGCTGGCGGGCATCGGCTTCGACGTCCGGGTGCTCGATTACCACGAGCACGCCATGGGCGGCGGTGACGACGCCCGCGCCGCGGCCTACGTCGAGTGCGCGGTGGAGGACACCGTGCTCTGGGGGGTCGGGGTGGACGGCTCGATCGTCAGCGCCAGCCTGAAGGCCGTGGTGTCGGCGATCAACCGCGCCATGCGCTGAGCCGGGCGGCTGACGCCCTTCCCTCGCGCCCCCCGGCTGTAGTACTGATGCCCGGGGGACTGCGAGGGAGGGGCGGCCGGCGGTGGATCAGGCGGGCGAGGCGCTGCACCTGGCCGACGCGGACCCCGGCCGGGCCACCGTGCTCGCCACCGAGGCCCGACGACGGGCCCGGGCGCAGCACGACCACGCGTCCGTCTCCGTCGCCGAGCGGGCCCTCGGCGTCGCGGCCCTGCACGTCGCCGACCCCGACACGGCCATCCGGCATCTCCGCGCAGCCGCGGCAGCCGGGCGTCGTGCCCGGTCACTCGAGCTCACCGTGGACGCCCGCATCGAGCTCGCCTATGTCCTCGGCATCCGGGGCAGGGCCCGGCTCGCGCTCCGCGAGATCGGCGAGGTCCTGGCCTTCGGTCTCGACCCCGTCCGCCAGGCCAGGGCGACGGCCCAGCGAGGCGTGCTGCTGAGCCAGCTCGGCCGGCACGACGAGGCGATGGTCGCCTACCAGCGCGCGCTCCCCGTCCTGCGGCGCGCCGAGGACCTGCCCCGGTTGTGGCGGGCGCTGAGCAACCGCGGTCTGAGCCACGCGTACCGCAACGAGTTCGGCCCGGCCGAGGCCGATCTCCGCGAGGCCGAGCGCCTGTGCCGGCTCCTCGGGCTGGAGCTGTCGGTCGCGTTCTGCCAGCAGAACATCGGATGGGTCGCGGGCATGCGCGGCGACGTCCCGGTGGCGTTGGACCACCTGCACCGGGCGGAGGAGTGCTTCCGCAAGCTCGGCTCCGACCTCGGTGAGGTTCTGACCGACCGCAGCCAGCTCCTGCTGTCGGCGTTCCTGGTGGACGAGGCGCGCGACGCCGCGGAGCAGGCCGTGGAGCTGGTGGAGGGCAGCGGGAGGCACCTCACGCTGCCCGAGGTCCGGCTGCTGCTGGCCCAGACGGCCGCCGTCTCCGGACGGCACGAGCAGGCGATCGACCAGGCCGGACGCGCCGTCCACGAGTTCGAGCGCCAGCAGCGCCCGGGCTGGGCGCTGCTCGGACGGTTCGTCGTCGCCAAGGTCCGCGGCACGATCGGCGAACCGCCGCCCGGGGGGATCACGGAGCTGACCGGGCTCGCGGAGTCGCTCGGCGCCGCGCGCTGGCTGGTGCCGGCGCTGGAGACGCGGGTGATGGCCGGCAGGCTGGCCCTGGCCCTGGGCGAGCGGGCCGAGGCCAAGCGCCTGCTCGGGATCGCCGCCCGCTCCCGCACCCGTGGACACGTCGTGCTCCGCGCCCGGGCCTGGTACGCGGAGGCACTGCTGCGGGAGACGAACGGCAACCGCCGCGGCGCGCGGATCGCCGTGCGCCGCGGCCTGCGCGTGATCGACGAGCACCGCGCCACCTTCGGAGCCACCGACCTGCGCGCCCACGCGTCGGGACACCGCGTCGAGCTCGCGGAGCTCGGGCTGGCCATGGCGCTGTCGGACGCCAGACCCGCCCGGGTGCTGGAGTGGGCCGAGGAGGGCCGGGCGAGCCACCTGTTGCTGCGCCCGATCCGGCCGCCCGACGATCCCGAGCTGGCCCAGTCCCTGGGCGAGCTGCGGGCCACGGTGCGGGCGATCGAGGCCGCTCTCGTCGCGGGGCGGCCGACTGCCCGGCTGGTGCAGCGCAGACTCGAGCTGGAACGAACGGTGCGCGACCGCACTCGCGTTCTCCCCGCGGACGCGACCGGTCCGCTGCACACACCGGTGCCGGCCGCACACATCGCCGCCGCGCTCGGCGAGTCGGCGCTCGTGGAGTTCTTCACCGCGGGCACGCTGCTGTTCGCCGTCACGGCGGTGGGCGGGCGGATCTCGCTGCACGGCCTCGGCGAGCTGGCGCCCGTCACCGACCTCATCGACCGGATCCCGTTCGCGCTGCGGCGGATGTCCCGGCAGAGCGCGGGCACGCAGAGCCGACAGGCCGCCCGTCAGCTGCTGCGGGATGCGGCGTCACGGCTCGACGAGCTGGTGCTCGGCCCCCTCGCCCGGTCGATCGGCGACCGCACCCTCGTCCTCGTGCCCACCGGGCCGCTGCAGTCCCTGCCGTGGTCCGTGCTGCCCTCGTGCGCGGGCCGCCCTGTGGGTGTGGCGCCGTCGGCCGCGCTGTGGTGCGCGGCCGACCGGGCACAGCGGAACGGAACCGGCATCACCGTCGCCGCCGGGCCGGGCCTGCCGGGGGCGGACGCCGAGGCACGAGCGGTGGCCGGTCTCCACGGCGTGGCCCCGATCGTCGGTGGTGACGCCACCGCGGCCACGCTGTCCCGCGCACTCGACGGGGTCCGGCTGGCCCACATCGCTGCCCACGGCGACGTGCACCCCACCAACCCGCTGTTCTCGGCGATACACCTCGACGACGGCCCGCTGACCGTCTACGACCTCGAACACGTGGGCCGTGCCCCCGAGCTGGTCGTGCTCTCGGCCTGCCACGTGGGCCGCGCGGCGGTCACCGCCGGCGACGAGCTGCTCGGGCTGACCGCCACGTTCCTCGCCCACGGCACACAGCAGGTCGTGGCCTCGGTGATACCCGTGCCCGACGCCGAGACCACGCCGCTGATGGTGCGGTTCCACGAGCTGCTGCGCTCGGGCCGGACGTCCGGCGCCGCCCTCGCCGAGGCCCAGGCACACGTCGACCAGGACGACCACTCGGCCGTGGCCGCCGCCGCCGGGTTCGTGTGCCTGGGCTCGGAGTGGTCGCTGCGGGCCCCCTCGCCGGAACCGCCGTCGCGGGAACGCGCGGTGGCGGTCCCGGCCTGAGTGTCGGCGCTCAGATCCAGGGGCGGACGTCGAACGGCTCGTCCGGGCCCCCTCGACGCGCGGAGATCCGGCGGTAGGCCTCCCGCACCCCGATGTCGCCCTTGGCGACCTCGGCGATCTCACCCGTGACGTCAGCGGCGGACATCGACGTACCGCTCCATCTGGCGAACCCTGCGAACTTCCGCTCGAACTTCTCAGGAGGCGAAATGCTGCCGTCGTCCTTCCACGTCCAGGTCTGCGCGGTGACGTCCCCGTCCAGGTAGGTGCTGATCACGTCGACCCCGGGGGCCCAGAGCTCGATCCACGGGACGTTCACCGGGGTGAAGTCGGCCGGGCTCATGGTGACGCCACCGTCGTAGCGTCGGACGTTCGCCGCGCCGACCGACACGACCCCGTCGAGGGCCGCCGGCCACATCGGGGACGACGGGCTCAGCGGCTCCGGACGCCAGAGCGGCTTCCCGTTCTCGTCGAGCGCGGGCATCGGGTAGGACTTCTGCCCGTGGTTGCCCGCGGCAGCGACGACGAGCATCTCGGCCGAGAGTCGCTCCACCGCGCGGGCCAGCAGGAACGGCGGCTCGTCGTCGACGGTGAAGCATCCGAGCGAGAGGTTCAGCACCTGCACGCCGGACCCGAGGAAGGACGCCATCGCGCGAGCGAGCTCCCAGGCCGTCGCCGTGCCGTACTCGCCGCCCAGCACCTGACGAACCTCGATATCCGCGTCGGGAGCTCGGAGCAGGATCCGGCCGACGAGGAACGTGGCGTGGCCGGCCCAGGTGGGCCGAGGCTGCTGGTCGGGCACGACGTCGTCGCTGTGGTAGCGGTCGACGAGATCCTGGTTGGCGTACATCGCAGTGTCGAGCACACCGACCTTGACCCGCTCGTCCATCCCTTGCGTGCGAGGAAGCAGCGGGAACTGGTCGCGTGTCGGCTCGATCGGCTCCGGCAGGGTGGCGGCAGCCCAGTGCGGGAGACCGCCCACCACCTCCATGTCCCGGTTCTTGCCCATCCGCGGTTCCCGGTCGTAGAGGTCCTTGAAGCTGCGCCTGAGCATCGTCGTCAGGACGTCCAGGTTCGACGGCACCACACGCCCGGTCCTGCGGGCCACGACCTTCCGCACCCCGACGGCCTCCGCGAGGGAGGCGGCCTTTCCCAGGTCGGCCAGGGTGATCATCACGACCGATAGCTCGGGGATCTGATCGGTCGAGGTCACCTCGATCCCGAGCGACGTGAGCTCGGCACGGATCGGCCTGAGATCCCTCGAGTCGATCACGATCTGGTTGCCGCTGCTCGTACCGCTCGGGCCGTACTCCGGTTCGTACACGGTCATGGTCGCTCCTCGTGGTCGCACTCCGCCGCCGCTGGCCTGAGCGCCGTCCACCTCCCGCTGATACGCCCGGCGGGCACTTCTCAGAGAACTGCGACCATCGTGACGACGCTCGGGCCCGCCGTGAGCCGCAGGACGATCCGCTGCGGTTCGTCCGGAAGATCTGCGACGAACCGGCCCATCTCGTCGACGGAGACACGCTGCGTCCCGGCCGCGGTGTCCAGATCCAGCTCACCGACGACCGGGGGCACCAGCTGCCCCAGCAGCCGCCGCCCGGCCGGGCCCGTCTCGACCTCCAGCTCCACGGTGAGGCCGTGCGCCTCGAACGTGAGCACCCGCGGAGGCGCGCTGGTCGACCGCACCGCAGCCCGCTCGTCGTCGAGCAGGGAGTCGAAGGTCAACGCGGCGAGCTCCGCGTCGATGGTCCGCCAGGTGAAGAGGTCCTTGGCGGCGGTGACGACATCGGCCGGTGGCTCGTCGTACATGCGCAGTGCCTCCCCGAGCTGGCCGAGCAGCACGTCGTCATCGGCACGCTCGACGGGTCCGGTCATGTCAGAACCCCCCGTCGCCAGCGGTCGGGTCGTCCCTCGCCAGCAGTCGTCGCAGCTTGTCCAGACAGCGTGCACGAGTGGGCCCGATGCTGCCGACCGGCATGTCCAGCGTGGCCGCCACCCGCGCGTACGGGGGCGTGTCCACCACCAGCAGCCGCAGCAGCGTCCGGCAGTTGTCCGGCAGCAGCTCGAACGCGCTCCAGAGCCTCCGGTTCCGGTCGGTGGTGATCGCCCGCTCCTCCGGGCCCGGTGACGGCTCCTGCGCGGTCTCCCGGTCGAGCTGGGCCTCGTCGTCGGTGGTCAGCTCCCGCCCGCGCAGCCGGAGCGTCCGCAGGGCCTCGCGCCGGGCCGTGGTCACCAGCCAGCCCCCGACGGCCTCGGGCCGGTCGATCTTGCCGAGGTTCTCCACCAGCCGCAGCCAGGTGGTCTGCACGACCTCCGCCGTGTCGGCCCGGCCCAGCCGGTAGGTCGACGCCACGCCCCAGAGCATCCGGCTGAAGTCCACGACGAGCTCGTCCCAGGCCGTCTTGTCCCCGGCGGCCGCCCGACGTACGGTCGCTGCCACCTCGCTCGGATCCACTCAGCCTTCCCTGATGCCGTGGTCTCCGCGGCACCCGCAGAGGGGAGACCGTAACCCAGCAGTGCGAAAACATGTGGCGCCTTTCCTCTGTTCCAGGTATGAGGGCAGGCGATAAACCCTGGATACGTGCGACCGGGTGATCCCGGGTGGGGCCGAACGGACGCTGTGTAGTCGCCGGTCACTGACCGGGGTTCTCCGCGGGCGCACCGGGCTCGTTCGCGGCGACGGCTCCGTCGAGGTCCTCCGCGTGGTGGCACGCCACCACGTGGCCCGGGGCCGCTCCGGGCAGGGCACGCAGCAGCGGGCCCTCGTCCTGGCACCGTCCCGGACGGATCCACGGGCAGCGCGGATGGAAGGCGCATCCACCGGGCGTCGCCGTAGGGGGGTCCCCGACGAGCAGGATCCGCTCCCGGCGGTCCTCCACCTCCGGGTCCGGCACGGGCACCGCCGACAGCAGCGCGCGCGTGTACGGGTGCCAGGGGCCCCGGTAGAGCGCCCGTGCCGGGGCCTCCTCGACGACGGCGCCGAGGTACATCACGCCGACCCGGTCGCTCAGGTGCCGCACGACGCCGAGATCGCGCGCGACGAGGAGGTAGGTGAGCCCGAGGTCGGCCTTCAACCGGCCCAGCAGGTCGAGCAGCTGCGCCGCGACCGTGACGTCCAGGCCGGCGGTGGGATCGTCGGCCACGACGAGGTCCGGTCCCGTGCACACCGCCCGGGCCACGGCGACGCGGCGGCGCTGCCCGTCCGGCAGCTCGCTCTCCGGGCGGTGCAGCACGGTGGCCGGCAGCTCGACGGCGTCGGCGAGCTCGGGCACCCGGGACTCGGGATCGGCGATCCCGGCCGCGCGCATGTCGTCGACGAGCGAGGACCACGGCTGTCGGCGCCCGTCCCCGGCGGACCCGAGCAGGCGGAGCCGGCGGCGTCGCTGCACCGGGTCGAGCTCGGCGACCTCCACGCCGTCGAGCAGGACCCGGCCCGCGGTGTTCCCGGCCTGCACGATCGCGCGCGCCATCGCCGACGCACCGCTCCCGGACTCCCCGACCACGCCGTAGGTCTCGCCGCGCCCGACCTGCAACGACACGCCCTCCGGACGCAGGACCGGACCGCCGCGGTGCAGCAGCCGTCTGCCCTCGGCGGGTGCCACGAGGCCGCGCACGTCGAGGAGCGGCAGGTCGGCCGCGGTCACTCGGCGCTCGCCGGAACGGGGTTGTGGCAACGCAGCAACCGTCCGCCGCTGGTGTCGACGGCGGGCGAGACCTCACCGCACCGCGGCAGGGCCCGGGGGCAGCGCGGCGCGAACGCGCAGGCGCCCGCCCAGGGCAGGCCGTCCCGTCCCGTTCCGTGGATCGTGCCGAGGGCGGCGGCCGGCGGGCCGTCCAGGCGCGGGATCGCCCCCAGCAACCCGTGCGTGTAGGGGTGGCGGGGCGTGCCGAAGAGGCGGTGACGCTGGGCCCGCTCGACGATCCGGCCGCTGTAGAGCACGTTGACGGTCTCGCACGTGCCGGCGACGACCCCGAGGTCGGGGGTGGTCATCAGCAGCGCGGCGCCCGTCTCGCGGACCACCTCGCGCAGCAGCTGCAGGATCTGCGCCTGCGTGGTGACGTCCAGCGCGGTGGTGGGCTCGTCGGCCACCAGGAGCCGCGGCCGGCCAGCCGCTGCCACGGCGATGAGCGCCCGGCTGCGGGCGCTGCCGGTGAGCTGGTGGGGGTAGGCGTCCAGGCCGCGCCGCGGGTCGGCGAGCCCGACGCGGTCGAGCAGCTCCACGGCCGCCCGTCGCGCGGGGGCCTTGGCCATCCCGCCGTGCCGGCGCAGCGCCCCCGTCAGCTGCGGCCCCAGCGGGATCACGGGGTTCAGCGCCGAGCGCGGGTTGTGCAGCACCATCGACAGGTCCCGGCCGCGGCGCGCCCGCATCTCCGCCTCGGACAGCGTCAGCAGATCGACGCCGTCGAGCAGCACCCGCCCGGTGACCTCGACGCCACGGCGGGGCAGCTGCCGCATGACGGCCATGGCCGTGGCCGACCGGCCGCTGCCGGACTCCCCCACGAGCCCGACCACCTGCCCGGCCGGCACGTCGAAGTCGACGCCGTCGACGGCGACCGAGTCCGGCAGCCCCCTCCTGCGGAAGACGACACGCAGATCACGCACCTCGAGCAGCACCGTCCCCCCTCCCCAGCCGACCCGGTGATCGACGAGGGTGGCACCACCCGGGACGGCGACCTCACCCGGGGTTCCCCTTCGGAGATCCGCCGACGCTAGTGGTGGAGGGATCAGCACGGCGCGCGGCCGCATCACGGTTGCGCCACGAACCGTCGTGTCGCGGTGCGACACGCGGGCGGCTCAGGCGGGGTCGAACTCCCCGGCCTTGACGCCCTTGACGAACGCGTCCCACTCCTGGGTGGTGAACCGCAGCGTGTCGCGACGCCCGGGGTCCTTGGTGTCACGCACGGTGAACGACCCGTCGGCACCGCGGCCGACCTCGACGCAACCGCCGGCGTCACAGAAGCTGCTGGTCCTGAACTCGATCACAGGCGAGCCTTTCCGGGGGAACGCGTGTCCTGGTAACGACGGATCAGCTCGCGGGAAGCGCCGGGGTCGAGCGCGCGGGCGGAGGCGTCGTTGAGGACGTCTTTATACAGGTCCACATCGGAGTCCCCTTCGAGGTAGGTCTCCCCCGCGTGACCCTCGATGTAGACGACGTCGGCGCCCACCTCGACCGGGTACTCCAGGACCACGAACGAACCGGCCTGGGACCGGTGCAGGCCGGCGCCGAACGGCAGCACCCGGACCACGATGTTGGGTCGTGCGCTGAGGTCGAGCACGAACTGCAACGCCTCCCGGCCGATCCCGGGCAGCGCGACGGTCCGCGCGAGCACGGCTTCGTCGAGGACGACGTCCAGTCGCAGGGGGGGTTCGCGGTCCGCGAGGGCCTGCTGCCGTCGCACCCGCATCTCGACGAGCCGGTCGATCTCGCCGGCGTCGTGGTCGTCGGCGAGGACCGCCTCGAGCAGCACCCGCGCGTACTCCGGCGACTGCAGCAGCCCGTGCAGCCACGACACCTCGAAGGCGCGCACCGTGGTGGCCTCGGTCTCCAGCGCCGCGTACCGGCCGGGGCTGTCCATGACGAACCGCTCCGGCTGGACGCCCTCGACGTAGGACTCCCACCAGCCCTGCCCGCGGCCGTCGTGCACGAGCCGCACGAGCATGTCGCGCTCTGTGTCGGATGCGACCCCGTAGATCCGCATGAGCTCGCGGACGTCCGGGATCTTCGGCACGCCCTTGCCCGTCTCCAGCCGCGAGATCTTCGACGTGGAGCAGGTCATCCGCTCAGCCACGTCGTCGAGCGTGAGGCCGGTCTTCAGGCGCAGGCGTCGCAGCTCCGCCCCCAGCCGTCGCCGGGAGCCGACCGGACTCTGCGGTGCAGCCATGACCCCTCCCGGCCCGTCGTCCGCTACTGCGGGTGGGTGATTCGTTACAGCGACGCTCTTTTGCAATTGCATGAGGCACTGTCTTGAGGCAATCTAAGCATCTGCCGGAGTGTGGTGGTAGTCACCACACCGACCGGTCGGCATCCCGAGAGGAGGCCGCGGTGCACCCGGATCCCGCGCCTGCTCGCACGTCCCGCCTCCACGCGCCCTCCGTCATCCGGAGCAGGCGCGCCCCGTCCCGGCAGGCACCGGGATCCACCTCGTCCGGCCACCAGCCGGCGTGTGTCGTACAACGGGAAAGGAGCTCGATGATGACGATCTCCAGCACGAGGTTCGGCAGCGGCGACGGGAAGAGCGGCCGCGCGGCGGTCCGCCGGAGCAGGTGGTCGCCATGATCGGGGCGGTCGTCGGGATCGCCGTCGGCGTCGGGATCATCGTCCTGATCGCGATCGTCGTCGGCATCGTCGACGCGCTGAACGCGCCGACCTGGCGCGAGGTCGCCGCCGAACGGCGGGCTCGCTGGGAGTCACGCCAGCACCAGATCCACGCCTCCTGGCACGACGTCGAGGACGACTAGACCGGCCCGGTTCCGAGGGGTGTCCGCACCGACATCCGGTCGCCGCGCCTACAGGGCGCGGCGGCCGGACAGGGCGCGGCCCAGCGTGAGCTCGTCGGCGAACTCCAGGTCGCCGCCCATCGGCAGGCCGCTCGCCAGCCGCGTGACCGACAGCCCCGGGAAGTCACGCAGCAGCCGCACCAGGTAGGTGGCGGTGGCCTCGCCCTCCGTGTTGGGGTCGGTCGCGATGATCACCTCGGCGATGTCCGTCTCGTCCTGGGCCGGCCCCGTGCCACCGAGCCGGGCCAGCAGCTCGCGGATGCGCAGCGAGTCCGGGCCCACGCCGGCCAACGGGTCCAGCGCCCCGCCGAGCACGTGGTAGCGCCCCTTGAACTCCCGCGTGCGCTCCACGGCCAGCACATCCTTGGGCTCCTCGACCACACAGACGATGGTCGGGTCGCGACGGGCGTCGGCGCAGTAGCGGCAGCGCTGGTTCTCGGACACGTTGCCGCACAGGTCGCAGAACATCACGCCCTGCTTGACCTTCTGCAGCACGTCCTGCAGCCGCGACACGTCGGCGGGGTCGGCGGCCAGCAGGTGGAACGCGATGCGCTGCGCGCTCTTCGGCCCCACGCCCGGCAGCCGGCCCAGCTCGTCGATCAGGTCCTGGACCGGTCCCTCGAACACGTCCTAGCCGATGCCGGGGAGGCCGAGGCCCCCGGTCAGCGGACCCATCTTGTCCTGCTGCAGCTGCGCCGCGGCCTGCGCCGCGTCCTGGAGCGCGCCGACGAGCAGGTCCTGCAGGGTCTCGACGTCGTCGGGGTCGACGACCTTCGGGTCGATGCGCACGGCGCGCACCTCCTGCGCCGCGGTCATCGTCACCTGGACGAGGCCGTTGCCGGCCTGCCCCGTGACCTCGGCGGCGGCCAGCTCGGCCTGCGCGGCCATGAGCTGCTCCTGCATCTTCTGCGCCTGCTGCAGGATCATCTGCATGTCGGGCTGACCCGGTTGCACCAGCGGTCTCCTCGCATGTCGTACCCGCCGCGTCCCGCGCGGCGGCTCCAGGGCCCAGCGTAGCCGTGACAGGCTGTGGCCCGTGCGCACCGCCCGTCACGCCGCCGTCCGCGGGGGGGTCTGCGGGGCCGTGCTGGCCACGATCCTCGCGGGCTGCGCCACGGCCCCCACTACCCCCGGCCCCTCGTCCACGAGCGCGACCGTGCTCCCCACGTCCGTCGTCACGACGGCCGCGACGGCCCCGGCCACATCCGTCACGCCGGCGACACCCTCGGCGGCGGCACCCGCTCCGGCGCCCCGTGGGGCGACCGCACAGACCGTGGTGCTCGACCCGGGCCACAACGGCCGCAACGGCCAGGACCCCGCGGCGATCAACCGGCCGGTGCCCGACGGGCGGGACGGCACGAAGCCGTGCAACTCCACCGGCACCGCCACGAACGCCGACTACTCCGAGCACGCGTTCAACTTCGACGTCGCGACCCGCGTCCGGGCGAAGCTCGTGGCCGCGGGAGTCCGCGTCGTGATGACCCGGCCCGACGACAACGGCGTGGGGCCCTGCGTGGACGTGCGCGGGCGGGCCGGGGCACAGGCGGGGGCGGCGGCCGTGGTCTCGATCCACGCCGACGGCTCGGCGGCCGGCAACAGCGGCTTCCACGTCGCCTACTCCGACCCGCCCCTCAACGCGGTGCAGTCCGGACCGGCCCATGTGCTCGGCGTCGCCGTCCGCGACGCGATGCGCGCCGGCGGGTTCCGCGACTCCGACTACATCGGGCACGACGGGCTGTCGCCGCGCAGGGACCTGGCCGGGCTCAACCTCGCCACCGTGCCCACGGTGCTCGTCGAGTGCGCCAACATGCGCAACGCCGCCGAGGCGACGCTCGTGTCGTCGGCGCCGGGACGCGAGCGCTACGCCTCCGCGATCGCGGCGGGCATCCTGGCGTTCCTGCGGAGCCGCTAGGCCTGGCCCTGCTCCTCGGCGTACTTGTCCGCCATCTTCTCGGTCTTGCGCTTGATCACGACGCCGATCAGCAGGCCGGCGACGACCGCAAGGCCCAGCCCGATGTAGGAGAAGCGGCTGAGCCAGGTCTCGGCCACGACGCCCAGGTAGTAGACGGCGAACGTGGTGCCCGCGGCCCAGGTGATGCCACCGAGTGCGTTGGCCGCGAGGAACTTCGGGTAGTGCATCTTCAGCGCCCCGGCGAGCGGGCCGGAGAAGATCCGGAGCAGGGCGATGAACCGCCCGAAGAACACCGCGAACACACCCCAGCGGGTGAAGACGCTCTCGGCGAAGTTCACGTTCCGCGGCCCGAAGTGCTTGGGGAACCGTCTGCCCAGCCGGTCGAACAGCGACCGGCCGTACCGGTGGCCGATGGCGTACCCGACCGAGTCGCCGACGATCGCCCCGGCGCTGCCCGCCACCGCGATCCACAGCGGCGACACGGCCAGCTCGTGGCGCGAGGACAGCAACGCGGCGCTGACCAGAACGATCTCGCCGGGCAACGGGATGCCCAGACTCTCGATCCCGATGACGCCGCCGACGATCAGGTAGACGAGCAGCGGCGGAATGGTCTGGAGCAGGCTGTCGACCGACATGGATCTCACCCCCGGTGTGGTGGCCACGCGGCCTGGGACGAATCGTACCGGCGTGACGTTCAGCGCTGGTCGATCGCTCGCGCCCCGAGCTGCGTGGTGAGCAGCTCGATGGCGGCCTCCTCGGGATCCCGGCGGGCCGTCGGCGTGGCGGTGGCGGAGGCGGCCTCGGCGAGCATCGACTCCTCGTCGTCCGGCGGGGCCTCCTCCGGCTCCGGCTCGGGCGGCAGCGGGACGCCGTCGTCGGGGGCCGTGGACCGGCGCACGGGCGGCGGCCGCTGCGGACGGCGCTGAGGTGCGGCCTGCGGC
>NZ_JAOPWR010000468.1 GCF_025965585.1 Pseudonocardia sp.
GAGGCGCGGGCTTGAGTCCGGCGGCGATGTACGTCCACTTTCCGTCCAAGGAGGCGATCCTGATGGAGGTCGCCCGCACCGCCCATGAGAAGGCCCTCGACGCCCTGAGGGAGGTCGACCACGGCAACCCGGTGGAACGGATCTGGAACGTGGTCTACCGGCACGTGTCATGGAACGCCCGGTACCACGTGGCGGCGAGGTGGCGCAGTACGAGCTGGCGAATCTGACGCCGGAGGACTACGCGGCGATCCGCGAGATCCGTCGGACCACCACCCGCGTCTATCGCGAGGCGGTCGCCGGCGGCATCGAGGACGGGGTGTTCGTGCCGATCGACGTCAAGCGTGTGGTGCGCGGCATCATCGCGCTGGCCATCGACCCGGTCCGGTGGTACCGGGTCGAAGGCTCGGACAGCCCCGAGCAGCTCGGGGAGTTCTACGCGGGTCTCGCGCTCGCGATGCTCACCAGTGCGCCGCCGGCCCCGGACAGGGGCGCGGTCCGTCCGGCCGTCGCGGGGGCGACGACCGCGTCCGTACGCGACTGATCCGGCCACGGGGCAGGCCGACGTCACCTCCAGGTGACGTCGGCCTCGTCGTCGGTCCCGGGCGCCGGCGCCCTCATCTCGACCCGTCTCAGGCGGACGCTGCCTCGTAGAACCTCTCCAGCTCCGACCCGATGTCGGGCCCGCACGGCTGGAACACGATCTCGGTGACCCCCTTCGCGGCGAGGTCGTCCAGGCGGCGCCGGACCTGGTCGCGAGTCCCGGTGATCGTCGCCTCCTGCAGGATCACGTGGCCGCCCGCATCCCACGCCGCCTGATCCGCCGCGTTGAGCTCGACGCAGTGGCCGGCGTGAAGCATGAGATGCCGCTGCTCGGGGGGCGTCTTCTCCACGACGTCCATCCACTCCGGGCCACCCGGAAGTTCGCGCACCGCGTCCGGCCCGCCGAACTCGTAGGCGCCGTGGTAGGCCAACGCCCAGCCAGGACCGCCCGCGACACGGGCGTGCTCGGAGTCGAAGGCCTCCCCCTCGTCGAGCACCGTGCCCCACGCCAGGTACGGCACCCACGAGTACTCGCTCATGAACTCCGGCAGCTGCAGAGTCACGTACAGGCCGTCCCCGAGCTCACTGGCCACCTTGTGCCCCTTGGGGCCGAGCGCACCCACGAGAATCGGGACATCGACCGGTCGGGCCGGGGCGTGTCCGTCGGGATGCAGCATCTGCATCTGGGCGCCCTCCCACTCGATCACCTCGCCGCGGAGAAGCCCGCGGTAGGCGCGGATGTAGGAGTCCATGAACGCCCACGTGATCGCGCCGTACCCCATGGCACGACGGCCGGTGAAGCCGGTTCCGAAAGCAATCGCGACGCGGCCCGGGGCGAGCGCGGCGAGGGTGGCGGTCGCGGCGGCGTTGACCATCGGATGACGCAGGCTGGGAACCAGCACACCGGGGCCGAGCCCGATCCGCTCGGTCCGCTCGGCAGCCAGCGCGAGAGCCATCCACACGTCCGGGCTCTGTTGCGGTGTGTCGTAGACCCAGGCTCGGTCGTAGCCCAGCCGCTCGGCCAACGCGATGTTGTCCGGCGAGTCCAGGGCGGTCGGGAAAGCGCAGGACACCTCCATGGGTCCTCCATTTCGCAGATCGGGTGGTAAGGGGACGCGCGGAGGTCCAACGCCACCGCCTGAAGGAGTCACGGTCAGACGGTCTACGGCAGACCACCGTGCGGGACGTCGACCTCGACCGCCAGGAGCTGGGCTTCGCGGACCGGGCGACGCTCGTGCTCTGCGAACGAGGGCGCAGCACACAGGAACAGGGTGCGGCCGTCCTCGCCGCCGAGCATGCAGGCGAAGACTCCCGTCCCGGTCGGGATCTCATCGACGATCTCGCCGCCCTCCCGGACCCGGATCACGCGGGCGTGGAGCGCGTCGGCCACCCAGATCGCCCCCTCCGCATCCGCGCAGATGCCGTCGGGACCGACCTGGAGCCGTTCGACGGCGTCGCCCACATCATCGGTCTGCGGTGTCTCGCCGAACTGCGCCCATACCCGTCGGTTGCTCAGCCCACCGTCCTCGCCGATGTCAAAGGCGGTGATCCGCCCGGCGAACGTCTCGGCGACGAGGAGCACACCGCCGGGCAGGATCACCATGCCGTTGGGGAACCCCAGGTCCTCGGCCACCGTGGTGACGGTCCCGTCCGGATCGACCCGGGTGAGCGTGGCGTAGCGCAGCGGCGCGCCGCCCATGAGGTCGAACCCGAAGTCGCCTACGAAGGCGCGTCCGGACTCGTCGACGACCATGTCATTGGGCATGCCGGACACAGCTCCGGACAGATCAGCATGCTCACTCAACTGACCGGCATCGTCACGCACCAGGATGCGGTGATCGCGCATCGAGACGATGAGTGCGCGTCCGTCGGGAAGGAACCCCAGGCCGGACGGCTGGCCGGGAACCTCGGCGATGACCTCGGTACTGCCGCGACCGTCGGTCGCCACGACCTGATTGGTGTAGAAGTCCGAGACCCACAGGCGCCCGTCTCGCCATCGTGGGCACTCCAGGTAGGAGTACCCGTCCAGTACGACCGACAGCTTGCGAACCATTGACTGTCCCTGCGTCATTCTGACCTCGTCCCCGTACGTCGTCGTCGGTCCTGGGGGAGCGGTGTAGCTCAGCGAACAGCTGCGGCGTGAAGGACTCCACGAGGCCGGTGACCGTTCGACCGCTCCAGCGGATGGCAGTGACAGAGCGCATAGTTATCGAGCGCCCCTGCTGTGTCAAGCGCCACGTGTGGCCGCACGCGACCTGACGTTCACGCAGATCGCGATCCGCCCGGCCGACGCCCTCGCGCTGAAGAAGATCCAGCACGGCTTGCCGGAAGCGTTACCTGCCGGTGGTCGACCTGTGCTTTGGTTTGCACCCCTTGGAGGGGAAAGTATGGGTCCAGTTCGGCATGCTGCGCGGACGTCAGGCGCATCGACGGCGTCCGGCGCGAGCGGTTCCGCGTCGGAGTCGTCAGTGATCGCGGTGTCGACCAGCGGGCCTGCAGGCCGAGACAGGCACTCATACGCGTCCCCGTGCGGCGAGTCGTGCGCGTGGCGGGCGGCGGCGTAGCCGCACTGATCGCCAGCCTGCGCGACACTCCGGTAGAGCCCCGACCGTAGAGCGCTGCACCGCCGAGCAGCCAGCAGACTGGTGCAGATCGCCCGTCCGACGGCCGGGGCCGGCCGAGCGGGGCGATCTGCGGGGCGTCGCGGTCTTCAGTGCGGTGGCCACGAGCGTTGCCGGGTTGATCGTGGGATCCAGGTGGTTCCTCGCGGCGCCCCACCAGGTCTGGGTCGTCGGCGGGCGGCCGTCGTCACGGCCAGACGTCGATGACGACGAACTGTGCCGACGGCTCGTAGCGGTAGCCGACGCCGCGGACCGTGACCAGCGGCGCGGGTAGCCAGGGCAGCTTCGCGCGCAGCCGGGAGAGGATCACGTCGACCGCCCGGGGCCCGAGCGAACCGTCGGCGTCGTCGAGGGCGTCACGGAGTTCCTCCCGCGACACGGCGTCGTCGCGACGTTGCACGAGGTACGCCAGGACGGCGGCCTCGCGCGGGGTGAGCCTGGCCGCCGCGCCGTCGACGACGAGCTCCCGGCTGTTCAGGTCGAACACTCCCCGTACCGAGGAGGTGATGTGCGGGGGGCCGAGCACCGACACGGTCGTCCCGCGGATGTCGGGCACGGTGTCGGGCAACGTGCTCAGGGCGGTGTCGACGGCCTCCTCGATCCGCGGTGTCGACGACCGGGCATCGTCGGAGGTCAACTCGAGCTCGACCAGGAGCCGGATCCGGATTGTGGTGGCCGATCCCGCGGGTGGGGTCGGGGGGTCATTGGGTAGCACTGGGTCTCCGGGCGCCACGGGGTCCTACACGGGCAGCGGGTATCCCGACACAGTGCGCTGGCGGAGCGGTGCAGGTCGACGTGACGTCGCAAGGTGAGCCACAGGAACGGGAGCTCGACCATCCCCGAAGACAACCTGATGCCGGAGCTGGACGTCAATGTCGGCGTTCTGATGCGTGGCACGGCTCAGCGCTCGAACAGCGAGGTGACGGAGCCGTCCTCGACGATCTGCTCGATGGCCCTGGCGATGATCAGCGTCTCGACCAGGTTCTTGTTCGGCACCGGGCCGACCGACTGCACCACGAACACGTCCGCACCGCGCACCGACTCCTCGAACCGGACGAAGATCTCGCCGTTCGCGAAGTCGTGCACCACCTGCGGCGTGATCGACACGTCCACGTGCTTGGCGACCTGCTCGGTCAGCTCGGGGTACCCACGGCCTCCGACGAGCAACATCCGCCGAGCCGTGCTCATCCGATCTCCTCGTACGACGTCCGGGCTGCCAGCAGCGCCCTGCCTCGGCGGTAGGCGGCCCGCAGGTCGGTGCCGTCGTAGGTGACACTCGCCAGCGCCCGGATCTGCGCGTCCCCGTTGACCGCGACGGTGTGGCGCAGCGCCCGGAACAGCTCCATGTCCGAGCGTGAGTCACCGTAGGCCACGCAGTCGGCGGAGGTCAGGCCGTGACGGGCGAGCAGCCCGCGGGCGACGGTCACCTTCGACTCCGTGGTCAGCACCGCCGTCGGGTCCAGGGGCCCGCCGATCGCGATGTCTGTGGCGTGCGCGGTACCGACTCCCCAGCCGAGTAACCTGCGCACGAAGAACAGCGGCGACATCGAGATCACCGCCGAGTGCTCTCCCCGGGCGGCGATGTCGGCCCAGACCTCGGCGACCCCCTCCAACCACGGTGAGCTGTGGAATGCGGCGTCGATGTCGCTGTCGCTGATGGTCTGCCAGATCGGGTGGCACGCTCTGGCGAAGCCGATGTTGTCGATCCGGCCGCTCGCCGAGGCGGTCTCGAGTTCCTCGATGTCGGCGAGCCGCCCGATCCGACGCCCGATCTCCAGGCTCGCGCTGCTCCCGCGCAGCAGCGTCCCGTCCATGTCGAACAGGTGCAGTGCGGTCACCGGCCGGTCACGCCTCGCGCAGCTGGTCGCCCAGCAGACGCAGCGCCACCTCGACGGCCTGCAGCTTCACCTCGGTGCGGTCGCCGTCGAAGACGTGGCGTTCGGTGACGACCTTCCCGCCGCGGTGCAGGGCGGAGGTGTAGACCGTCCCCACGGGATCGACGGCGTTGCCGCCCGTGGGGCCGGCATATCCGGTGAGCGCGACACCGGCGCCGGCGGTGGAGTGCTCGATGACCCCGGCGGCCAGTCCTTCGGTCACCGCGGCACTGACCATCCCGTGCTCGGCGGAGACCTCGGGCTCGACGCCGAGCCCGACGGCCTTGGCCGAGCTGTGGTAAAGCACGAAACCTCGCTCGAACACGGTGGAAGCACCCGAGACCGAGGTCAGGGCGGCCGCGACGAGCCCCCCGGTCACCGTCTCGGCGGTGGCGATGCGCACCCCGAGCTGTTGGGCGCGGCGCAACACCTCCGCGGCCTGTTCCAGCAGCTCGCGGTCGAACAGTTCGGACATGGTCTGCTCCTTCTCTGGTCTGCTCAGGGGGCGACGGCCGCGAAGGCCAGTGCCTCGCCCGCCAGCCGGCGGGTGGCCTCGGCGGGATCGGGATCGGCGTAGATCGCGCGCCCGACGATCGCGTAGGACCGCGGACCGCGGACCGCGCCGAAAGCGTCCGGGATGGCCCCGCCGAGCGCGCCGATCCCGGGCAGGAAGAACGTCAGGTCGGGCTCGCGCTCGCTCAGCGCGGCGGTCACCGCGGTGACCTGCTCCGGATCGTGAGCCGGGACGATGACGTCGCGGGCACCCTCGGCCAGTGCGAGTTCCGCGACCCGGGGGAGCACGTCGTCGGCGACCCAGCCACCGCCGGAGACGGTGAAGTCGGGCAGCGGCAGCGCGGCGCCGACGATCGGGCGGACGCCGTGGTCCAGCGCGCCACGGACGAAACGCCGCACCGCCGTGGGCCCGGCGATCGGGAAGACGATCACACCGTCCACCCCGGCCGACCCGACGGCCGAGGCGAACGCGGGCCCGTTCGACGGGACGTCGAGGCCGGCCTTCTGGTGGTCGTAGTAGAGCGGCAGCGCGGTGACGGTGCGCAGGGCGCACACCGCCTCGACCAGCCCGATCTCGAGCACCGTGGTCTGGCTGACCTTGTACCCGACGACGCCGTCGATGCCGGTGGTCGCCTCGACGAGACGGAGAACATCGTCGAGGCCGCACAGGTCGAGAGCGGGGATGACACCGTGTGTCGGTGGGGATGCCATGGGTGGACTCCTGTCCCGCACCGGGCGGGCTCGTCGTGCCGATGCCGGTACGACGAGCCCGCGCCGGGGCGACTCGGCTTGTGGGCGGTCAGGTCCCGGCGACCGGGAGCGGCGCCGCGGCCTGTTCCTGCGGGGCGATGACGGAGGCGTAGTACTCCTGCGGGACCGTCCGCTCGCTGCGCTCGATCAGGTCGAGGAAGTCCCACCGCCGCAGCAGCTTCCCGTTCCGGTACACCGGCTGGAGCAGGTTCTCCTCGGCCGGGACCGCGTCCTTGGCGACGGTCTCGTAGCGCCCGTCGACCTGGCGCACGGCGAGCCGCCCGCGCTTGGAGGCCTTGAGGTCCACCCCGTTGGGGCTCTTCCAGATGTCGACCCACTCACCGTTGATCCGCACCGCGTTGGCCTTCTGCGCGAAGTGCAGCGAGTCGCGGTTGATGTGCTGCAGCAGGCCACCGCCCATTCCGAAGTAGACGTTGTCGGCGGCGAGCTTGCGCCGGTCGAGCTCCTCGTAGATCGCGCGCAGGCTCTCGAGGGTGATGCCGTCTCCCTGGCACACCCGGATCTGGTCGGGCAACACCTTGTAGCCCTTGCTGTTCTCGATGTAGCCGTAGTGCTCGAAGAGGCCCTCGATGGTGTCGGCCACGACCGAGACGGGCTCTCCCGAGTCGGGCCGCACGAACACGGTGCCGGTGTGGTTGTCGACGAGCTCCTTGAGCTCCCTGCCGAAGATGTTGTGCACCGCGTTGTCGAGGTCGTAGGAATCGGCCACGATGACGACGACCGGCCAGCCGCGGTACTTGTTGATCGCGTTCGCGTAGGCGGCCGACTCGTTCTCCCGGCCCCACGCCGTCATCGTCGAGTGCTCGGAGTTGGGTCCGGAGGCGCCCGGCGCGACCGCGTTGTAGTAGCGCTGCGCGGCGAGCGAGCCGGAGATGGTGTCGGTCTGTTCGAAGTTCACCAGGTGCGCGAGCCCGCCCAGCCCAGCCGACTGCTGGGAGCTGACCCCACGGGCGCCGTAGTCGTGCAGCAGGTCGCGGATGATCTCCGGGTGGTCGGAGGTCCTCTCGATGGCCTGCCTGATGATCTGCTTGGACAGCCAGCTCAGGGTGCCCACCGACGTGGGGTACCAGACCGACCGCAGCAGCGGCGTCTCGACGAAGCTGGTGAGCCAGAAGTACTTCGGGTCGGTGTTGATGATCTGGACGAGCGCGTTGCGCACCGGCAGCACCGTGCCCTCGGGCAGGGCCTCGATCTCGAGCGGCAGGTAGCCGTCGTACTCGTTGAGGATGCCCAGCCAGCCATCCCGATTGAACGGGATCTTGTGCTGCCGCGTGACGATCTCGGCTTCGTCGATGTCCTCGAGCGTGATCGGCTTGAGCAGGTACTCCTTGATGAACGCCTGCAGCCCGACGAACAGGTGGGCGGGGTAAGGGCCGCCACGCGACTCGATATAGCTCGATACGTATTCCGTTCCCGGCGGGTACAGCACGTGGTGCGAATGCTTGTAGCTGTCGGTGTTGAGGATGATGTTTCCGAAGTCGGAGAACTT
>NZ_JAOPWR010000019.1 GCF_025965585.1 Pseudonocardia sp.
CTCGGGCAGCCCGGCGAACGCCCCGCCGGCGACGGCCTCCGCGATGGCCTGCCGGAGCAGGCTCTCGCCGATCCCCACGAGTCGCGCCACCTCGGCGGGTCCGCTGTCGATCGCGGCCGGCCCGCCCGATCCTGTGCTCAGCGTGGCCCGCAGGCCCGGCACATCGGCGATCCGGGTCAGGGGAGCGGTGCAGATGCGCAGGATCCGTTCGTCGGGGTCCGCGATCGTGCTCGCCGCTTCCCAGACCTGCTCCACTCGGTGGGATTGGTCCAGCAGGGCCGCGAGCAGGACGCTGTTGCGGTCGCGGAAGTGCCGGTAGAGCGTGCCGTAGGCGACCCCGGCGCGGGCGGCGATCTGCGACTGCTTGGCCGCCAGCGGGCCGACCTCGCCGAGCACCGCGACGGCGGCCTGCAGGATGCGCTCCCGCTCCGCCGGGTCCGGAGGCTTCGCCGTGCGTGGCACCGCGTCAGGCTAGTGGCGCGCCCTCGGTCGTGCGCCGAGCCGCCAGCACTCGAGATGCTGGTAGCCCTGGACGTCGACGGGGTCCACTGCCGTCAGCGCGAACCGCGTGTCCGTCGCCAATGCCCATGCCGCGCGGGCGTCGACGAGGATCTCGTTCGGCGCGGAGCGCGACGTCAGGCGGGCAGCGATGTTCACCGGTTCCCCGAACACGTCGCCGTACCGGACCAGCACGTCGCCGAGCGCGAGCCCGATGTGCAGGCCGGGGAGGTCTGGCTCGGAGCGCACTCGCTCCTGGAGTGCTATGGCGATGGCCGCCATGTCGGTGACGTCGTCGGCAACGAACAGCACCTCATCGCCCACGGTCTTGACGATGCGGCCCCGGCCGTCGGCGACCACGCCCGCGGTGCTCGACTCGAAGCGCTCGAGCAGTGCGGCGAGCTGGGTGGCGGTGAGCTCGCGGGTGGCGTGCGTGAAGCCGACCATGTCCGCGAACCCGACCGCGAGCACGGTTCCGGCGGCCGTCACGTCATCGGACTCCAGCCGCAACAGCAGTCGCGAGACGGATGCCTCGAGGTGCTGGCGCCATACGTAGGTCTGGGCCTGCTCGAGCAGAGGGATCGCCGCGGTTGTGAGCCGGAGCGCCTGGCGGGGGGAGAGGTCGGCGAAGCGCTCGCCCACGAGCAGCCGCAACAGCATGTCGACCTGCCATTCGGCGAGCCGCGACATCGACTGCGCCATCGCGCGGGCCACGGCCTCTGTCACCTCGGCTGGGAGGATCCCCAGTTCGGTGAACGTCGACATGAGCCGGGCGCTCTCGACGTCGTGGTCGGTGAACGGAGCATCGTCGTCTTCGATCTGCGGGAAGCCGATCGCACGCCAGTGGGCGCGGGCCTGCTCGTCGTCGAGCCCGGTGAGCTCGACGAACCTCTGCCACGTGTACCGGCGGGGCGCGCCCAGCACGATCGTGTCGATCGCCTCGCGCACCGGCGCCTGTCCGCCGGGGTTGGTCCACTCACCCCGGCGGAGCGCCTCGAGCGGCTCGATCAGCGGGCCGAGCCGGACCTGCTCGCCAGGGTCCTCGGCGTGCGGGCCGTCCTCCGGCCGGCTCGCCTCGTCGTCCGTCACGGGGCAAGGATGCCCGGCCCACCGGAGGATTGTGAGGACGGGCAGGGCAGTCCGTGGACGGAAGGTGGCTGACGTGCCGAGGGAGCAGCGTGGGCGTGCGGCTGGTGACGGTCCGGCGACGACCCTTGGGGCGCAGGTGGCCCAACGGCTCGAGCAGGAGATCCGGGCCATGGGCTGGCCCGTCGGCTTCGCACTCGGGTCCGAGTCCGAGTTGACCGAGCGCTTCGGCGTGGGAGTCGCCGCCATCCGTGAGGCCTCCCGCATCCTCACCGCGCGCGGTATAGCACGGTCACGCCGCGGTCCCGGCGGCGGGATGTTCGTCATTGCGCCTGACCGCCAGATGGTCACCGACGTGGCACGGCTCTACCTGGAGCGCACCGGTGTTGACCGGGCCGAGCTGTTCGACGCATGGTGCGCGTTCGAGCAGACGGCCGTGGCGAGCCTCGCGGCCACGATCGACGCCGCGGGGGCCGAGCGCCTCCGCGCGCTGGTGAAGTGGAACCGATCTGCGTCGGTCCTCGACGTCGCCCACATCCACCTCGAGATCGCCCGGCTCGCGGGCAACAAGGTGCTCGAGCTGTTCATCAACACGGTCGCCGAGCTGGCGATGGCTCCGGGCGGTATCGCGAGCCCGGCGCGTGGCGGCACCGAGTGGTGGCAGGAAGCACACGTCGAGTTCATCGAGTCGATCATCGCGGGCGACGTGGCCAGGGCTCAACTGCACCTCGGGAGAGTGGTCGAGCACCTCAAACATGCAGGTGGAAGGCCGCGCCGTCAGAATTAGATAGATGTTATTCCGGATAGCGTCACCTCCAGCTGAGTCCTCTCGTTAGCTCCATCACAGGCCAGTGCACGGATGGAGCTTCGATGGAGAAGTCGATGGTGGGCGCCCGGGACCGGTGGTCTGAGTGGCGGTGATCTCTGCCGCCGGGGTGATGAAACCGGTAGGCGCCTTCGTCGCCATGACGCTGGACACCGCGCGTGCGGTGGGGAAGCGCCCGTTCCACTGGCGTGAGTTCGTGCAGCAGATCGCGTTCATCTCGGGCGTGTCAATCGTCCCCGCGGTGATGCTGACGATCCCGTTCGTCGGGTTCACGATCTTCATCCTCAACACGCTCCTGGTCGAGATCGGAGCCATCGACTACGCAGGCGCGGCAGTCGGACTCGCCGTCATCCGCGAGATCGGGCCGATCGCGAGCGTGCTGGTCGTGGCCGGCGCCGGCTCGACGGCCATCTGCGCCGACCTGGGCGCCCGGAAGATCCGCGAGGAGATCGACGCGATGGAGGTACTGGGCATCGACCCGATCCAGCGCCTGGTGCTACCGCGCGTGCTGGCGTCGGTGGTGGTTGCCGTCGGGCTCAACTGCGTGGTCTGCATCGTCGGCGTGGCGGTCGGCTACGTCTTCGCGGTGCCGGTCCAGGGCTCGTCGGCAGGGCAGTTCACCGCGAGCTTCACGCTGCTGACCGGCACCACCGACTTCGTGCTCAGCCAGACCAAGGCCGCTGTCTTCGGGCTCGGGGCAGGACTGGTGGGCTGCTTCCGCGGTCTCAGTGCCGCCGGCGGCCCGAAGGGCGTCGGCGACGCGGTCAACCAGACGGTCGTGCTCGCCTTCGTTGTGCTCTTCATCTTCAACACGCTGCTGTCGTTGATCTTCCTCCAGTTGGGACTGCTCTCGTCGTGAAAGCGTTCAAGGTCGTATCGGCCTCGGGCGATGCCCTCGAGGGCCTCGGTCGGCAGATCGGCTTCTACGGGCGGGCGTACGGCCTCGCCCCGTTGACATTCACGCGCTACAAGCGCGAGATCGTGCGCCAGCTCGCCGCGGTCAGTTTCGGCACCGGAGGGCTCGCTCTCGTCGGCGGCACGGCGGTGATCGTCGCGTTCATGACAGCGAGCACGGGGGTCGAGGTCGCAATCCAGGGCTACACGGCATTGAACAACGTCGGTGTCGAGGTGCTGACCGGCTTCGTCTCCGCGTACGTCAACACCCGGATCGCGGCCCCGGCCATCGCAGCGGTGGCGCTGGTCGCGACGGTCGGGGCCGGCATCACCGCTGAGCTGGGGGCGAGGCGCATCAGCGAGGAGATCGACGCGCTGGAGGTCATGGCCGTCCCGCCGGTGCCGTTCCTGGTCACCACCCGGATCATCGCCGGGCTCATCGCGATCACGCCGCTCTACGCGATCTCGCTGTTCGTCTCCTACGGCATGACGAAGCTGACCTCGGTGGTGTTCTACGGCCTGTCCTCGGGGTCCTACGACCACTACTTCTCCACGTTCCTGGTGCCCGGCGACATCGTGAACTCCTACCTGCAGGTTCTCGCGATGTCCGTGGTGATCGTGTCGATCCACTGCTACTACGGCTTCCACGCCGCCGGCGGCCCCGCCGGTGTCGGCCGAGCCGTCGGGAGTTCGGTGCGGCTGTCGCTCGTGCTCGTGCTGTTCACGCTGTTCGCGCTGACGCTAGTTCTGTACGGCAACTCCGACTCGCTCCACATCTCGCGATGACCGCGGCGGCGAAGTACAGGCTGATGGGCCTGGCGACGATCGGCGTCGTGGTCGCCCTGGTGCTGGCGACCATCGGATCGTTCAACCAGGTCTTCACGCCGGCCGTGGATGCGACGGTGCGGGCGGACCGGGCGGGGCTCCTGATGGCTCCCGGATCGGATGTCACGCTGCACGGCATCGTCGTGGGCAAGGTGCGCGAGGTGTCCGAGGTGAGCGACGGCTCGTCACTGAAGGTGGCGTTCAACCCCGACATGATCGATCAGATCCCGGCCAACGTGGCCGCCTCCATCACGGCCCCGACGGCCTTCGGTACGAAGTTCGTGCAGCTCGTCCCCCCGGCCGTGCCGAGCCGGAGCCACGTCACGGACGGCGCCGTGATCGAGGCGGGCGGCGGCGAGTCGACCGAGGTCCAGACCGTGCTCGACGGGCTGCTGACGCTGCTCCAGCACGTTGACGTCGCGAAGCTGAACAGCGCGCTCGGTGCGCTGTCGGTGGCGCTGAACGGCCGCGGTGACAGGCTGGGAGCCACGGCGGTGCAGCTGAACCAGTACCTGGAGAAGCTCAACCCGAGCCTGCCCGCGCTGGGCAGCGACCTCGGCAGCGCTGCGGACGTCACCGACAACCTCGCCGACGCCGCACCGGACCTGCTCAGGGTGCTCGACAACCTCTCGGTCACCTCGGGGACGCTGGTGGACGAGAAGTCGGCGGTGTCGAACCTGCTCGCGCAACTGATCACCATGTCGAAGGACGGGAAGACGTTGCTGAACGACAACGGCGACGGACTGATCACCACGTTGAGCACGCTGCGTCCGACAAGTGCGCTTCTCGCGCGATACTCGCCGATGTTCCCGTGTCTGTTCGCCTCGGCGAACCAGCTTCGCAAGGACATCGAGCCTGTGATCGGCGGCGAGTACCCGGGCATCCACACCTTCACCTCGTTCCTCCCCGGCAGCGCCGGCTACAAGTACCCGCAGGACCTGCCGAAGACCGACGCCAACGAGGACCCGAGCTGCTACGGCGGCCCGTTGCAGTACCGGCCCGGCGACAACCCCTACCCCCATGTGAACTTCGACGACGGAACGCCCAGCTACGACAGCAGGTCGGACGCGGTGGTGGCGAAGCGTCCTCCGTTGCCCGCGCTGCTGTTCGGCGACGCGGGGAGGGGGATCGGGGGATGAACCTCCGTCGTTCGCTGATCGGATCAGTGGTCTTTGTCGTTATCACCGCCTTGGTCGGTGGGGTGATCGTTGCCGCCCTCTACGGCACGCCGCCAGGGCAGAACACCTACGTCGCCGAGTTCACCGACGTGTCCCAGCTCAAGCCGGGTCAGGACGTTCGGGCGGCGGGTGTCGCCGTCGGCAGGGTCGCGTCGGTCTCGCTCAACCCGGACCACACCGCGCGGGTCGTGTTCAGCACGGCCACCAACGTGCCAATGACCGCGGGCACGCAGGTGGCGGTGAAGTACAAGAATCTCATCGGTGACCGATATCTGTCGCTGACCGAGGGACCCGGTGCCGCCGAGCCGCTGGCGCCGGGGGCGATCATCCCGCTGGCGAACACCCATCCGGCACTGGATCTCGACGAGCTCACGAACGGGTTCGCGCCGTTGCTGCAGGGGCTGGCGCCGGACCAGTTCAACCAGCTGTCGTCCAGTCTGATCGCCGTGCTGCAGGGTGAGGGAGGGTCGATCCAGGACCTGCTGGGCAGTATCGGGTCGTTGACCGGCACACTGGCCGACCGGGACAAGGCGATGGGGCAGCTGATCGACAACCTCAACACGGTCCTCGGCACGCTGCGCTCCAACGGCCAGCAACTGCAGTCACTGGTGGACAACCTCGAGACGCTCGTGTCCGGCCTGGCCGCCGACCGCACTCGGATCGGACGCTCGATCCAGGGCATCGACGACCTGACCGGCTCGATCAGCGATCTGCTCCAGGATGCGCGGCCCGACATCGCGGGCACCGTCTACCAGGTGAACCGGCTGTCCACCGTGCTCAACGCGGACAGGCCCACGCTCGAGAACGACCTGTCGAGGTTCCCCGGCTACTACCAGGTGCTCGGACGCGTCGGTGCCTACTCGTCCGCATTCCAGTTCTACATCTGCGGTGTGCAGCTACGGCTCAAGTCCCCGACGGGGCAAGTCGTGACCACGCCGATGATCAGCAGTGAGGTCAAGCGGTGCCAGTTCTGAAACGCAGCTTCCGAGAACGGGACCCGATCAAGGTCGGCATCGCGGGCGTCATCGCCATCGTGGTGCTGGGATTCGGCATCTTCAACGCCGGCAACGTCGTCCGGTCGTTCACAGAGAGCTCCTACACCGCGCTGTTCTCGGACGCCGGGAACCTCAAGACCGGTGACGACGTGCGGGTCGCCGGGGTGCCGGTCGGTACGGTGAACGCCATCCGTATCCAGAACGACGCAGTGGCGATCGACTTCTCGATGTCGGACGCCGGGGATCTCGGCACCGACACCCGCGCCGCGATCAAATCGGCGACCGCGCTGGGGACGAAGTTCCTCGCGCTGATGCCGGCCGGCAACGGCCAGCTGCGCTCCGGCGCGACCATCGGTCTCGACCACACCCAGGCGCCCTATGACATCTCCCAAGCTCTGGGGGACTTCGCGAGCGTGTCCTCCGATCTGAACAAGCCCCAGCTGTCGGATTCGTTCAACACGATCGCCGACACGTTCGCGAACACCCCGCCCGAGCTGAAGTCGGCGTTGAGCGGCGTCAGCCGGTTGTCGCAGACGATCGCCGCGCGGGATCAGTCCCTGCGCGACCTGCTGTCCAACTCCGACGTGGTGACCGGTCTGTTGGCCGAGCGCAGCGGCAAGCTCGTCACCCTGCTGACCGACGGCAACGTGCTGCTCGACGAACTCAACCAGCGCCGCGATGCGATCCAGGAGCTGCTGGTGAACGTGACCGCCACGATCAACCAACTCAACGGCCTGGTCGCGGACAACCAGAAGCAGCTCGGCCCCGCGCTCGACCAACTGCACCAGGTGCTCGACCTGCTCAATCGGCAGAGCGCGAACATCGGGGCGTCCATCCAGGGCGCCAAAATCTATGCGGGCTCGCTCGGCGAGGCAGTGGGCGGAGGTCCCTGGTTCTTCGCGCTCATTCCGGACCTGCCGCCGACCAACCTCGCGCCGGTGGTCCCGACACTGCTGGGGCAGGGCAAGTGATCGGCACACGACTGTTCCCCTGGGTGGGCGCGGTGGTCGCCGTCCTGCTGCTGGGCGGCGTGGCCTTCGCCGTGCTCAAGCCGGGGTCCGAGAAGAGCGCGACCGTGTACTTCACCCAGGTCGTCAACGTCTACCCGGGCGACCCCGTGAAGCTGATGGGCGTTCAGATCGGCGCGATCGACTCCATCACGCCTGAGAAGAACAAGGTGCGGGTCGACCTGCACTACGACGCGGACGCGCCCATCCCGGCCGACGCCGGCGCCGCCATCCTCGCGCCCACGCTGGTCTCGGGCCGGTTCGTTCAGCTCGCCCCCGCCAGGTCCGCCGGTCCACGGCTCGCTGACGGTGCCGTGATCGACGTGGACCGCACCGTCGTCCCGGTCGAGTGGGGTCAGATCGTGAACCAGCTCAACCAGCTCAGCTCCGCGCTCGGCCCGCAGGGCGCGAACAAGGACGGCTCGGTGACGCGGCTGCTCAACACGACCGCCGCCAACCTCCAGGGCAACGGCAGTGACCTGCACGCCACGATCGAGTCGCTGTCGCAGGCTGTCGGCACGCTCTCCGACGGGCGTGATGACCTGTTCGGGACTGTCCGCAACCTCCAGACGCTGGTCACCGCGCTCGCCGAATCGGACCAGCAAGTCGGTCAGTTCAACACCCGGCTGGCGCAGGTCTCGGGGACCCTCGCCGACAGCAGCGGCGACCTGGCCACGATGCTCGACACCCTCGACTCGTCGGTACAGAAGATCGGGGCGTTCATCCGGGACAACCGCAACCAGCTCTCGGGGGACCTCGACGGGTTGAAGCAGGTGTCGCAGACGCTGGCGGACAACCGGCAGGCACTGGCCGACATCCTGCAGAAGGCGCCCACCGCGATCTCGAACTTCCAGAACATCTACGACCCGTTCAGCGGCTCGATTACGGGTGCCTTCGCGCTGACCAACCTGCGTGACCCGGCGCAGTTCCTGTGCGGCGCGATCTTCAGCGTGGGTGGGACGCCCGACCAGTGCAAGCAGGCTGTCGGGCCGCTCGCCGATCTCGCGAAGATGGACGTCGTTCCGGTCCGAGCCAACCCGATCCAGCGCGACGGCGGAAGCAACCAGATCAACGCCGGCGACGGCGTGGCGCCTCCCCAGAACCCGACGCTCGCTCCGCCCGCGGACAGAGCCAAGTCCGACCCGCCGCAGCTGACCTCGCTGTTGGCCCCCGGAGGTAACTGATGAAGCGGTTGCCACGACTGATGGTCGGCGCCGGTATCGTGCTCGCGTTGGTAACCGGGTGCAGCACGGACCCGATCCAGTCCATCCCCTTGCCCTTTCGATCCGGAACCGGGGACGGCGGCTACACGGTGGCCGTGCAGATGGCCGAGGTGACGAACCTCGTGCCCAACGCCGAGGTCAAGGTCGCGGACGTGACGGTCGGGACGATCACGTCGATCGTATTCGACGACTGGAAGGCCGACCTGACCGTCTCGTTGCGCCCGGACGTCACCCTACCGGCGAACGTGACGGCGCGTATCGGGCAGAAGAGCCTGCTCGGTGCGGAGTACCTGGAACTCGACGCCCCCACAACGGAGCCACCGGTGGGGACGCTGCGCAGCGGAGACACGATCCCGCTGGCGCGTACCTCGCGCTATCCGGAGACCGAAGAGGTCCTCGCCGCAGCGTCCACGGTGCTGAACGGCGGTGGCCTGGCTCAGATCAAGACGATTACCACGGAGCTCAACGCCGCCCTGGCCGGTCGGGAGGGCGACTTCCGCGGCCTGATCGGCAACCTGCAGACGTTTGCGGGGACGCTTGACGCGCAGAAAGCCAACATCGTCAGCGCGATCGACGGTCTCAACCGGCTGGCAGGCGAGCTGGCTCTGCAGAACAAGACCCTCGACACGGCGCTCAACACCATTCCTGGCGGGGTGAACGCGCTTGAGCAGAACCGGGTGCAGTTGGTGAACGGGCTCGACGCCCTGTCCCAGCTTGGGGACGTGGCGACTCGGGTGATCAACGGGTCGAAGGACGATCTCATCGGCAACCTGCACGACCTGCAGCCCGCATTGCAGGAGCTGGCTGATTCCGGCAACAACCTGACGCAGTCGATGTCGGAGATCGGCACCTTCCCGTTCCCCTCGAACACGACCTTCCCGACCGTCATCAAGGGCGACTACGGCAATCTCTTCATCACCGTCGACCTCGACCCGACGGTGCTCGCCCGCAACTTCGGGGTGGGCTTCCCGGGTGGGACGGCCGGGATGCCGCTCGGCACACTGCCACCGCTGGGCGGGGGCATCACCGGCGGCGATCCGCTGAAGCTGCCGTCCCAGCTGCCCGCCGTCCCGCCGCCGTCGCTCCCGCTTCTCCCGGTGGCCCCGGGCCCCGTCGGCCAGCAGGGCCAGGGGAGCGGCGCACCAGCGACGACGACTCCCCCGGCCAAGCCGGGTCTCCTCGGCGGACTCCTCGGAGGCGGTAACTGATGCTCGACCGGTTCACGAGATTCCAGGTACTGGCCTTCGTAATCGTCACCGTCGTCGCGGTCGGGTACGCGTCGGTCGCCTACATCCAACTGCCGTCGGTGCTCGGCTTCGGGCGCTACAACGTCTCCGTCGCGCTGCCCGACACCGGTGGCCTCTATCCGCGCGCCGTCGTATCCCTGCGCGGGGTGCCGGTCGGCCAGGTCTCGGACATCGTGCTGAACGGCACCGGCGTCCGGGCCGACCTGGCCATCGACAACGGCACGGAGATCCCAGCGGGATCGGACGTCGAGGTCCGCAGCGTGTCGGCCATCGGTGAGCAGTACCTCAACTTCGAGCCCACGCAGAGCGCCGGGCCGATGCTCGCAGCCGGGGCGCTCGTACCGGCATCCCAGGTGACCCTGCCGGTGCCGGTGGCGAACCTGCTGTCCAACCTCAACGGGTTCGTCGGCACCCTTCCGGCCGATTCCCTGAACACCACGGTCAACGAGCTGAGCACCGGGCTGACCGGCACGTCAGGAGACCTGCAACGGTTGCTCGATTCGGGGGGTTCGCTGCTCACCACCGCGGACGCCAACATCGACCCGACCCGCAGGCTGATCGACGACCTGCAACCGGTGCTCGCCACCCAGCAGCGGACGGAGGGCGACGTGCGGTCTTTCTCGGGCGACCTGGCCACGTTCACCCAGCAGCTACGCGACTCGGACCCGGCGCTCCGGGGCACGATCGAGAAGACCCCGGCCCTCACCGGCGAGGCGGACCAGCTCGTGAACCAGATCCGGCCTACGCTGCCCGATCTGCTGGCCAACCTCACCGCCGTCGGCCAGGTGGCCAAGGTGTACCTGCCGAACATCGCCCAGATCATCACGGTGCTCCCGACGACGATCAACGACATGCAGAGCGTCATCCAGCGCGCGCCCATCCCCGACGCCGCATACCTGAACTTCAAGGCCGTGGTCAACGATCCTCAGCCTTGTACACAAGGCTTTGTCGAGCAGCAGCGCGATCCTTCGGACCTGTCGCCGGCGCGGCCGGCGGCGAACGCCTTCTGCGATGAGCCCGCCGATTCGCCGATCGGTGTCCGTGGCACCCGCAACAGCCCGTGCCCCAACGGCGACCTGCGGTCCAAGGATGCGTCGGGGTGCGGTCTGGACTTCCAGACCCCGGAGGAGGCCAAGGCCGCCGAGGACGCCGGCATCGACACCATGATGAAGGTGGCCGCCGGCCTGCCGACCTCGGTACCCCGGCCTTCCGACGCCGCGACCACGCCGCTGGACGTGGCCGGAACGGAGGTCTCCACCCCCTACGATCTGGGGACGGGGTTCTTCATCGGGCCCAACGGCAAGTCCTACCTGCTCGGTGGTTCGACGCCACCGGCCCCCGGTGGTTCGGACTGGCGCTCCCTGATCCTGGCCCCGATGGGTGTCCCCGCGCCCTGACCTGTCGTCCTGCCCCACCTCCCCGACAGTCTGGAGTCTCGATGACCGAGACCGAAACCCGTGAACGGTCCGTTGACGCCGCTGCGCCCACATCCGGACGGACCAAGAGGAAGCGGGAGCAACGGCGACGTCCGGGCGGGCTGTCGCGCCGGCTCCCGTCCTGGATCCGGTCGGTCCGGTTGCCGGGGCGACGGATCCATCTTGTGCTCGGCGGGGCGGCCGTCCTCCTCGTCGCCGCGCTGGTGTGGCTCGTGATCCAGACCCGGACCGAGGCCGAGCAGCGCGACGATGAGACCGCTGCCCTCGCCGTGGCGCGGCAGACGGTGGTCAACCTGCTCACTATCGACCCGGCCACCGCCAAGGCCGCGCTGCAGCGCCTCGAGGACGCCTCGACTGGCGAGTTCAAGCAGCAGGTGGTCGCCGAGGGCGACCAGTTCGGCACGGTTGTGGACCAGGCAGAGGTGAACGCAACGGGCACGATCAGCGAGGCCGGTGTCCGGACCCTCTCGGGCGACCAGGCGACGGTGCTCGTCAGCGCCGTGGGGCTGGTGAAGAACACCGAGACACCGCAGGGCGAGCCCCGGCAGTACCGGATGGTGCTCGGGCTGCAGCGCGATGCGGCGAGCGGCAACTGGCTCGTCGCGAAGCTGGACTTCGTCCCGTGACCGCCGCGACGTCCAAGGAGGCGACCGACGTGGAAGCCACGACCGAGCTCGAGAGCACGAACGAGACCGCCAACGAGACGATGGTGGTGACCCCGCCGGCGGATTCGAAGCCCGAGGCCCGGCGCCCCTGGCCTACCGTCGTCCTCGCGGCGGTGGTCGTGCTGCTCGCGGCGGTAATCGTGGTGGCCGGGCTGCAGTGGCGAACCGCCGCCCAGACCGAGCAGGCCCGTACCGATGGCCTCGCCGCTGCGGTGGACCTGACGCCGAAGCTGCTCACCTTCGACTACCGCACCCTGCCCGTCGAGGTCGGCCAGGCGCAGGCAACGACCACGGGTGATTTTGCCAAGGAGTACTCCACGCTGGTGCAGCAGTACCTCACCCCCAATGCGATGAAGCAGCAGTTCGTCACCCACGTGACCGTGCGCGACAAGTCCGTCGTCAGCGCGGAGCCCGGGAAGTTGGTGGCGATGCTGTACCTCAGCCAGGTCACCACGAGCGCGACCCTCACCGCGCCGCGGCTCGATAACAGCAGCGTGCGTGTGACCCTCACCGAGGTCGGCGGGCAGTGGCTCGTCGCCGGGCTGGAGCGAGTATGAGCGAAGAGAAGAACGAGATCGAGAGCCCCGCCGCGGAGCCCGCCACCCCCGAGGGCGCCGTCGCGGTGCTCGACCCGGAACCCGCAACCGGGGCCGGCGACGTCGGGGGCGCCGAGCCGCCCGTCGCGTCCGAGGCGAGGGCTGCCGCGGGCCAGCGCCGGTTCGGCCCGATCGCGACGGTGCTCACCGTGCTCCTGGTGGTGCTGCTCGCGGTCGGGGCGCTGCTCGGCGTACGGGCCGTGCAGGCCGGAGACCGGCAGGCAGACCGCGCCGCGGTCGTCTCGCAGGCCGAGCAGGCGGCGAGTGATCTCACCACGATCAGCGCCGGCAACGCCCAGTCGCGGATCAACGCCCTGCTCGATCTGGCCACCGGTCCGTTCCGCGACCAGCTCGTCGGCTATTCGTCGATGTTCCAGGCCGTGCTGCAGCAGGGCGGGGTCGGCTCCAACGGTTCGGTCACCGCCTCCGGTGTCGAGAAGCTCGACTCGAACACCGCCGTCGTATTGGTGAGCGTGACGGCCACGGTCACCAACTCGCAGGTCCCCGACGGGGTGCATCGCAGTTACCGGATCGCGGCGTCACTGACGCGGGTCGGATCCTCGTGGCTCGTGTCGTCGATGGATTTCGTCGGATGAACGCCCGTACGACGAACAAGCCGGTCGCGACGTCGACCGGCACCGCGACCGACCCCGAGGACGAGATGACGACCAGGACGGAGACCTCCGAGACCGCGGAGGCCGAGGCTGCGGAGGCCGAGACCGCGGGGGCGCGCGACGCGGAGGCGCGCGACGCGGAGCCGGCATCGGCGGACGTCGAGGACGAGGAGGCCGGGCCCGAGACGGAGAAGCCGCGACGCACGCTCCCCAACCCTCTCCGCCTGCTCCGTGCCGCGCCCGGCCGGATCGGGCGCGGCGTCGTCGCGGCCGGGCGTGTGGTGTCGCGCCGGATAGAAGCTTCGTCGCGGCGCACGCGGCTGGTCGTGCTGGGCGTGCTCGCCGCCCTCGTGGTCTGCGCGGGTGCCGGCGTCGGCGTGCTCGCCTGGCAGGACAGCACGACGTCGTCCGCCGATGCGGCCTCCGCGGCGGCCCTCGATGCGGCGCGGACGAAGCTGCCGCTCGTCCTGTCCTACAAGGCCGCCACGCTGGATACGGATCTGGACCGGGCGCGCCAGCAGATCACGGGCACGTTCGGGTCCCAGTTCGACC